>JAZQQA010000044.1:0-16254 GCA_045628825.1 Agathobacter sp.
ATAGGGCGGTCAGTTAGGAAATTATCGTATGAAGACCAGTGATTTGGTTTGGAAAAATGAGAGTGCATCCATGGAACTTAAGGTGGAAAAGGAAGAGGGGTATGAATTTCCCTATTTGTCCTATCCACTTCTTTCGTCCCTGGGGCTTGTAAACCACTGCTTTACCACCAGGGAGGGTGGTGTCAGTGAGGGGATTTTTACTTCCCTCAATCTAAGCTTTACCAGAGGGGATGATGCGGATGCGGTCATGGAAAACTACCGGCGCGTAGCCCAGGTGATGGGAACGGACTGTGCCCATATTGTGACCTCAGATCAGACCCATACCACCAATGTGAGGCAGGTATACACAGAGGATGGGGGAAATGGCATCACAAAGCCAAGACCCTACACCGATGTGGATGGGCTAATTACGGATGTGCCAGGGCTTTGCCTTGCAACCTTTTATGCAGATTGTGTGCCACTGTACTTTGTGGATCCTGTGCATAAGGCCATAGGACTTAGCCATAGTGGTTGGCGTGGCACAGTGGCTCGTATGGGACAGGTGACCTTGGAGCGCATGAAGGACGCCTTTGGAACAAGACCAGAGGATGTGTATGCAGCCATAGGTCCCTCTATCTGTCAGGATTGCTATGAGATTAGTGATGAGGTGGCAGAGCAGTTTATCGAGGAGATTGGCCACGAGGAAGCAATCCTAATCAATAAGCACAATGGGCATTATCAGCTGGATTTGCAAAAGAGCAATGAGATTGTGCTTAGGGAGGCGGGAATTCTTTTAGAACATCTTGCGATTACCAATCTATGCACCTGCTGCAATGGGGACTATCTGTTTTCCCACAGGAAGAGTCAGGGAAAAAGAGGAAACCTTGGTGCTTTTTTAATGTTAAAGTAAATATCTCCCACGGGGAGTAGAAGAAAAGAGGATAAAGAGATGGATTTCAAAAAGTATACGGATTATATCATGGACGTCACAACAAGACTGCTTGCAATCGACAGTCCTACTGGATATACCAAAGAGGCAGTGGAATTTGTATGTAAGGAGTACGAGGCTTTGGGTTATGCTCCTACCGTGACCGTTAAGGGTGGTGTTATCGTAGACCTTGGCGGGGAAGACGTAGCAGATGGACTGATGCTTGCAGCTCACGCAGATACCTTGGGTGGTATGGTTTGTGAGATCAAAGGCAATGGCCGTCTTCGTGTGACTCCACTGGGTGGCATGAATGCCAATAATGCAGAGGGAGAAAATGTGCGCATTGTAACCAAGAACAATGGCATTTTTGAAGGAACCTTCCAGCTTAATGATGCCAGTGTACATGTAAACGGCGATTACAACGATACCAAGCGTACCTATAAGGATATGGAGGTTGTCATCGATGCCTTTACCACAAATGCAGAGGAGACCAGAGCTCTTGGCATTGAGAATGGCGACATTGTATGCTTCGAGCCTCGTACTCGTATTACAGAGACTGGCTATATTAAGAGTCGTTTCCTGGATGACAAATTAAGCGTTGGTATTCTTCTTGGCCTTGCAAAAATGATGAAGGAAGAAGGTATTGTACCAAAGCGTCGCATCTACAATCATATCACCGTATATGAGGAGGTTGGACACGGTGGAGCAGCTTCTCTTCCAGCTGGAGTAAAAGAGATGATTTCTGTGGATATGGGCTGTGTTGGTGATGGACTTACCTGTACGGAGCGCCAGGTATCCATCTGTGCCAAGGATTCCCGTGGACCATACAACTACGAAGTGGTATCAGGACTCATTGAGGCTGCAAAGAAGGCAGGAGCTGACTATGCGGTGGATATCTATCCATTCTATGGTTCAGACGTCGACTGTACCTTGGTGGCAGGATATGATATTCGCCATGGTCTCATTGGCGCTGGCGTATACGCAAGCCATGGCTATGAGAGAAGCCACAGAGATGGTGCAGAAAACACACTCAAGCTGTTAGCAACCTACATCCAGTAGGATTAAGGATATCTTAAGAATTTGTTTCGGGATTCTTCCTTGTATGTATGACCCGATGTGATACACTCAATGTATGAGGTGTAGTAATACACTTCATGCATTGAGTTTTTTATTTTTGGGGGTATGATGGCAGAAGCCATTGTAGAAGAGGTGCATTTGATGATTCAATTAAACTATCGTGATTCCAAGCCAATATATGAGCAGGTGAAGGATTCCATTCGAAGACTGGTGGTGCTTGGGGCCTTAGCGCCTGGAGAGAAGCTTCCATCGGTGCGAGAACTGGCGTCAACACTTGCAATCAATCCCAATACTATAGCCAAGGCTTACAGAGAGCTTGAGGCAGAGGGGTATCTTTTTACGGAGAACGGAAGGGGAACCTTCGTGGCAGAGGAGCGAGAAGAGTTGGTAGCAAGACGTGCAGTCCTGCTTGGAAAATTGGATGAAGTGGTTTCAGAACTTTTGTATCTGAGAGTAGAGCCACAGACAATCTTAGAACGGGTAGAGGAATTAGAGAAGGAGAAGAAGCATGATTAGTGTAACTGGTTTAGAGAAATCCTTTGATGGGTTCAAAGCCTTAAATGGTGTCAATATGCATGTAGAGCGTGGCCATATCTATGGACTCGTTGGACCAAATGGTGCTGGAAAGTCTACCTTGATTCGTCATTTGACGGGTGTGTATCGTCAGGATGCAGGAGAAATCCTAATTGATGGGAAGCCAGTCTATGAAAATGTGGAGGTGAAGAGCAAAATTGGATACATTCCAGATGACCTGTTTTACTTCCTTCAGGCGGATACCAAGGAGATGATGCATTTTTACAAGGATATGTATCCAAACTTCGATGAGAAGCAGTTCATGCATTTGCAGGAATTCTTCCCAAATATTGATATGCGTCACAATATCAGACAGTTGTCCAAGGGTATGCAAAAGCAGGTGGCCTTTTGGCTTTGTCTGTGTAGCAAGCCTGAGCTTATGATTCTGGATGAGCCAGTGGATGGCTTGGACCCAGTAATGCGTCGTCAGATTTGGAGCCTTATGATTGCAGAGGTTGAAAGCCGTGGTATGACGGTTCTTGTGTCTTCGCACAATTTGCGTGAGCTTGAGGATGTCTGTGATCATGTGGGCATTATGAATAAGGGAGAGGTCATCATCGAGCGTTCCCTTTCCGAGCTCCAGGGCAATATCAGCAAGATTCAGGTGGCTTGCCAAAGCGGTATGCCAAAGCTTCCGCCAGAGTTTGAGGTGCTTCATATGTCCAATACGGGTCGCGTGTATACCATGATTGTGAAGGGCAATCCAAAGGAGGCAGCAGGGGCAATTATGACAGAAGGCAATCACTTAAGTATTGTGGATGTGCTTCCGCTTACCCTAGAAGAAATCTTTATCTATGAGATGGGAGGAAAAGACTATGAAGTCAAAGATATCCTTTTTTAACCGTAAGCTCATGATGAAAAATGCAAAGCTCTATTGGCCAATCTGGAGCGTCTATTTTGCTGTGCAGCTCTTGGCGGGACCTTTGAATCTGTGGGTGACATTATCGAGAGACCGAAGACTGGGCTGCGGATTTACGGATTCGGAAATTTTGTTTAATATTTCAACCATTCTGGAATTTGATGTACTCATCATTGGAATGGCCTTTATGTCTGTTCTTACCGCTATGGCACTGTTTAATTATCTGTATAGTAGCCGTAGTGCCAATATGATGCATGCTTTTCCTTTGACCAGATCGGAACTGTTTGGAACCAATCTGATTTCAGGTTTGACCTTTATGATTGCCCCAATGGTGGTATGCTTTTTGCTCAATGTATTTATCTGCCTTGGCTTTGGTGTAGTGGCAGTTGAGTTCTTTGGCATCTGGCTTCTCGTTGGGATTGCAGTTACATTTATTATGTATGGTCTTGCAGTATTCTGTGCCATGCTAACAGGTCAGCTCTTTGCACTTCCTGTGTATTACTTGATTGTGCACCTGTTCTACTACGGAATGCGCGTGATTATGCGTTATACCATATGCTATCTTGGCTTTGGAATTGCAGATTATGACATTATGAATCTGAATAGTTCTAAGCTTAGTTTTCTAACTCCAATCTATCGTTTGTGCGCAGACCTTAAGTTCAGACGCCATATGGTATATGATCCAAGTCTGGATTATTATGTCTGCGATGGCATGACCTTCCATGGTGGCTGGACAGCAGCGATCTATGGACTGGTGGGCATTGTGTTTATGGTGATTGCCTTTGTTATCTATCGCAAGCGCAATGTGGAGCAGGCGGGGGATCTTATTACGGTGTCCTTCCTTAAACCGGTGTTCCGCTGGGGACTTGGTCTTTGTGGAGGCGTATGTTTTGCCTATATGGCAGGAAGCTTCCTTAGCATGGTGACGGATGATAATTCACCACTCCTTTTTGCAATTGTACTTCTCATTGGAGGAGCAGCTTGCTTTTGTATTGCAGAGATGCTACTTCGTAAGAATTTCCGTATCGGAGATAAGACACTTTGTCGAGAGGCTTTTGCATTCCTGTGTTTTACCTTAGTCTTTTTCTTTGGCATGAACACGCTTGCAGACAGGGAATCACGTCTTATTCCAAATGAGAATGACTTAACCTATGCGCATATATATAATTCGTATCCTTTGAATACAGACCATTCACCAGACGCAAAGGCAGATATCATTGCGATGCATAAGGAAATCATTGCATATCTGGATACCCATGACAAAAAGGATTTTGGTGAGTATGGCACGACCATTGATATTAGCTACAATCTTAAGAATGGTAGACATGTTCGAAGAAGCTATGTGATCCCATTCCGTGATGAGAGTGTAGAGATTCTAAGCAAGGTATCGGAGCTTGAGAATAAGCCAGAGTACTACATTGACCATCTCTTTTACCCAATGCAGGATGATGTATCGCATTTTTCAGAGGGAGAGCTGGCTACCTACGATGAGAATTGGGATAATTACAAATCACATGCCATCGGAGAGGACGCTGCGCCAATTATTGCAGCAGCAGTGCAGCAGGACATTCGGGAGGGCAATTTGCAGAAGTACAACAACATGGATGCAAAGAGTGGCTTTGAAGCAGTCGAGGGAGCCTTTGCTGCCAACCTGTACTTGAGTGGATTCCGTAGGGAGTCTGCTTCCCACGAAGACTTTTATGATGATTCCTTTAGCATGTTCTCGACTAGTGTGTACGACAATTATGTGACAGAGGAAGCCAGTGCCTTTATAGGCTTTGGTAAGGATTGTAAGCATACGATTCAGGCTTTGATTGAGCAGGGTATCATTGAAAGCGAAGATGAATTATCTACGGTAATACCTGGGGAAGGCTATATCCGTGGATAGGAATACGAGGAAAAGGGACATTTGAAAGAATGTCTCTTTTTTTATATTTTTGTGGCAAATGGCACACATTTATAGTAAACTACCTATGGATTATGCCCTTTTGTGGCGATAGGAGTATGGATTGAATAAGAAGCAGCATGTAATTAGCACAATTGAATCCGGTAGCATTGCAGAAGAGATGGAGCTTGAACCAGGGGATATCCTCCTTTCCATTAATGGAAAAGAGATTGAGGATGTCTTCGACTACCATTATCTTATCAACGATGATTACTTAGAAGTCTTAGTCCAAAAGCAAAACGGCGAAGAGTGGGAGCTTGAGATCGAAAAAGACTACCATGAGGATCTTGGCATCGTCTTCGAGAATGGACTTATGGACGACTACAAGTCGTGCTCCAACAAATGCATCTTCTGTTTCATCGACCAGATGCCACCAGGCATGCGAGAGACCTTGTACTTTAAGGATGATGATTCCAGACTATCCTTTTTACAGGGCAACTATGTGACCTTAACCAATATGAAGGATAAGGATTTGCAGCGTATCATTGACTATAAGCTGGCACCAATCAATATCTCTGTGCAGACCACGAACCCAGAACTGCGTGTAGAGATGCTTCACAACCGTTTTGCAGGAGAGGCCCTTAAGAAGATTCGGACGCTATATGAAGCGGGCATTGAGATGAATGGACAGATTGTGCTATGCAAGGGCTACAATGATGGAGAAGAGTTGGAGCGGTCCATCCGTGATCTGGCAGAATATCTTCCATATATGCAAAGCCTTTCGGTTGTTCCTGTTGGATTATCCAAGTTCCGTGAGGGGCTGTGTCAGTTAGAGCCTTTTAACAAGGAGGATGCAAGAGCCACCATTGCCATCATTGAGAAGTGGCAGAAGATTTGTATGGAGCGCCATGGGGTGCATTTCGTGCAGGCCAGTGATGAGTGGTATCTGACCGCAGAGCTTCCACTTCCTGAGGAAGAGCGGTATGACGGTTATATTCAGCTAGAGAATGGCGTTGGTATGCTTCGCCTTTTGATGACAGAGTTTACGGAAGCCTTAAGAGAAGGCTGTAAGGACAAAGAGGATACCAGGGCAAGAGGAAAAGAAGCCATTTCCATTGTGAATCCAGAGTATGATCTGTCAGGAAAAATCCATATTACCATGGCAAGCGGAAGGCTTGCGGCTCCATTTATTCAGGAGATGGCGGATAAGTTCATGGCAGAGTTCCCAGAGTATGAGGTGGAGGTTGTGGCCATTCGTAACGATTTCTTTGGGGAGATGATTACGGTTTCTGGACTGGTAACTGGACAGGATCTAATCGCACAGCTTAAGGAAAAAGACCTTGGTGCTTTTGTTTCCATTCCTGTGAATATGCTTCGTATGGGGGAATATGTATTCCTTGACGACATCTATGTGAACGATGTGGAGGATACTTTACAGACACCGATTGTTATTGTAAAATCAAGCGGCAAAGACCTGTTTGAGTCGATGCTGGGGATTGAAAACTAATCCCTTTTTTATTACCGAAGGAGGTAAATATGAGTAAACCAATCGTGGCCATTGTAGGCCGTCCAAACGTTGGAAAATCTACTTTGTTTAATACATTGGCCGGGGAGCGTATCTCCATTGTAAAGGATACCCCTGGTGTTACCCGTGACCGTATCTATGCAGATGTGTCATGGTTAAATTACAACTTTACGATGATTGATACTGGTGGTATCGAGCCAGACAGTTCAGATATTATCCTGTCGCAGATGAGAGAGCAGGCGCAGATCGCCATTGATACTGCGGATGTTATCATTTTCCTTACGGATGTGCATCAGGGACTTCAGGATTCGGATTCAAAGGTCGCAGATATGCTTCGTCGTTCTCACAAGCCAATCGTCCTTGTAGTCAATAAGGTAGATAGCTTTGAGAAGTACATGGCAGATGTATATGAGTTCTACAACCTTGGAATCGGAGAACCACATCCAATTTCTTCTACTGACCGTCTGGGTCTTGGTGATATGCTTGACGAAGTTGTTAAGTACTTCCCAGATCGTGCTGGTGTTGAGGAGGAAGACGAGAGACCTAAGATCGCCATCATTGGTAAGCCAAATGTAGGTAAGTCTTCTCTTATCAATAAGCTGGCTCAGGAGGACCGTGTGATTGTATCTGATATCGCAGGCACCACCCGTGATGCCATTGATACCAATGTGCGCTATAACGGACAGGACTATGTCTTTATTGATACCGCAGGACTTCGTCGTAAGAATAAGATTAAGGATGAAATCGAGCGTTTTTCGATTATTCGTGCAGTGGCAGCAGTAGAAAGATGCGATGTTGCCATTATTATGATTGATGCTACAGAAGGTGTTACGGAGCAGGATGCCAAGATTGCAGGTATCGCCCATGAGAGAGGCAAGGGTATTATCATTGCTGTGAATAAGTGGGATGCCATCGAGAAGGACAATGATTCTGTGAAGAAGTTCACCCAGGATATTCGTGATGTCTTAAGCTTCCTCAATTACGCAGAGATTTTGTTTATCTCTGTAAAAACAGGACAGCGTCTTGGTAAGATCTTTGAGACCATCGATGTAGTAAGAGAGAACAATGCGATGCGTGTTGGTACTGGTGTTCTCAATGAAATCGTAACAGAGGCAGTTGCGATGCAGCAGCCACCAACCGATAAGGGTAAGAGACTTAAGATTTACTATGTGACCCAGGCAGCAGTAAAGCCACCAACATTCGTTGTATTTGTCAATGACAAGAACCTGATGCACTTCTCATATACCAGATATCTTGAGAACCGCATCCGTGATACCTTTGGATTCAGAGGTACTGCCCTTAAGTTTATTACTCGTGAGCGAAAGGAAGATAAGGAATGATAATCGCAGCTCGACTCATTTGTATCGTAATTGGATATGCATTTGGTCTGTTTCAGACAGGCTTTATCTATGGTAAGACCCAGGGAATCGATATTCGTACCAAGGGAAGCGGCAATGCAGGAACTACCAATAGCCTTCGTGTGCTTGGAACCAAGGCTGGTGCCATTACCTTCTTTGGGGACTGTATGAAGTCCATCCTTGCAATTTTGTGTGCGAGACTTCTTTTTGGCGTATTGCTTTCTGGTATGGTAGGTGCAGATGCACTGAAGCTTCTGGAGTTATATGCAGGCTTTGGAGTAGTGCTTGGTCACAACTATCCATTTTATATGGGCTTCCGTGGTGGTAAGGGTATCGCAAGTACCTTCGGCGTTATGTTAGCACTTTGCCCATGGATTGCACTCATCTGTGTTGTGGTATTCATTATCATTTTTGCTATCACACATTATGTGTCCCTTGGATCTGTCGTCATTGTGACGGTATTCCTTGTAGGAGTTGTGATTGCTAACCACATGCTGCTCCTTGGGGTTGCTCCAATGTATAACATCGAGTTTGATGTTGTGGCAGCCTGCTTTACCGCAATGGCCATCTGGAGACACAGAGCCAACATTAAGCGTCTTGCAACACACTCTGAGAGCAAGGTGTATTTATTCAAGAAGAATTCATAAGGGGAAAAGTGATGGAGAAGATTCGTATTAAGTACTTTACAGATGCCATAGAGCGTCTTGATTATATTGACGGAAAAAGCGATTGGATTGACCTGCGTGCTTCGGAAGAAGTGGAGCTTAAGGCAGGCGAGTTTAAGCTGATTCCACTTGGTGTTGCAATGGAGCTTCCAAAGGGATATGAAGCGCATGTGGTGCCAAGAAGCTCAACCTTTAAGACCTGGGGACTTATCCAGGCCAACAGCATGGGCATCATCGACTGCTCTTACTGTGGCGATAATGATATGTGGAGAATGCCAGTATATGCAACAAGAGATACCGTTATTCATGTCAATGATCGTATCTGTCAGTTCCGTATTATGGAGAATCAGCCAAAGATTCAGTTTGAAGAGGTAGCACACCTTGAGAATGCAGATCGTGGTGGATTTGGAAGTACAGGAAAGAACTAAATGTGGGGCGCCTCGTCAACTTGACGAAGGTGCCTTTTATATTTTGGCGTTTTGACAATGGTATATTTGCTGCCTCTTGTGTAATATAATCTTAGTTGAGCGCCAAGGCGCATAATTTTGAATTTTTTTAGGAGGATTTTTAAAATGGCAAGTTTATCAATGAAGAACATTTGCAAGAAGTATGATAACGGCTTTGAAGCTGTTAAGGACTTCAACCTTGAAGTAGAAGATAAGGAATTCATCATCTTCGTAGGACCTTCAGGATGTGGTAAGTCAACAACCCTTCGTATGATCGCTGGTCTTGAGGAGATTTCTTCAGGTGATCTCTTCATCGATGGAAAGAGAATGAACGATGTAGAGCCAAAGGATCGTGATATCGCAATGGTATTCCAGAACTACGCTCTTTACCCACATATGACCGTATTTGACAACATGGCATTCGGTCTTAAGCTTCGTAAGGTACCAAAGGATGAGATCAAGGCTAAGGTAGAAGAAGCAGCTAGAATTCTTGACCTTGAGAAGTTACTTGATCGTAAGCCAAAGGCTCTTTCAGGTGGACAGAGACAGCGTGTTGCTATGGGACGTGCTATCGTTCGTAACCCTAAGGTATTCCTTATGGACGAGCCTCTTTCAAACCTTGATGCTAAGCTCCGTGTACAGATGAGATCTGAGATCGCTTCTCTTCACAACAGACTTGGCGCAACCATCATCTACGTTACACATGATCAGACCGAGGCTATGACACTTGGTACCAGAATCGTTGTTCTTAAGGACGGCGTTATCATGCAGGTTGATTCACCACAGAAGCTTTACAACCAGCCAAACAACCTCTTCGTTGCTGGATTCATTGGATCACCACAGATGAACTTCGTAGAAGCTAAGTGTCTTGTTGATGGAGCAAAGGCTTGCCTCCAGTTCGACAACTACACAATCGAGCTTCCAGCAGCTAAGGCTGAGAAGTTAATCGCTGGTGGATACGGCGGAAAGGACGTTATCTTCGGTATCAGACCAGAAGATATCACAGACGCTGCTGATGCAGTTGCAGCTTCTTCTGCAGTTGTTGAGTCAGATGTTACTGGATACGAGTTACTTGGTGCAGAAGTATTACTTTACTACACAATCGCTGGCGCTAACATGACAGCACGTGTTGCATCTGATACTCCAGCTCGTTACGGCGATCACATCAAGCTTGCTATCGATGTTAACAAGATTCATGTATTTGATAAGGATTCTGAGCAGACAATTACCAACTAGTCACTAGTTCGAACATTTGTTCATTATACCTTGACATTCATAGGTCAATTCGCTAATATAATTAGTGGTAAATTTTACCGGGTGTATTAATTTACACCCGGTTTTCTTTATTATGTCAGACATAGAGAGGGAAACGTATGGCGAATATGCGAACCAATCAAAAATTGCAGAGTGCATGTAAGGAAATTGCAGATATTACGGATTTAGAGGTATATCTCTATACGACGACGGGTGGCTTTGTGTGTAGCTCCACAGGAGAGGATGATGGACTAGGCCAGGAGGTAGCGCTTTTTACCCTGGATGAGCCCGACGTAAATATCACAAGAGAATTTGCATTGTTTAAGGTGCTTATTGATGCCAACCCAGAATACGTCTTGGTGTTAAGAGGCGAGCATCCTGAGATGCTTACCCTTGGAAAAATGGGATGCGCGCAGATTCGTGGGGTGGTGAACGCTGCCACGGGTATGTATGACAGGACCAATTTTATCCAGAACATCCTCCTTGGCAATATGCTTGCGGTCGATATGATTTCCTATGCCAAGAAGCTTCATGTAGAGGCATCTCCACGTGTAGCCTTTGTCATTGACACGGGAAAGAAGTCCAATGATATGGTCATTGAACTCGTGAAGAATCTGTCTGATCTTCGTGCAGGCGATTTTGTGACCTCTTTGGATGAGCATAGTGTTGTCTTAATCAAGGACGTGTCGCAGATTGCGCCAAAGGATCTAGAGGAGGAGCTGGAAGGCATTGCTGCAAGCCTTGTAGATAGTATTCACATGGAGGCGATGATTCGTGTTCGTGTGGGCTATGGTAATGTGACCAGTCAGCTGCAGGAATTGGCCCAGTCCTACCAGGAAGCCAAGATGGCACTGGAGGTAAGCCGCGTATTTTACTTAGAACATGACACCATTTCTTATAGCAAGCTTGGAATCGGACGTCTGATTTACCAGCTTCCTATGAGTCTGTGTGATATGTATATAAAAGAAGTATTTGGAGACAAGATTCCAGATATCCTTGATGATGAGGAAGCGATGTCTACCATTTCTATGTTCTTTGAGAACAATTTGAATATTTCGGAGACGGCGAGACAGCTGTATCTGCACCGTAATACCCTGGTGTATCGTCTCGAGCGTATCGAAAAAGCAATCGGTCTTGATATCCGTAAGTTTGATGATGCCTTGACCTTCAAGATTGCAACAATGGTAATTGCTCATAGCAGAGCAACAAGAGAAAAAGGAGTATAGTAGCTATGGCAAAGCAGGCATATGATGAGAAAAGTATTGCCGTATTAGAAGGACTTGAGGCGGTTCGTGTCCGCCCTGGTATGTATATTGGAAGTACCTCGAGAAAGGGTCTCAATCACCTGATTTATGAGATTGTCGACAACTCAGTCGATGAACATTTGGCAGGTGTATGTGATACCATTTGGGTTACATTGGAAAAGGATGGCTCATGTACCGTTGAGGATAACGGACGAGGTATCCCTGTTGGTATGCACGCAAAGGGTGTATCCGCAGCCCGTGTCGTATTTACAACCCTTCACGCAGGTGGAAAATTTGACAACAATGCATATAAGACCTCTGGTGGTCTTCATGGTGTAGGTTCTTCCGTTGTAAACGCCCTTTCTGTCTATATGGACATCGAGATTAGCAGAGAAGGCTTTGTACATCACGACCGTTATGAGAGAGGCGTTCCTACCATTAAGCTGGAAAAGGGATTGCTTCCTGTTCTTGGCAAGACCAAGAAGACGGGTACCAAGATTAATTTCCTTCCAGACCCAGAGATCTTCGAGAAGACCAGATTCAAGGAAGATGAAGTCAAGAGTCGTATGCATGAGACTGCATACCTGAACCCAAATCTTACCATCGTATATGAGGATCGAAGAGGGGAAGAGGTAGAGCATATCGAGTTCCACGAGCCAGAAGGACTTGTGGGATTTGTTAAGGATATGAACAAGGAAAATGAGCCACTTCACGATGTTATTTTCATCAGTGGCGAGAGTGAGGGCATTGAAGTACAGTGTGCCTTCCAGTACACCTCAGAGTTCCATGAAGATATCCTTGGATTCTGTAACAACATCTATAACTCAGAGGGTGGTTCGCATATCACAGGCTTTAAGACCATCTTTACTACCGTTATCAATAACTATGCAAGAGAACTTGGAATCTTAAAGGAAAAGGATGCCAACTTTACGGGTGCCGATGTCAGAAATGGTATGACAGCCATCGTATCCATCAAGCATCCAGATCCACGATTCGAAGGACAGACCAAGACCAAGCTGGATAACCAGGATGCATCCCGTGTTACGGCAAAGGTGGTAGGTGATGAGATTCAGCTTTTCTTTGACCGTAATGTCGAAATCCTTAAGGCTGTTATCTCTTGTGCAGAGAAGGCCGCAAAGATTCGTAAGTCTGAGGAGAAGGCTAAGACCAATCTGCTTACCAAGCAGAAATTCTCCTTTGATTCCAATGGTAAGCTTGCAAACTGTGAGAGCCGTGACGCAGAAAAGTGTGAAATCTTCATCGTCGAGGGAGATTTCGCTGGTGGCTCAGCAAAATATGCAAGAAAGCGTATGTATCAAGCGATTTTACCAATCCGTGGTAAGATTCTAAACGTTGAGAAAGCAAGTAACGATAAGGTGCTTGGCAATGCAGAAATCAAAACCATGATCAATGCTTTTGGTTGTGGCTTCTCAGAAGGATATGGTAACGACTTTGATATCACCAAGCTTCGCTATGACAAGATTATTATCATGGCCGATGCCGACGTGGATGGTGCCCATATCTCAACACTGCTTCTTACCTTGTTCTATCGCTTTATGCCAGAGCTGATTTTTGAAGGACATGTATATGTGGCAATGCCACCACTTTACAAGGTGATCCCAAGTAAGGGAGAGGAGAAGTATCTCTACGATGATGCAGAGCTTGAGCGCTATCGTAGAACCCACACTGGCAATTTTACCTTACAGCGTTATAAGGGACTTGGAGAAATGGATAAGGACCAGCTTTGGGAGACGACCATGGACCCAGAGAGACGTAAACTTCGTCGTATCGAGATCGAGGACGGACGTCTGGCATCTGAGACCACATCACTTCTGATGGGTACCGATGTGCCACCAAGAAAGGCATTTATTTACGAGCATGCAAATGATGCAATTCTTGACGTATAGAGACAGAGGAAGAGGAGACATAACAAATGGCTGAAGAGCAAATTATTCAGACCGAATATTCGGACCATTTACAAAAATCATATATCGATTACGCCATGAGCGTAATCATTGCGAGAGCCCTTCCTGATGTCAGGGATGGTTTCAAGCCAGTACAAAGAAGAATTCTCTACGATATGAGCGAACTTGGCGTAAAGTACGACAAGCCATACAAGAAATCCGCTCGTATCGTCGGTGATACCATGGGTAAATATCATCCACATGGCGATAGTTCAATCTATGGTGCCATGGTCGTGATGAGCCAGGATTTCAAGGAAGGTCTGCCACTTGTGGATGGACATGGTAACTTTGGTTCCATCGAAGGAGACGGCGCCGCTGCTATGCGTTACACAGAAGCAAGACTTCAGAAGGTAACACAGGAAGCATACCTTGCTGACCTTGATAAAGATGTAGTCGATTTTATTCCAAACTACGATGAGACAGAAAAGGAGCCAGTGGTTCTTCCAGTGAAGCTCCCGAACCTTCTCATCAATGGTGCAGAGGGTATCGCAGTTGGTATGGCAACCTCCATTCCACCACACAATGTGGCTGAGTGTATTGATGGTGTCATTGCCTACATGAAGAATCCAGACATTACCACAGCAGAGATGATGCAGATCATTCCAGGACCAGACTTCCCAACAGGTGGTATCGTAGCCAACCAGGAAGAACTTCTGGAAATCTATGAGACTGGTGCAGGAAAGATTAAGATTCGTGGAAAAGTGGAGTATGAGAAGCTTAAGGGTGGCAAGGAGCGTCTTGTTATCACAGAGATTCCATACACCATGATTGGTGCCAACATTGGTAAGTTCTTAAATGATGTCTATACCCTTGTTGAGACCAAGAAGACCAGTGATATTGTAGATATTACCAACCAGTCTGCAGGAGAGGATATTCGTATCGTCTTAGACCTGAAGAAGGGCGCGGATGTAGAGGCACTTAAGAACCTCTTATACAAGAAGACCAAGCTTGAGGATACCTTTGGTGTCAATATGCTTGCTGTTGCAAATGGAAGACCAGAGACTCTTGGTATCGTGCCAATTATCCGTCATCATGTGAACTTCCAGTATGAGATTGCAACTAGAAAATATAAGACCTTACTTGCCAAGGAATTGGACAAGAAGGAAATCCAGGAAGGTCTCATTGAGGCATGCAATGTCATCGATTTGATTATCGAGATTCTTCGTGGATCTACCAGTGTTGCAGATGCTAAGGCTTGTCTTACACAGGGTGACATCTCTAAGATTAAGCTTAAGTCTAAGGAATCTGAGAAGATGGCAAAGCAGCTTCATTTTACCGAGAAGCAGGCAGATGAAATTCTTAAGATGCGTCTGTATCGTTTGATTGGTCTGGAAATTGATGCTTTGATGAAAGACCATGAGACGACACTTGCCAATATTGCAAATTACTCAGATATCTTAGAGCATCGTTCTTCTATGGCCAAGGTCATCATCAAGGAGCTTCAGGGCTTCAAGAAGGAGTATGCAAGAGAACGTCGTACCGAGATTGCACAGTTAGAAGAGGCTGTTGTAGTAGAAAAGCCAGAAGAAGAGAAGGACTTAATCTTCTGTATGGATCGCTTTGGCTATGCAAAGGTGCTTGAAGTAGCGACCTATGAGCGTAATCGCGATGCATTGGATGCTGAGAATAAATATGTCCTTAAGGTACGTAGCCTTGGACGCCTTTGCATTTTTACAGACAAGGGCAATATGCATATGATGAAAGTCAAGGATGTACCACTTTGCAAAGCAAAGGATAAGGGCAAACCAATTGATACCATCAGTAACTATGATTCGAATGTAGAACACTATGTATCTATTTGTAGTCTCGCAGATATGATGGGTAAGAAGATGATCTTTGGCGTGAAGTCCGGTCTGATTAAGGTCACAGAGGGTGTAGAGTTCGATGTGGCAAAGAAGACTACTGCTGCAACCAAGCTTGCAGATGACGATGAGCTTCTGATTGCAGAGGTCATCACAGGAAGTGAGACTATCGTAATGCGCTCGAAGAAGGAAGTATTCCTTCGAATTCCAGTGGACCAGATTCCAGAGAAGAAAAAGGCCGCTGCTGGTGTAAGAGGCATGAAGCTGGATAAGGGTGACGAACTGCAGGAAATCTATCTGCTTGCCGATGGAGATAATGAGATTATCGAGGTGAAGGGTAAGGAGATGAGCCTTAATAGACTTCACATTGGAAACCGTGATACCAAGGGTGTAAAACGCTAGTATTATAAAAACCTGCATTGCAATCGCATGCAGGTTTTTTTACTTTTTGCTATTTTATTCCTGGTTCTATGTGGTAAAATACCTACATAGAGAATAATATGCCTAGGGGGACATTGTATGAAGTTTAAAAGTATAGCGGTTCGAATGCTAGCAATATTAATGGCAGTAATTCTTCTTGCATTGATTATATAAACAACAATTAGTGCAGAGTCTAGTCGTAAGGTCATCAAAGAACAAATTGGTAATCGAATGATTGCTGAGCTTAATAGCCAGGAAGGACAGACCGACGCCGT
>JAZQQA010000045.1:0-34084 GCA_045628825.1 Agathobacter sp.
AGATATGAATGCCATTATCAATAACATTTTGGATTTTTCCAAGTTGGATGCAGGAAAGTTTACTTTGGAATCCAGAGAGTTTGTATTCCGTGACATGATTGATTATGTCTATTCCACCCACAAGAATAAGCTGGTGGAAAAAGGTGTAGATTTCCTTGTTAGTATCTCTCCTGATATTCCAGAGAAAATTGTGGGAGATGAGCTTCGCATTGTGCAGATACTTAACAACCTTTTGTCCAATGCGACGAAGTTTACTTCCATTGGTCGTGTTGTACTCGAGGCAATTAAGACCTCGCAAATTGGAAATCGAATGGAACTGTTCTTCCTCGTAATTGATACGGGTATTGGTATCAGCAAAGAAGGACAGGATAAATTATTTAAGAGTTTTTCACAGGTGGATGCTTCCATTTCTCGAAGATTTGGTGGAACTGGACTTGGACTTAATATTTCCAAGCAGCTGGTAGAAATGATGGATGGTAGTATTCAAGTAGAAAGTGAGCCGGGAAAGGGATCTATGTTCTCCTTCCATATCTGGGTAGATTTGCCACAGGATGAGGCAGGTGCTGGAGATATGGTTATGAGTGGTCAGGAGCAGGCAGCCAAGATGTCTGAGTTCCATGACATGGGCGAAGGTGGACTATGTGAATTTGGTTCTGATGAGAACAAAGAAGAATTGGAACGTAAAATGTCCAAACTTATTCTTTGTGTGGAAATGGACAACTGGGAAAAGGCGGAGCTGTTCATGGAAGCAGTCCGTAAGCTGTTAGAGAATGGCCCGGATGATGTAAAGAGAGGTTGCTTACGTCTTAAGATGGCAGTGCAAAAGGCAGACCATGATAAGACGGTGGATGCATATGACAAGCTTAAGACCTTGCTTGCGAGTGCGTTTGAAAATGGAGTTTCGTAGTTGGAGGAGAGAATTCCATGGGAGAAAATACACCACGGATTTTAATTATAGATGATGTTGATACCAACCGCTTTGTCCTTAAGGATATCGTGGCGGAGATGGGGTATCAGCCAATTCTTACAGAGAATGGTGCACAGGCCATCAAAATTGTAGAAAAGTTTGAAGTCTCTCTTGTGATTTCAGATATTGCTATGCCGGTGATGGATGGTTTTGAGTTCTGTGAACTCATGAAGGGAAATGCGAAGACCAGAGATATTCCAATTATTTTTATCTCAGCCTTTGACGATCCTGCAGATGTTGTAAAGGGCTTTGAACTTGGTGGTGCAGATTATGTGACTAAGCCATTTATTCCAGAGGTTGTGAAAGCAAGAATCGCCCTTCACATGAATCTTACAGAGGTTAATCGCAATCTGCTTGATTTGAATCGTAAGCTTCAGGCATCTGTTACAGAGCATAGAATGCAAATTGAGCGTGAAAAGAGTGCTGTGTTATATGCCTTGATTCGTGTGGCCCGTGCCAACGCGGCTTATGACGAGACGCACATGGAACGCTTGGTGAAGAACAGTAGAACTTTGGCAGAGGCTATGCAGCTGTCTCCAAAGTTTGACATGATTATTTCGGACAGCTTTATTGATACCATTGCAAAGGCAGCTCCTCTTTGTGATTTAGGAAATGTATCGATTCCGACGCATATCCTGCAGAAGAAAGAAGAACTGACGGAAGAGGAATGGGCATTGGTAAAGACCCATCCTGAGGTTGGCGCTCGCATTTTGGCGGATATTGAGGATGGTACGGATTTTAACGGATTTATCAGTATGTCAGGGCAAATTGCAAGATCGCATCATGAGAATTGGGATGGCACAGGATATCCAGATGGACTTAAGGAAAATGAGATTCCGCTGTCCGCACAGATCGTTGCCGTCGCTGGTTCGTATTGTTCTTTGACAGAAGGCCGAATTTATCGTGAGGCTTTCTCAGGGGAAAAGGCGCTAGAACTTATGGCTGCAGATTCAGGCAAACGCTACAATCCAGACATTGTAGAGGTGCTTCAGAAAATTAGTAAGATTTTGGTATAGGGAATAGCAACATGAGAATGACAGACAACGAATTCCAGCGGATTGCTACCTTCCTGAAGCAAAAGTATGGAATCGACATGTTCCGTAAAAAGGAAATTGTAAACGGACGACTGGAAAATTACGTAAACCTAGGTGGTTGGAAGACCTACGAGGAATACATGAATGCAGTAGAAGAAGATATCACTGGAGATTTGGAGCGTAAGCTAGTGGCTCTGCTAACGACCAATCACACCTTCTTCATGCGAGAGTTTGAACACTTTGATTACCTAAAAAGCACAGTGCTCCCTTATTGGAAGGACAAAGAGGGAAGAAAAAAGGATTTGTGCATTTGGTGTGGCGCAGCATCCACAGGGGAAGAGCCATATATGCTGGCGATGCTTTTACAGGATTACTTCGGACTGGAAGCCAAGGATTGGGATACCAAGGTTTTGGCCACTGATATTTCTACAGAGGCCCTGCAAAAGGCAGTGGCAGGATGTTATTCGGAGGAAGCCATGCAGGTGGTTCCGGATACATGGAAGCGCAGATATTTCCGTAAGCAGGAAGATATGTATGTGGTATCCGATGATTTGAAAAAGGAAGTATTGTTCCGAAAGTTTAATCTGATGGATGCATTTCCGTTCAAGCGGAAAATGCATGTGGTTTTCCTTAGAAACGTTATGATTTATTTTGACCAGGAAACCAAGAATGAATTGTTGAGAAAAGTATACGATGTGATGGAACCAGGTGGATATCTATTCATTGGCCGAACAGAGACCATTGATCGAACCGTGATACCATTTGAAATGATTCAACCATCCATTTTTAGAAAGGCGGAGAAGTAGGCAATGCGCAAGATTCGAGTGCTTGTTGTGGAAGATTCATTGGTTTTCCGCGAACTAATGGTGCAGAAATTAAATGCAGATCCGGGAATCGAAGTGGTTGCGGCAGCGAGGGATCCCTATGAAGCAAGGGACATGATTATCGAGTATAAGCCCGATGTTATGACCCTTGATGTGGAATTACCAAAAATGAGTGGGATTGAGTTCTTGCAAAAGTTGATGCCACAGTATCCACTTCCGGTTGTAATGGTAAGCTCCTTGAGCGAAAAAGTATTTGATGCCATGAATGCAGGCGCAGTTGACTTTGTGTGTAAACCAGCACATGCAAGCAAGGCACAAATTGAGGAGTTCATCAGTACCGAACTTCCGGTTAAAATTAAAATCGCTTCCATTGCAAAGATTGGGGAATATAAGAAAAAGCGTGAGGCTGAGGCGGAGTCTAGACCTTCTGTTAAGGGCAATGAGCAGCTCATTGTTGCAATTGGTGCTTCTACAGGTGGAACCGAGGCGATTGCGAATGTCATTAAGGGTTTCGGGCCAGACATTCCAGGAACCGTTATCGTGCAGCATATGCCACCAGGTTTCACCTCCATGTATGCGCAGCGTCTGAACGATCGAAGCCGTGTGCGGGTCAAAGAAGCACAGGATGGCGATAAGGTTCTGCCAGGACTTGTCTTACTTGCACCAGGCGGAGATAAACAGATGGAGCTTTGTAAAAAGGGCAATGAATATTTTGTTAGCCTTAAAGAAGGACCAAAGGTCAATGGACATTGTCCTTCCGTGGATGTACTTTTTCACTCAGTTGCCAAAACAGCAGGGAATCGTGCGGTAGGCATTATACTTACTGGTATGGGCGGCGATGGTGCAAAGGGACTTAAGGCGATGCGTGACGCAGGTGCTCACACCATTGGTCAGGATGAGTCTACTTGTGTTGTGTATGGTATGCCAAAGGTCGCATATGATCTTGGTGCAGTAGAATTTCAAATGAAACTAGATGAAATAGCCGGAAAAACCTATCAGATTTTGAATAAGTTATAAGAAGGAGAAGGAAGATGAAGATTTTATTAGCAGAAGACGATTACGCAACAAGAAAGTTTATGGCAAGTTTCTTGTCAAAGTATGGGGAGTGTGATGTAACCGTAGATGGCATGGAGGCTGTAGACGCCTTTATGATGGCGCTTGAAGATGATGAGCCATACGATTTGGCTTGTCTTGATATCATGATGCCAGTTATGGATGGTTATCAGGCACTTATGGGTATCCGCAATTTGGAAAAGGATCACAACATTCCAGCAGAAAAGCAGGTTAAGGTGATTATGACCACTGCCTTGAATGATGAGAAGAATGTTAAAATGGCCTTTGATTTGGGCTGTAGTGTGTACTCTGGAAAGCCAATTGATCAAGATCGTTTCGAGCAGGCACTTAAGAAGCTTGGATTGATTTAGAAGGGGGAGACAGATGGCAGAGGAATTCAACACAGGGGATATGCTTGACGTATATCTCTATGAGAACCAGCAGCTGTTAGAGACCCTTCAGGAAATGGTATTGGGGCAGAAGGATGCTGACAGTTTCGATGAAGATAGCATCAATGAAATTTTCCGTACGATGCACACCATTAAGGGATCATCGGGAATCATGATGTTCGATGAAATTACAAAGGCTTCGCATAAGCTGGAAGATGTTTTCTATTTCCTAAGAGAGTCCAAGCCAAAGAATGTACCACATCAGGAACTGATTGGTCTTGTTCTTAGTGTGTCTGACTTTATTACAGGCGAGATGGATAAGCTTTCAGATGGCGAAAGTGCAGACGGAGATGCAACAGACCTGGTAGCGGAACTTGATGATTTCTTAACAAAAATTAAGGGTGGCAAGCCAGGTACTGTGAAGGAAAATGTACACGAGGAGCCTACACAGTTTTATATTGCACCTGTAGCGCAAAGCGGTAGTCATTATTTCAAAGTATATCTGACCTATATGCCAGATATTGAAATGGCAAACATGCATGCCTTTAAGACCGTGCATGCATTAAAGCAGCTTGCAGAAGATATCATTTTTACACCAGATGATATTGTTTCAAATCCGAGCAGTGCACAGGAGATTCTTGAGAATGGCTTTAAGATTATGCTTCAGACCCAGAAGGATGAAGCTGCTATTCGTGATATCGTTGTTCCAGGATATGACTTAGAAAAAGTCGATGTCTATGAGTGTACAGAAAAAGAATATAAGATGGGCTTTGATAGTGTCGGATCAGAAATCCGCATTGATCTTGAGTCCTCTGTAGAAGAAATCCAGGGAAGAGCAGAGCAGAAGGCGGCAGAGCCTGAGAAAGAATATGTACCTGGTGACTTCGTTATCGCGGCAAAGGCTCCAGGCCAGGCGAAAAAACTGGCAAAGGATAAGCCAAAGAAAACAGAAAAAACTTCTTACATCAGTGTTGACATTGCGAAGATGGATCAGCTTATGGATTTGATTGGAGAGCTTGTTATTTCACAGTCCGTTGTACTTCAGAATCCAGATCTTAAGGTTCCAGGGCTTAGTCTTGATAACTTCAACAAGGCAGCAGCTCAGATGAGTAAGATTTCAACCGACCTTCAGAATGTCATTATGAGTATGCGAATGGTACCACTTACCGCGACCTTCCAGAAGATGAATCGTATCGTCTTTGATATGTCTCGTAAGCTGGACAAGGACGTTGAGTTTGAGATGGTAGGAGATACCACAGAAGTGGATAAGAACATTATCGAGCATATCTCAGATCCACTCATGCATCTGGTTCGTAATTCCGTTGATCATGGAATTGAAAGTAAGGCAGAACGAGCAGCGGCAGGAAAAATCAGCAAGGGTAAGGTTACATTATCTGCTAAAACAGAGTCTGGTAAGGTATGGATTAGTGTTACGGATAATGGTGGCGGATTGGACCGTGAGCAGATTTTGGCAAAGGCAAGAATGCAGGGACTTTTAGAGCCAGGACGTGCGGAAAGTAGTTATACAGACAGGGAAGTATTCCAGTTTATTACTTTGCCAGGTTTCTCTACCAATAAATCTGTAACTGAGTACTCTGGCCGTGGCGTTGGAATGGATGTTGTAGTATCCAATATTCAAAGCGTAGGCGGAAGTCTGGAAATCGAAAGTATCAAGGGTGTTGGAAGTACCATGATCCTTAAGATTCCACTAACACTTGCAATCATTGATGGTATTGTCATGGAGGTTGGTCAGACTTCCTTTGTAATTGAAACCGGTTCTGTGAAGGAATTTGTAAGTGTCACAGAAGACATGATGATTCATGAGCCAAGCGGCGATGAGTCAGTTATGATTCGTGGCGAGTGTTATCCAATTATCCGCGTAGGTGACTGGTATCATTTGAAAGATTACAGCCAAAATGTGGAAGACGGCATGATGGTAATTGTCGAAGTTGAATCACAGAAGATATGCCTCTTTGTCGACCGCTTGGTAGGCAAACAGGAAATTGTAGTAAAGCCAATTCCAGATTATGTGAAGAAGGTTCACGGTATCTCTGGATGCACGCAGCTTGGTGACGGTAGCATAGCACTGATTCTCGATGCTGCAGGCATGATTGAGTAGGAGGAGACATAGATGGGTGAAATTGATACAACAAAGAATAAATATGTCACTTTCCAATCTGGTGGCGAATATTTCGGACTGAAAATTCAGTATGTAAACGAAATCATCACCTACCAGGAAATCACAGAGATTCCTGAGAGTGAGGACTACATTAAGGGCCTCATTAACCTTCGAGGTAAAATTATTCCTGTCATTGATGTAAGACTTCGATTCAAGCAGGAGCCATTTGAGTATACAGAGCGAACCTGTATCATTGTCATTAATTACAATGGTCAGGTGGTAGGCTTGATTGTTGAAAAGATTGCCGAAGTAGTTGAGATTTTGGACGATAATATTTTACCTTCCCCAACCATCAACAAGAATGATCGCACACAATCAAAATATGTATATGGCATTGGAAAGGTGGGAGAGGATGTAAAGCTCCTCTTAGACCCAGAAAGACTTCTTAATGATACAGAGAAGAAGGAAAAGGATGCAAAGCATACAGAAGAAGATGAGGATGAGGAAGAAGGAGAAGAATAATGGCTGAGAAGAAGACAAAGAAAAAGGGAATGACCGTCTACAAGCAGATGTGGATGTTTGTTATTACCATTGACCTTATGTTTATTTTTGTTATGTACTGTGGTTATACCACAGCATCACGTGTGGTAGGATATGCAAATCCGGATCATTATCTCATGGTATACAACTATTTTTGTGCAGGGCTTGTTGTAGTAATTGCAACGGTTATGACACTTTTTGCTAGATCAATTCTGAAAAAAATCAGAAGAGGCTTTAAGATGCTGTCTGATGCAACAAAGGCTCTTGCAGAAGGTGATACCGAGGTAACGCTGGACACCTCGAAAAAGGATGAATTTGGCCAGTTGATGGCAGAATATCAGATTATGGTTGAGTCTACACAGGCACAGGAAGCGGTTGCAGAAGCAGTTGCGGATGGTGATTTGACAGTTCAGATTACACCAAGAGGTGAAAAGGATCGTCTTGGAATTGCCCTTCAGAAATTAGTGGCTTCCAACAATCGTTCCCTTTCAGGAATTCGTGATTCTGCATTCCAGGTATCTACCAGTTCAGGTGAGGTTGCAAGTGCTAGTGAGTCTTTGGCTCAGGGTTCTACAGAGCAGGCAAGTGCAATCGAGCAGATTACTGCATCCATTGGAGATGTGGCTGAAAAGACCAAGGTCAATGCGGAAGAAGCCAATACTGCAGCAGAATTGGTATCAGAAGCAATTCAGAATGTACAAAAGGGAAATGCACAGATGCAGGATATGATGACCGCGATGAGCGACATCAATACTTCTTCTGAAAGCATTAGTCGTATCATTAAGGTAATTGATGATATTGCATTCCAGACCAATATTCTTGCACTGAATGCAGCGGTTGAGGCGGCAAGAGCAGGAGAGGCTGGCAAGGGATTTGCAGTTGTTGCAGAAGAAGTACGTAACCTTGCAGCAAAGAGTGCCCAGGCAGCGGCTGAAACTGCAGAACTTATTGAGGATTCTATGCACAAGGTGGAGTCTGGTTCAAGCATTGCGGCAGAAACCGCAGGAGCGCTTGGCGAGATTACAGATGCTGTGCAAAAGAGTGCAGATATTATTGTTGGAATTAAGGAATCATCCAACTATCAGGCAACTGCCATTGCTCAGATTGATCAGGCAATTGAGCAGGTATCACAGGTTGTCCAGACCAATTCAGCTACTTCCGAACAGTGTGCAGCTGCAAGTATGGAACTTTCTGGACAGGCAAGCATCATGAAGGATTTGATTTCTGTATATCGTTTGGATAGTACTATGCAGGAACCAGTTTCATATCATGCACCAGTGGAAGAAGAGGCTCCTGCCCGTGTGGAAGCACCAGTTACCCGTGTGGCATCCGTAGTAAAGGAAGAAGTAAAGGCTCCTTCCAATGAGCAGATCATTTCACTGGGTGAGGGATTCGGTAAGTACTAAGTAAGTTTATAGGTAGACATAGGAAAGGCGTCAGATAGTTGCCGACAGGCTCTGTCGGGTGCCTTTCTTTGCTTTAGGAGTATATATGGATAAGAGAATGGGAAGACCAGAAAAACCAGAAGGGCCAGGACCAAGGGGGCCACAGGGACAATTTGAAAGACCGGGAATGGGACAAGCGTCGCAAAAGAGAATGGAGCGCACGGTTATGATTCTGTTCTCATTTTATCATTTTGGCGTGTTAAATGAAGGAATATATTTGGATTCAACATGGACTTCTAGGGAGATTCTCCTTGTGATTGCCTTTTTTGGATTGTCTGTTATGTTCTTTATATCTCAGATATTTGACTTCCATCGCAGACTTGGTATTTATACCTTTCTCATGTTCTGCAATCTGTCTGTTTATTCACTGCATTCCAAGGATTTGGGGGCTATGATGATGCAGTTTGCAGTCGTGGTAGTTGTGGTTGGAGTGTGTGGATTTGTGGATTTGACCAACATTACCTTCTTTTTTCTCATCTTTTTGACCCTTTACCATGGCGCAATATTAAAAAGCTTTGATTTGCGTGACAGAAACGATGCGAACCAGGTTGCAACGATTCTATTTAATATTCTGCTCGTAATCTTTCTTGTCCGTTTCTGGGTTAAGAAGCGTTCGGAAAGTGGTGCACGTTTGGGCCGAGTCATTGCAGATT
Organism: Agathobacter sp.; assembly: GCA_045628825.1. Taxonomy (GTDB): domain Bacteria; phylum Bacillota; class Clostridia; order Lachnospirales; family Lachnospiraceae; genus Roseburia. The sequence goes on from JAZQQA010000045.1 coordinate 9,025, forward strand.
TGACAAGTGCGCAAAGAAGCAAGGATGATTTTATGGCCAATGTCAGCCATGAGATTCGTACTCCAATCAATACCATAAGTGGTATGAGTGACATTCTTTTGAATGAGACCAATCCAGAGCGTATGCGCGATGAGATTTATGCGATTCAGGTTGCTGGTCACAGTCTTATGGGAGTTGTAAGTGATATCCTTGATTTCTCAGAGTTACAGTCAGGACGCATTGAAGTTGTTGAGGATACCTATGATATTACATCTACCATCAACGATATTATCAATTCCAGCAGACCGCTTTTTGATAAGAGCAATCTAGAGTTTGTAGTGGATATAGACCAGAATCTGCCAAAAACCATGATTGGTGATGAGCGTAAGATTCGACGCATTGTAATGAATTTATTGAGCAACGCCTTTAAGTTTACCAAAGAAGGTGGTGTGCGATTGAATGTCGGCTTCCGTAAAGAAAACTATGGAATCAATCTGGTGCTAACGGTCATCGATACAGGCATTGGAATGGATGAGCAGAGTGTGGAGAAGCTTTTTTCGACATACAACCAGGTGGATGCAAGCCGTACGCGAAAAGAGGGTGGTGTTGGTCTTGGGATTGCCATAACCAATGCGCTTGTGACCTCCATGGGTGGTGTTATGACCACAAAGAGCCGTCTTGGACACGGAACCACCATGCAGGTAACCATTCCACAGCGTGTGGTAGATGAAAGCCCAATTATTCATTTGGAGAATCCAGAATCCTATGGCATCTTGATCTATCAGAGTAAGGAAAAGGTCCGTTCGGAAGCTATGCGTGATGCCTATGGTGAAATGATAAATCATTTGATTGCGCAGTTTGGTGTGCGTGCACATTTCTGCAATAACTTGGCTGAGTTAAAGCGCCGTATGGAGCGAGATGTTTATACCCACGTTTTTATTCCCATGAATGAGTATCGTGAGGATGAGGCGTTCTTTGAACAACTTGGAGAAAAAATGGTCGTTACGATTTTGACCGACCAAGAAGAATATTCAGAAATTCGCAATCCAAATCTTTTGTATATTACAAAGCCACTTTATGCACTTCCGGTTATGAGTGTGTTGAATGGTAATCGAAATGTGCGTGTCATTAACCGTGAGATTCGCAACAAGACCTTCATTGCCCCTACGGTAGAGATTCTTGTAGTCGATGATAATTATATGAATATCAAGGTTATGGAGGGCTTGCTGAAGAAGTATCAGATTCATGTCACCCAGGCCTTAAGCGGATACGAGGCAGTGAATAAGATTTATGATTTGAAGTATGATTTGATTTTTATGGATCATATGATGCCAAATATGGATGGCGTTGAGACACTACACGCCATTCGTGCAAAAGGGGATAGCTTCTGCACAAAGGTGCCAATTGTTGCATTAACGGCCAATGCCATTGCAGGAGCAAGAGAGATGCTCATAGGAGCTGGTTTCTCAGAATTTCTAGAAAAGCCGGTGGAGGTTTCTGCGTTGGAGCATATGCTTCTTCGTATGCTTCCAGAAGAGAAGGTGAAGTTCCTGCAGGAGGAAGAGCCTGTGGCTCCACCAGTGGAGTCGCATGTAGAGGTGCAGGCGACCATGAAAACACCAAATGCTTCTAGCGCATTTGCAGTTGGGGATTTGGATGTTGAAACAGGTATGGCATATTGTGGAGGCAAGGATGCGTATCTCATGATTCTTGAGGAGTATGCGCAGAAAGGTGAGCGCAACTGGGAAGATATTGTAGCGTATTTTGAAGCCCAGGATTGGACCAATTACACCATTACCATTCATGGAATCAAGAGTTCTATGAAAACGATTGGTGCTGCACCTCTTTCTGCTATGGCCCTCGAACTTGAGATGAAGGGAAAGGCTGGAGAATACCAGTATATCTTAGAGCATCATGCGGAGATGCTTGTGGAGTATAAGCGTGTCATTGCAGAAATACTCGCTTATCCGGATTTTGCAAAATATGCACAGAAGAAAGAGGCAGAAGAGTTACTGCCTGAAATAGATGTCACATCCTTCGAGCATCAAATCCAAGAGTTTGAAAATGCGATGTTTGAGCTGGATGGAGAAAAAATGAAGGCAATTTTGGATGAACTTGAGAAATATTCTTATTGCGGAAAGAATCTAAAGAGTGCGCTTATGAATGTTCGTCACAAGGTTGAAATGAGTGATTATATGTCTGCATCTGAGTCACTTGTGCAGGAAAAATACCGCATAGAAAAATAGAAAGGAGACGAGTTAATGAAAAAAATAATTAGATTAATCAGAAACTATTTGAACCCGTCTCTAGAGGTGCGAGAAAGCTTGTTCCGCTTTATGCTTGCATTTGGTTTTCTTGCATCTGCTTTTGCGTTTGTGGAGACCATCTTTTTGAATCCACAGGCAAGAACACTGATTCCACTGGGACTATTGTTTTTTATTCTCGTGCTTTGCATTTTTTTATCGACCAAGCGTCACCATGCGGAATTAGCGGCGACAATCATTGGGATTTATATGACCCTTGTGCTCTTGCCTTTTATCTTTTTTGATAATGGTGGTGTAGAAGGTGGTGCAACCATTTGGTTTATTTTAGGAATCTTATATGCCTTTATCCTATTTACAGGAAAAAAGCTGATTGTATTCCTTTGCATCAACATTGTGGCGGACTCCGTAGTGTATTGGGTGGGTTATAACTATCCGCAGATTGTAAAGTCATTGGATGGTCGACGCATGATTTTTTTAGATTCTCTGTTTTCCGTCATAGCAGTGGGTCTGTTTTGCGGCGCAGCCATGTTCTTCCAGATTTTACTTTTTAACAAAGAAAGTAACATGGTTAAGGAGCAGAAAAAGGAACTGGAAGAAGCAAACCGTGCGCAGAATGTCTTTTTTGCAAGCATGAGTCATGAAATTCGTACCCCGATCAATTCAATTTTGGGTTTGAATGAAATGGTTCTTCGTCGTTCTACCAATGAAGAAGTGTTGGGCTATGCGACCAATATTCAGTCCAGTGGACGCATGCTTTTAAAATTAGTCAATGACATTTTGGATATGTCACAGTTGCAGCAGAAGCGTATGGAACTAAATCTGCGAGATTATAAGACAGAAGAAATGTTCCGAGATATCATCGATATGCTTCGTATTCGTATGGAAGAAAAGCATCTGAATTTCCAGGTGGACATCGATTCGAATCTGCCAAAGAGACTTTACGGAGATGATAAGCGTATCCAGCAGGTTATTATTAATTTGTTAACCAATGCTGTGAAGTATACCAACGAGGGCAGTGTGCTCATGCATGTGTCTTCCGTTCAGGAAAATGATGGTAAGGTGACGCTTCGCATTGCAATTCAGGATACGGGTATTGGCATCCGAAAAGAGGACATGGACAAATTGTATGATGTCTTCAAACGTGTGGACATGGAGCGCAATACAAAGGTTGAGGGCAGTGGCCTTGGTCTTTCCATTACCAAGCAAATCGTGGATCTTATGGATGGGGAAATCAAGGTTGATAGTATTTACACAAAGGGTACCACCTTTACTGTTGACATTAAGCAAAATGTTGTGGATGCAGAACCAATTGGCGATGTTATTTTCTCAACTAGAAAGTTTCTTGGAGCAAATCATGCATATGAGCATAGTTTTGAGGCACCGGAAGCCAAGATTCTTGTAGTGGATGACAACAAGGTCAATGCTTTGGTATTAGCGCAGCTTCTGTCAGACACCAAGGTCGTTGTGGACATTGCAACCTCTCCTTCCGAGTGTCTCGAAAAGACAAAGCAAAGACATTATCATGTTATCCTTATGGACAACATGATGCCGGGAATGAGTGGTGCAGAGGTGTATAAGACCATTCGAAAGCAGGAAAATGGTCTGTGCCAGAATACACCTGTCATTTTGCTTACGGCAACCTCTGTTGCAGAAGCACAGCGTATTGCAGAAGAAAATGGCTTTGATAGCTTCTTGGAGAAGCCAGTTCAGGGAGAGAAACTTGAAGAAGCAATCCTGAATCTGCTTCCAGAGGTGGTTGTTGAGTATCGAAGGGTGAAGGAGGCAGAGGAGGAAGTAGGCGCTGCGACCCCTTCCTTGGCGCGTCAGCATAAGAAGAAAATTCTTATTACAACAGATTGTATTAGTGATTTGCCAGAGGGATATTTGGAAAAGTATGATATTCGTGTCATGTATCTGTATATTCAGACTCCATTTGGGCGATTTGCGGATACCAAGGAGATTGACTCGGATACCTACAACCATATGATGGCAGGAGAAGGAATTGAGGCAACGGCAGTAAGTGCGTCTGTGGAAGAGTATGAGGAGTTTTTTGCTAGTTGTTTAACAGAGGCGGAGGATGTAATACACATTTCTATGGCAGCCAACTCCGGCAGAACATATGGTATTGCTGTTCAGGCAGCAAAGGGATTTGACCATGTACATGTTATCGATTCAAGGCAAATTTCCTGTGGACAAGGAATCCTGGTTCTTACAGCGGGAGCCTTGCTTAGAAAGGGTTTGAGTTGTGATGAGATTATTGAAGTCCTTGAGAGGCAAAAACATCGCATTCATTGTGCATTCCTAATGCCAAGTAGCGAGGACTTTGCACGAAATGGCTATCTGATTCCTGCGAGAGCAAGATTACTTCGGATCCTTCATGTTCATCCAAGAGTTACGGTGAACAATAGGAGCCGTATAGGGGTGTCAGGTTTCTTCTTTGGAGATTTGCAGGAGGCAAGAAGAAAGTTTATTCGTTTTGAGCTTCTTTTGCGTTATCGTATACGCCCAGATATTGTAATGGTAACATTTGTAGGACTTACGTATGCAGAGCAGGAAGAGGTTCGTGAGAGCATTGCACGGTATTTCAAGTTTGAACGTGTGATTTTTAATAAGTCTTCTTTCTCCTCTTCATGTAATGCTGGAATGAAATCCATTGGAATTGCATATTATCGCTTCGCTGGTGATGAATAAAAAGAACCGGAGAATACCAAGTAGTTGGTGTTCTCCGGTTTTATTTTACCTTATAAACTATCGATGTGTTTTTTTAAGGCAGCAAAGCTTTCTTCGCTAATGAAATGTTCCATTCGACAAGCATCCTCTGCAGCGACCTCTGGATTCACTCCGAGTTTTATAAGAAAATCTGTCAATTTTTCATGTCGTTCAAATACACTCTTGGCAATGGCAAGTCCTGATTCTGTAAGATAGATGAAACCAGCATCGGTTACACGAATATGCGCTTGTTCTCGCAAATTTTTCATGGCAATACTGACACTTGATTTTTTATATCCAAGCTCATTTGCAATATCTACAGAACGAACAACTGGCAGGCGTTTGCTTAAGATTAATATCGTCTCAAGATAATCTTCCGATGATTCGTTATTACGCATGAAACCCCTCCTTACGTGAATATAAAATAATTATAGCAAAAATACTATACTTGTAAAAGGGAGAATGTGCTAAAATACAAAGGATATAAAAAGAAATCAGACTTAGAAGAGGAGATTTTTGATGAGTAACAATCAGTTCGATTATATGGCAATGTGGGTGCCTGCAGATAATATGGGAAGACCAATTCCACCGCAGGCGGTTCCACTTGATGAAAACGGAAAACCAATCCCACCTCTTTGGGTATTGGTAGACGCGCATGGAAATCTTTTGCCACAACCACCAGTGAAGCAAATCCCAGCGGCACCAGTAGCACAGCAGGCAGCTTCACAGGAAGTTCCACAGAGTGCACCACAGGCAGCGGTACAGGAGGTTCCACAGAGTGCACCAGAGGCAAGCGTTGAGGCGGTGGCGCAGGAGAGCGCACCACAGGCAACCGTACAGGCCGCACCAGCTGCAAAAGTGAAAAAGGCACATGGGGATGCGGAAGGCACTGTTGGCAAAATAGTGATGGCCGTTTTGGCATCGATTTTCCTGGTATTTTCCCTTGGCATTTTTGCATTGGTGGTATTCCCAGACCTTACAGAGTTGGCTAAGCTTTTGGTGATTACTGTGATTAGCTTTATTTTCTTTGCAACAGGCATGGTGTTAACCAAGAAAAAGCCAGAGAATAAAGTCTTTTTGACCATATTGTTCTGTGGTGTTGCCATGGTATATACCTCCAATATGATTTATTATGGGCTGTTTTCGCAGATTCTATTCTTTGCCTTTTTGCCTCTTTGGGCAGTTGCAACAGCCTTTGTAATGAAAAAGAGAAGCAAAGCATTGGTACTCCTTGCGCAGATTGCCAATGTGGCATCTGGTCTTTTCGTGCTTGGAAAGCAGTCGGATTATTTTGATGTCATCACAACAGATGCTTTTCTTGCCGTTCTTGCAATGGTGGCATCTGTGGCATTATTCTTTGTGGTTGGACACGAGGAAAAATATTATAAGAATTGGATGAACTGGGCGCCTGCAGCGGTAGCAGCTGTTGGCATGATTGCATTTGCAGCAGATCGAGAAATTTGGACTGGTGCAGGAATTGCATATTTTGTAGTGGCTTCCCTCTCAATGATTCTTGCAATTGTTGCGGGATATACCTGCTATTGGCTTGAGGAGAAGCGTAGCGTTGGATTTGGTATTTATAATGGAGTTTTCATGGTGACCCTTGGTGCTATGCTGAATCTTTTGATTGATGGACCAGCATGGATTGTGGATACCATTATGTTTGTTGTTATGTTTGCAATGATACTTGCAGCAGAGAAGCGTCTTCCTGGAAAGTATGCGCCAGGAAAAATGATTCTTTTTGTGCTTTCTGCGATTATGACAACCGCAAGCTTAATGGAGGATGCTCCATTTAGTTCTTACTCACTTCTCTGTGTATTTGTACTTTTGCTTTTGGTATGCGGATTTGTAAAGGACAATCGTGCTTATAGAATTGCAGCCATTGTGATATCAGTACTTTTCCTATTTACCAGTGAGATTGAGTGGCTTCACATTACGCAGGGCATTGTGCTTGCGATTGTAGCCATTGTATTTATCTATCGATGCAAGGATCAGTATAAGGCTGGATTTAAGATTCCAGTTGCAATTATGGCTTCTGTGCTACCACTCATTGATTTTGAAATGGTGCTTAAGGATCTCGGTGTTGCTTGGCGTATTGCCAATTTTGCAGAGTCTGCGCTGACGGTTCTTATTATCAGCGCATTCTGCCTGATTCCAGCCTGGGGCAAGCATCCGGTGACCAAGGCTTATGAGCGCCCAACCATGATTACCAATCTTTGCCTTGGTGCAGTTGGTATGCTTGTGGCAATGGATGGCATTACATCTGCTGTAGATTATGAAATGATTGTGCTTCAAATCGTTGCAATTCTGGTGGCTATTCTTCAGTGGATGGGAATGACCATTGTATTATTCCGTCGTTCAAAGAATGGCTGGTTTGCTCTGATTGTAGGTATTCTTTGGGCTTCACTCCTTCTTGGTACACTTGGAATATATGCGGTAGCTAGCAATATCATTAGTATTGTTGGCATCGTTTATGCGATTGGATGTATTGTAGTTGGATTTATGGTGGCATATCGTACGACATTGGATTATGCACCTCTTCGTATTTTGGGACTTGGACTTGTAATCTTTAGCTTACTGAAATTGTTGATTTGGGATATTGACTATTCAGGCATGCTTGCCCGTGCAATTAGTTTCTTCCTTGCAGGAATTTTATGCTTGGCAATCAGTTTGATTTATAGCTTTGTTGAGAAGAAGGTAAAGAAGGAGAAGCAGGAACAAAATGAAGAAACTGCTGAAGTATCTGAAGGATTATAAAATCGAATCAATTTTAGGCCCTTTATTCAAGCTTTTGGAGGCAAGCTTTGAGCTTATTGTGCCGCTTGTTGTGGCCGCCATCATTGATCAGGGTATCTTGGCTTCGAATAAGGGCTTTATCTTAAGTCGTTGTGGTGTCTTAGTGCTCCTTGCCCTTGTGGGACTTGTGAGCGCTGTGACAGCGCAGTATTTTGCGGCAAAAGCGGCTGTGGGCTTTTCCACAAAGCTTCGAATGGCCTTATTTTCACATATTGAAAGCCTGTCTTATGCAGAGATGGATACCATAGGTACCTCTACCTTAATTACGCGTATGACAAGTGATGTTAATCAGGTGCAGTCAGGTGTAAACATGACACTGCGCCTGTTTTTGCGCTCACCATTTATTGTATTCGGTGCCATGATTATGGCATTTACGGTGGATGTAAAAGCGGCCCTTGTGTTTGTCATTACCATTCCACTTCTTTCCCTTGTGGTATTTGGTGTTATGGTGCTTAGCATGCCTTTGTTTAAGAATGTTCAGGCAGGCTTGGATCGTATCCTTGGAAGAACGAGAGAGAATCTTGCTGGCGCAAGAGTGCTTCGTGCCTTCAACAAGGAAGCAGAGGAGGAGGAGAATTTTGGTCGTGAAAATACCTATCTTACCAATATGCAGATTGCAGTCGGTAAGATTTCTGGCCTTACCAATCCTCTTACCTATATCATAATTAATTGTTCCATCATTGCTGTAATTTGGATTGGTGGCAAAGAGGTTTATACAGGTGTTCTTACCCAGGGACAAGTGGTAGCTCTTGTGAACTATATGTCACAAATTCTTGTGGAACTGGTAAAACTTGCCAACTTGATTGTAAATATTACAAAGTCCCTAGCCTGTGCAAATCGTATTGCAGAGGTGCTTTCCGTTTCTTCTTCGATGGAAAACGGAAGCGAGAAGCAAGGAACTGGGACAGAGGAAAGTGTGCGCTTCTCCCATGTATCCATGACCTATCAGGGTGGTGGAGATGAAGCGCTTTCTGATATTGATTTTACGGTGAAAAAGGGGCAGACCATTGGTATTATTGGTGGAACCGGGTCAGGAAAAACAACCCTTGTTAATTTAATTCCACGTTTTTATGATGTGTCCTCTGGAACTGTATTTGTAAATGGAAGAGACGTGAGAGAATACGATGTCACAGCGCTTCGTAGCATGATTGGTGTAGTAATGCAAAAGGCAGTGCTTTTTTCTGGAACCATCGCAGAGAATCTTCGTTGGGGCAAAGAGGATGCGACTGAGGAAGAATTGTGGAAGGCACTGGAAGTGGCACAGGCTACCGATGTTGTGAAGGGAAAAGAAGGCGAGTTAGACTACCACATTGAAGAAGGCGGTAAGAATCTTTCCGGTGGACAAAAGCAACGTCTTACCATAGCAAGAGCGGTTGTGAAGGATCCAGAAATTTTGATTTTGGATGACAGTGCTTCGGCCCTTGATTTTGCGACTGATGCAGCTCTTCGTGCGGCTCTTAGGGAGATGCAGGGAAGCAAGACCATTTTCCTTGTATCCCAAAGGACTTCTACCATTCAGTTTGCAGATCAAATCATTGTTCTGGATGATGGAAAGGCCGTTGGCATTGGAAGTCATGCGCAGTTATTGGAAAACTGCCAGGTATATCGTGAGATATATGAATCGCAGTTTAAGCAAGAAGAAAATAAGGGAGGACAGTAGTATGGCAAAGAAGCAAAAAAGCCAGGCGGCTACCGTAAGAAAAGTCCTCCATTATATGAAAAAGCATATTCCACTTTTTGTGGTTTCCATTTTGCTGGCAGCATTTGTTGTAGTGTGTACCTTGTATCTTCCAATTATTATTGGTGATGCCATTGATGTCATTGTGGAAAAAGGGAAGGTGGATTTTTCTGCCCTGATTCAGATTTTGATTCGTGGTGGGATTGTCATTGGGCTCACAGCAGTTGCCCAGTGGCTTATGAATGTGTGCAACAATCGTATGACGCATGAAATAGTAAAGGATATCCGAAATGATGCCTTTGCCAAGCTGGAGAAATTGCCGCTTTCTTATATTGATAGTCATTCTCACGGAGATATTGTTAGCCGCATTATCGCGGATGTAGATACCTTTGCGGATGGTCTTCTTATGGGATTTACGCAGTTGTTTACTGGAATCTCAACGATCATTGGAACCCTTATTTTTATGCTGACCATTGATGTGAAGATTACCTTGGTCGTTGTGCTAATTACACCAGTTTCACTATTTGTAGCAAGCTTTATTGCAAAGCATACCTACTCTATGTTCCAGCTTCAATCGAAGACCAGAGGAGAACAGACGGCTTTGATTCAGGAGATGATTGGCAACCAGAAGATTGTGCAGGCCTTCCATCATGAGGATGAGGCCTTGGAAACCTTTGGTGAAATCAATGATAGATTGCAGAAGTATTCTCTTCGCGCTATTTTCTTTTCAAGTCTGACCAATCCGGGCACCCGTTTTGTAAACTCCTTGGTTTATGCGGGTGTTGCCTTAACGGGTGCATTGTCTGCACTTTCTGGAACCGGAATTACCATTGGCCAGTTGTCATGCTTTTTGAGCTATGCCAACCAATACACAAAGCCATTTAATGAGATTTCCAGTGTCATTACAGAACTGCAAAATGCATTGGCCTGTGCTGCACGTATTTTTGAACTCATTGAGGAGGAGGCAGAGCGTCCAGATGATGCCGATGCATACGTCTTAGAGCAAGCAGATGGAAAGGTTGACATTGAAGATGTTGCTTTCTCCTATGTAAAGGGCAAGTCATTGATTGAGGATTTTCATTTGCATGTTACACCTGGACAAAGAGTGGCCATTGTTGGACCGACAGGATGTGGAAAGACAACCCTCATCAATTTGTTGATGCGTTTTTATGATACAGACGCTGGAAATATTTCAGTCAGCGATCATGATATTAAGCATATGACACGTCATAGCCTGCGTAAGAACTATGGAATGGTGTTACAGGAGACTTGGCTGAAGGCAGGAACCATTCGTGAGAATATCATAATGGGAAAGCCAGACGCGACAGAAGAGGAGATTATTGCCGCAGCGAAAGAAAGCCATGCACACAGCTTTATTAAGCGACTTCCTAATGGCTATGATACTGTGATAGGAGAGGATGGAGGAAGTCTATCCCAAGGACAGAAGCAGCTACTTTGCATTACGCGTATTATGCTTTGCCTACCTCCTATGCTTATTTTGGACGAGGCAACGTCTTCCATTGATACAAGAACGGAAATTCGCATTCAAAAGGCCTTCCTTAAGATGATGGAGGGGCGCACGAGTTTTATTGTTGCCCATCGACTTTCCACCATTCGAGAGGCAGATGTGATTCTTGTAATGAAAGAGGGCAAAATAATAGAGCAGGGAAATCATGAATCCTTGCTTGCACAAAATGGATTCTATTCCATGCTCTATAATAGTCAGTTTAGTAATTAGAAAATATTGTCTGTGTTGTTACGAAGATGCCATACATTCATATACTGAGGTACGCCGTCTTTGTAACGCACATCGACTTCTCCCTGGATGAGTGGACGAAGATATTCAACCAATTCCTGTCGCACATCGTTGCCCTGCTCATTGATCCACTCACGTGGAATGGAACGCGCTTCGTTTGCGATACCTGCGATTGGCGCGTATTCAATAGCAACCTCATAAGGGCGGTTGGAAATACGACGTAAGCATACCATGGATGCAGTGACATTGTCCTCTGCAAGTGTTACAGCATATTTACCCTGGGCAAAGGATTCGTCAATATCTGTTTTGGAAGCAAGGTGCTCTGCACAACGCTGCAAGACATTGATTTCAACCGAACGAACCTTAACGCCGATTTCTTCCTGTACCATGAATTCCAAAGCTTTTCCCGCACCGCTTAATTGCATATGACCAAAATTGTCAGCTGCAGCAGTGGAAGCAGTGATGTATTCGCCGTTCTCATCGCGGATACCTTCTGATACTGCGATGATAACATTGTTACGATCCTTTAGTGCCTCGCGCACATCATTTAAGAATCGCTCCTTATAGAAAGGAACCTCTGGAAGATAGATGAAGTGAGGCGCAGTATTGTAATCATTACGAGCAAGACAGCTGGCAGCAGTGAGCCAACCAGCATCTCGTCCCATGATTTCTACGATGGTGACAGATTTTACTGCATAAATAAAAGTGTCATGTGCAATCTCAAGAAGAGAGCTTGCAATATATTTTGCTGCCGAGCCAAAGCCAGGAGTGTGGTCTGTACAACACAAATCGTTGTCAATGGTCTTTGGTACACCAATGATACGAATGTCGCTATTGATTTTCTTAGCGTAGTCCGATAATTTGAGTACTGTATCCATGGAATCATTGCCGCCAATGTAGAAGAAGGCTTTGATGTTTAATTTGGCAAACTGATTGAATATGAAAACATATGGAGATTCGTCCTGCTTAAGATCAGGAAGCTTGTGACGGCAAGAGCCAAGATACATGGCTGGTGTTGTCTTTAGTTTCTCCAAAGTTTCTTCATCTGGGATTTTCTTGGTTAAGTCCAGATAATTCTGGTTTAAGATACCAAGAATACCATTGATGGAACCATAGATTGTGTCGTATTTCTCGGAAGCCTTTACTCCAGCGATAACGCCGGCGAGACTTGCGTTAATTGCGGCTGTTGGACCACCCGACTGTGCGACCATACAATTTGCTTTGCTCATGTTATACTCCTTATTGTTGTGCGATGCATTTTTTCGATGCCATTGTACTATCGGAAAAGGAGATAAGTCAAGTTTTTCCAGGGCATCTTATGTGCCGAAGGAATGTAGAAGGGATCAGAAATGCCGACCTTTTGGAATGAATATGAAAATTGCACATTATGCCCAAGAAAATGTAAGGCAAATCGAGAGGCGGGAGAAAAAGGAATTTGTCAGGTGACGAGTGAGCTTTACCTTGCAAGAGCAGCGTTGCATTATTGGGAGGAGCCTTGTATCTCTGGAAGTAGTGGCTCAGGAGCCGTGTTCTTTTCAGGCTGCAATATGCACTGTGTGTTTTGCCAGAACAAGGAGATTGCAGATGGTACCATCGGAAAATGCATTCCACCAGAGCGCCTTGCGGAAATATTTCTTGAACTGGAGGCAAAAAACGCCAACAATATCAACTTGGTGACTGCAACACATTATGTACCTCATGTCGTGTATGCCGTTGAAGAGGCAAGACGGCAAGGACTTCGCATTCCGATTGTATATAACACTAGCGGCTATGAAACCGTGGACAATTTGAAGCGACTTGAGGGAATTGTAGATATCTATCTGCCGGATTACAAATATGTATCTGAGGAGAGTGCGAGAAAGTACTCGAAAGCAGCAGATTATAGTAGGATTATAGATCAGGCCTTGGAGGAAATGGTAAGGCAAAAGCCCAAAGCCTCTTTTTATAAAAAAGAAGGGGAACAATTAATGGCAGAGGGCGTTATCGTGCGCCATCTGCTTTTACCAGGCCAGCTATATGCGGCCAAAACATTATTAAAGAAACTATATGATACTTATGGCAACCAAATCTTCTATAGTTTAATGAGCCAGTATACGCCGCTTCCACATGTCAAGGACTATGAGGAACTGACAGAGAGGGTGACAAAGGAAGCATACGACAACCTGGTTGACTATGCAGTAAGACTTGGAATTCAGAATGGATTTACGCAGGACCTAGATGTGGCAGAAGAAAGCTTCATCCCACATTTTGATTATGAGGGTGTATAGGACCGCTAGAAATAGTGGGTTCTCAATTTGATACAAGAGTAGTACTATAGTATTATAAATGAGATTTGAGGTACACCTATGAAACGAGGCAAAAGACTAGGTCAAATTTTAATAGAATGTCCAAATACAATTTTCCAATTGTATGTTAAGGATGAAAATGAATTGTCAAAGATTGAGATCTTTATGAATAACATTCGTGGCGTAAAGAAGCTTGGTGTATGTGATATCTATACCTGGTGTAATCGCCAGGGAATTGATTATGATGTGAAATTCAACTATCACAAGGAGATTTCGATTTGGAAGAATGTGACGTCGTATTTCCGTTACTATAGTTCAAAGAATAAGTATCGCCTTGGATACGGAACTGTATAGAGTGACTTCATTGTTTACCAGAACTGCCGTAAGAGTTTACGGCAGTTCTTTTTATAAGTAAGGAGAAGAAAATGAGATATCCAGAATTTTTAAAAGAACACGGTACTATTGGTTTTGTCGCACCATCCTTTGGCTGTGCAACAGAGCCTTATATTTCACGTTTTCGTTCTGCAAGGGAACAGTGGGAGCGTATGGGGTTTACCCTTGATATCGGGCCGAATGCTACGGTGGCAAAAGGAGTTGGAATCAGTAATACGCCTTCCCTTTGTGGAGAGGAGTTGAACGAATACTATTGTAGGGAAGAGAACGATGTTTTGATTTCCTGCGGTGGTGGTGAGCTGATGTGTGAAGTAATTCCATACATGGATTTTGCGCGCATTGCAAAAGCCAAACCAAAGTGGTATATGGGATTTTCTGACAATACCAATTTCACATTCCTTTCTGCAACGATATGTGATACTGCAGCAATCTATGGACCATGTGCAGGCGATTTTGGTATGGAACCATGGCATCCGGCAATTAATGACGCTATGGACTTACTTTGTGGAAAAATTGATCGTGTGCACAACTATGACCTGTGGGAAAAGGAATGGGGCGATGAGGAAACCAATCCACTTTTGCCATATAACGTGACAGAGCCTGTGATTATGCGAAGCTACGACTGTAAGGGGCAGACCACTCGCCTTATGGAGGAGAAAGAAGAAGTGGTTTTGGAAGGAAGACTTCTTGGTGGCTGTGTAGACTGTCTTGTGAATCTTCTTGGAACAAGCTATGACCACGTGCAGGAATTTAATGATAAGTATAAAGAGGATGGTATCATTTGGTTTTTGGAATGCTGTGATTTAAATGTGATGTCTATGCGTCGCGCTTTTTGGCAGATGCGCCATGCAGGATGGTTTTCTCATGTGAAGGGATTTTTGATTGGAAGGCCACTTCATATGGGGGAGGAGATGTTTGATTTGAATCAATATGATGCGGTTCTTGAAATACTAAAGGAATTTGAGGTTCCAGTACTGATGGATTTGGACATCGGGCATCTGTCGCCAATGATGCCGATTGTCTGCGGTTCCACTGCGAAGGTCCATATGAAGGGGCAGGACCTGGAAATTGTATATACATTCCGCTAATTGCCATTCAGTTTGCATAATTTTTTTAGAAAGTATTTGTATATTTTTACAGAATCATTATATAATCAAAACGTATGGGGATTTGTTTCACTATTTAGAAGATTTTGATTGTTGAAAGGAAACACTATGAGCGGAATTACACTCGTGCTTCAATTATTAAGCGGAGTAGCACTTTTCCTTTTTGGTATGTCTCAGATGGGAGACGGCCTGAAAAAGGTAGCAGGAAACAAACTGGAAGTCATACTTTATAAACTTACTTCTAATCCAGTCAAAGGAATTTTTCTCGGCGCAATTGTAACCGCCGTTATTCAGTCTTCGTCAGCAACTACGGTTATGGTGGTTGGTTTTGTTAACTCAGGTATGATGAAGGTTGCACAGTCTATTGGTATTATCATGGGTGCCAACATTGGTACAAGTATTACCGGTTGGATTCTGTGTTTGTCTTACATTGAAGGCCAGAGTGGTGTGGCACAGCTTTTGTCAACTGCCACCATTTCTGCGGTGGTGGCCATTATTGGTATCATTTGTAAGATGTTTATGAAAAAGCAGGCCACCAAGGATGTGGGTGGTATCATGCTTGGATTTGCCATTCTTATGGTTGGTATGCAGACCATGAGTGGTGCAGTAAGTCCGCTGAAGAGTAACGAAGCATTTACCAATGCATTTTCCATGTTCACCAACCCATTCATGGGTATTTTGGTCGGTGTATTGTTTACCGCGGTTTTGCAGAGTGCTTCTGCATCTGTCGGTATTTTGCAGGCATTGTCTACAACAGGATCAATTACTTTTGCTAACGCATTCCCAATCGTACTTGGTATTGGTGTTGGTGCAGCTTGTCCAGTTCTTTTATCTGCAATTGGAACCAACCGCAACGGTAAGCGTACAGCCTTGATTTATTTGCTCAACGATTTACTTGGAATGATTATCTGGGGTACCGTTTTCTATATCGTGAATGCATTCGTTCATTTCGAATTCATGACAACGGTAATGAGCCCAGTTATGATTGCACTTTTGAATACTGTTTATCGTATGCTTACAGTTTTGGTGCTTGCACCATTCATTGGTAAGATTGAGAAGTTTGTGTTCTGGCTTGTCAAGGATTCCCAGGAGGAGATGGAAGAGCAGGCAGATTTCGATTTGCTTGAGGAAAGATTCTTAAAGTATCCACCACTTGCCATTGAGCAGAGCCACTTGGCCATGAACGGTATGGCAAAGAAGGCGCGCAAGAATATTGGTAGAGCATTAAGCCTTATGGAGAATTTTTCACAGGACAAGTTCAGTAAGGTACAGGAAAAAGAAGAACTTATCGATAAATACGAGGATAAGCTTGGTACCTTCCTTATGAAGATTACAAGTAGTGATTTGAATGAAGGGCAGACACGTTTGGTATCGAAGTTCCTTCACACCATCAGTGACTTTGAGCGAATTGGTGACCATGCTGTGAATATCTCTAAGGTTGCAGCGGAGCTTCAGGAGAAGAAACTTTCCTTCTCAGAGGACGCACGGTACGAGCTTGAAATTCTTGAAAGAGCGGTTACAGATATTGTCGACATGACAACAGAGGCCTTTATCAATGATGACCTTGAACTGGCAGCTTCTGTAGAGCCACTTCGTGAGTGGATTAAGATTTTGTGTGGAGAGGAAAAGCTTCATCATGTATCTAGACTTAGTAGTGGTAAGTGTAATATTGAGCAGGGCTTCCCATTCAATGATTTGCTTACCAACTTCGAGCGTATTGCAGCGCATTGTTCTAACATTGCAGTTGCAATGATTGAGCTTGAGGGCGACAGCTTTGATACCCATGAGTATCTTGATAGTGTGCGTGAACTTCATACTGGCAATTACCAGTTGCTACTTGAGACATACGAACAGAAGTATGATATCAGTGGTTTCAAGAAGGCAAAGAAGAATAAGAAGAAAGATTCGTAAGAGTTGAGAAAAAGAGATGACTCCAAATTCTACTTCCCAAGAGGAGCGGAATTTGGAGTTTTTTATACCTTAAAATAAAGTCCGTTTTATGGGACAATGAATCATGGATAATCCAATCATACAAGGCAAGGGAAAAAGCCTGATAGAGATAATGTGTGATATGGAGGATATAAGAATGAAGAAGGAATTAGAGACAATCGTATTTGTACTTGCAATCGCAGTAACACTTGCAATTGGTGGTGTTGGTTTTATTTGTGCATTCAGAGGAAGCTCTTTGGCTGCTTTTTCCACCAGTGAAATTTGGGGAATGCTTGGTGGCCTATCAGGCGTATTCTTTGGAGTATTTATGATGATTGCATTGCATGGAGAAAAGTAATCTACTATAATATATGTTGTATATTTATGACTTGCTAAATCAATATATGGCATATCAGAAAGAAGAGGACGATTCATGAAGAAATGGATGACTAGAATTGCAGCGCTTACCATGTGCGCCATTTTATGCAATCCAATAACAACAGTTTTTGCACAGACACAGGGTACGATTAAGTGCTCTGAAAATGATACGGTAAATAGTAGAGCATCTGCTTCTACCGATGCGGAGATCTACAATAAGCTTGCAAACGGAAAGCAGGTTACCATTTTAAGCGAGACCACCGGAAGTGATGGAAAGATCTGGTATGAAGTAAGCTATGTGCTAATTGCTACAGGAGAGACCAAGAAGGGTTACGTGCGTTCTGATTTTGTAACCGTAGCTGGTTCATCAAACAGTAATACAGGTTCTTCTAGTTCGGGTAACACAAGCACCGGAACAACAAGTGGCAATGCCAACGCGAGTACAAGCACCAATAAGACCAACACAACCAATAAGTCGGATTCTAGTTCCAATAATAGTACTGGAAAAGTATCACAGTATGGTGGTAAGGAATCAATTACAGACATTCGTGTATCAACTCCTGAGGGAGATATGCAGATTATGTCTAAGTTCCCTAACGTAACCTTACCAGAAGGACTTTTGACAACTGCAACTTATGTGAATGATGTTGAGGTCACAAGTCTTCTTTCTTCCGATGGAGAGGTGAGAGTTCTTTATCTAGTTCCAGAACAGGCAGAAGTAGAAGATGGAGATTTCTTTGTATTTGATGCAGATCGTATGAGTGCATATCGCCTTGTATATCTGACCAATGGAACCAGCTATTTGGTTGTTTCGGAGCCAACTGCTGATGTTATTCCTGGTAATTATGTGCCAGCCAATCTTGAGATTCATAATGTGCCTGTAGAAGCTTATCACAATGAGAATGAAGCAACAGATGCATTGTATTATATCTATGGAACTACCAATGGTGGTGAGACAAGATGGTATTCCTATGATCCAACAGAAGATACTTATCAGCGTGTCGTACAGAATAACGAGGTTACCATGTCAGATGAAGCCAATGCACAAATTGCAGAGCTTCAGAAGAATTATGATGAGATGAGCCAGCAATATGGCAGATTACAGAAACGTAATCTGGTATCACTTGTGGTGCTAGCAGTCATGCTTGTCCTCTTACTGGTACTGCTTGTTGTACTCATTTCAAAGAGTAGCACAAGACGTGAGGACTCTTCGGATGATGAAGAGGACGAAGACGACTATGATGAAGAAGATGAAGATGAGGAAGAGGACGAGGACGAGGAGGATGAAAGTCCAAGACATAGCCTCTTTGGTAGACGTCGCAGCATAGTGGAAGATGAGGACGACGAAGAGGAAGTCGACGATGAGGAAGACGACGAGGAGGACGATGAAACAGAAGCCGAGGAAGAGGTGGCTCCAGTGGCATCATCCGTGCATCGCAGAGATGACTTCGTGATTCCAACCTTGATTCCAGAACAGACTCCTTATACAGGGGAGAGAAGAACCTTAGAAGATCTCCTTGCAGAGGCTGCGATGGAGGATGCAAGAGCACAGATTGTCAATGAAGAAATTGCAAGAGCAGAAGAAGATGCACTCCTTGCTTCTTTCATGGCTTCAGCAGCAGAGGAAGCGAAGGCAGCTGCTGTGAAACCGGAAGAAGTTGTTAAGCCGGAAGAAGTTGTTAAGCCAGAAGAAGTTGTTAAGCCAAAAGAAGTTGCGCAGCCAGAAGTTGCTGCCTCTTCAGAAGATGTCATTCAGGCGGTGGAGCTTGCGCTAGCTGAAGAAATCGCACAGGAAGTAGAAGTAGCCACATCCAAGGAAGATATTCCGGTTCAGTCAGTTCTCGCCAAGGACGGTGAAGAAGTAGAAGAGTCAGACTTAGATCAAGATGATGAAGATGAGGAAGTCGAGGACGACGAGGAAGAAGAAAGACCACGTCGAGGACTCTTTGGGTTCCTTACTGCAACCTTTGATGAGGATGACGAAGACGATGATGATGACGACTATGAAGACGAAGACGACGAAGATGACGGTGAGCCAAGACGTCGCGGTCTTTTTGGAAGACGTCGTAGCAAAGCAGAAGAGTCTGATGACGAAGATGACGATGACGAAACTTCTTTGGAAGATGACTTAGAAGACGACGAAGAGTACGAGTATGAGTACGAGTATGTATACGAAGATGAGGAAGATGAAGCAGACGTCGACGATGATGACGACGATGATGATGACGATGACGACGACGGTGATGACGAGCTGTCTGATGAATTAGAGGATGATATCATCAAGCGCCGCGAAGCAAAGCGCAAAAAGGCTGCGGAGAAAAAGGCTGAAAAGGCAGCGAAGAAAGCTGCGAAGGCTGCAAAAAAATCATCAAAGCGCGGTGATGACGATGATGATGATGACGACGACATCGATTTCCTTGATTTATAATTTGTTTTATTGTTTTGGAGGCAAATGATGCAATACACGGCAAATGCCAAAAAGGTTTTAGAACTTGCAAAGAAAATTGCAAAACAGTTGGATTACAACTATATCGGAACAGAGCATATCCTTGCTGCCTTAGTGAAAGAGGGGAAGGGTGTTGCTGCTGAAATTCTTCTTTCAAATGGAGTGGAGTATACCAAGTTGTTCTCTATGATTGAGGACTTGATTGCGCCAGGGGAGGGTGTACTTGTGGAGGAACGCAAGGGCTATTCTCCAAGGACAGAAGAAATTCTTAGAAATGCAGAAGAGGAAGCGGTGCGTTTTCAGTCCGAAGAAATCGGAACAGAGCATCTGTTGATTGCGATTTTGAAGGAAGTGGACTGCGCAGCCTCTCGACTTTTGAATACCTTGGGATGTAATGCATCCAAGATGTTTGTAGAAATTCTTGGAGCAATGGGAGAGAACCCTGCAAAGTATAAGGATGAATTGCAGAAAAGCCGTGCTGGAATGATGGCATCTGGAGTTACCCCAACCCTTGATCAGTATTCGCGCGATTTGACAATGCTAGCAAGAGACGGCATGTTGGATCCAGTAATTGGAAGAACGGAAGAGACCAAGCGCTTGGTGCAGGTACTTTGTAGAAGAGGGAAGAATAATCCTTGTCTCATTGGTGAGCCAGGTGTAGGTAAGACAGCAATTATTGAAGGTCTGGCGCAGAGTATTGTGGATGGAACTGTTCCTGATCTTGTGGCAGGGAAAAGACTGGTTTCCCTTGATATGTCTGGTCTTGTTGCAAAGTCAAAGTATCGTGGTGAGTTCGAAGAAAGAATAAAGAAGGTTATTACTGAGGTTACTGAGGCAGGAAATGTTATCCTTTTTATTGACGAGCTTCATACGATTATTGGTGCAGGTGGCGCAGAGGGGGCATTGGATGCTTCTAATATATTAAAGCCAGCACTTGCAAGAGGTGAAGTACAGGTAATTGGTGCGACTACAATCGAAGAGTATCGTAAGCACATTGAAAAGGATGCGGCCCTTGAGCGTCGTTTCCAGCCAATTATGGTGGAGGAACCAAGTAAGGAAGAGACCATTGCAATATTGAAGGGCCTTCGTCATTTGTATGAGGCGCATCATCAGGTAACAATTACAGACGATGCGATCGAAGCAGCAGTTTCTCTGTCATCACGCTATGTGAACGATCGCTTTTTGCCAGATAAGGCGATTGACCTTATGGATGAGGCTGCGGCAAAGAGTCGTTTGAGTGATTTGGGTGATAATGGAAGAATTCGCGAGTGCAAGCAAGCAATTGCGGAGAAAGATAAAGAAATTGAGGAAGCGCTTGCTGCTGGTGATTTAGCAGTTGCAAAGGGGCACAAAGAGGAAAAGTCTGTACTCGTAGCAGAGCTTACAAAGGCAGAAAAAAAGGTTCTTCGCATGCAAAAGGGCAAGAAACTTGTGGTTGGAGAAGAGCAGATTGCGGATGTGATTGCTGGATGGACCAAGATTCCGGTAAGTCGATTGACTGAAAGCGAGGCGCAGCGTCTCCAAAAGCTTGAAGCTATTTTACATAAGCGTGTAATTGGACAAGAGGAGGCTGTTACTGCAGTTGCCAAAGCGGTACGTCGTGGTAGAGCAGGCATTAAGGATCCGAAGAGACCAATTGGATCTTTCCTGTTCCTGGGACCAACGGGTGTTGGTAAGACTGAGATTTCAAAGGCCCTTGCGGAAGCAGTCTTTGGAAAAGAAGATGCGATGATCCGTGTTGATATGTCTGAGTATATGGAAAAGCATAGTGTATCCAAGATGATTGGATCACCTCCAGGATACGTAGGACATGAAGAAGGCGGACAGTTAAGTGAGAAGGTACGTAGAAATCCATTCTCAGTTATTCTGTTTGATGAGATTGAAAAGGCACATCCTGATGTGTTTAATATTTTGCTGCAGGTATTGGATGAGGGACATATTACGGATTCCCAGGGGCGTAAGGTTGATTTTAAAAATACAATTATCATTATGACAAGCAATGCGGGGGCCCAGTCAATCATCGAACCAAAGAAACTTGGCTTTGGTAGCACCGAGGATGAGAAGCAGGACCATGCGCGCATGAAGTCTAGCGTCATGGAAGAGGTAAAACGCCTGTTTAAACCTGAGTTCTTGAATCGAATCGACGAAACCATTGTATTCCGCGCATTAAATAAGGATGACATGAAGCAGATTGTGACGCTTTTAGGCAAGGAATTGATAAAACGTTGCAAGGATCAGATGAACATTGAGCTTGTCATTCGTGACAGCGCAAAGAGCTGGATTGTGGAGCAGGGGTATGACCGTAAATATGGAGCGAGACCTATGAAACGCAAGATGCAAGAGGAAATCGAGGATCGTCTTGCAGAGGCAATTATTGCAGGAACAGTGAAGAGTGGTGGAAAAGCCATTGTAACCGTAAAAAATAAGAGCATTGTAGTAGAAAGTGTCTAGTCATAAAGTCACAAGTTTGATATAATATTATCATCAAAAACGCGTATTATTTGGAGGTTTTCAAGATGGCAGTTGTTAGCGAATTGATTCGTGTTGAAGCAAGTAACACCATTAGTTTTGGCGATTACTCACTTGCAGAAAAGGCAAAATTGGATAATTTTACATTTGCGGGGGATGTATACAAGGTAAAGACCTTTAAAGATATTACAAAGCTTGAAAGAAATGAGTTGTTCGTGTACGAGTCTGTTCCAGGAACAGCAGTTAAGGAATTTGCGCAGACAGAAGATCAGGTTAGCTTTGTAGTTGAAGGACCAGAGGATGCACAGATTACGTTGGAGCTTGCAGAGGAAACAGAGTATGAAATTACCATTGCTGGAGAGTCTGCGGGAACAATGAAAACCAATCTCGGTGGAAAGCTTAGCTTTGGTGTTGAGCTTGAAGGCGTAGAGGAAGTTGCAATTAAGGTTAGTAGAAAGTAATTTACTTATGGAATAACCCGGCCATTGGTCGGGTTATTTTTATTGCTTCTATATATTATAGAAGAAAAACAATGAGGAAGAGGATAATCAAATGGCAAAAGCAAAAGCAAGCGTATTTTTCTGCCAAAGTTGTGGCTATGAATCTACCAAATGGATGGGACAGTGCCCAGGTTGTAAAGAATGGAATACTTTTGTTGAGGAATTGGTAGATAAAAAATCACTTAGCTCTTCAGGAAAGGTTGAGCGAGCAAGACATGCCAAACCGCAACCACTATCAGCCATTGAGATGGAAGAAGAGGCAAGAATTACAACGGGAATGAAAGAACTGGATCGCGTTCTGGGTGGTGGAATTGTAACAGGTTCATTAATGCTCGTGGGTGGTGACCCAGGTATCGGAAAATCCACCTTACTATTACAAGTCTGTAAGAATCTTGCGCAGAGAAATGTATCAGTATTATATGTGTCAGGAGAGGAGTCTCTTCGTCAGATAAAGATGCGAGCAGAGCGAATTGGACAGTTCTCGGATTCGCTAGAACTGTTGAGCGAAACGAATCTTGGTGTAATACGAGAGGCAATCGAAAGTCGTAAGCCACAAGTAGTAATCATTGATAGTATCCAGACAATGTATAATGAAGAGGTTGGATCTGCCCCAGGATCAGTAACCCAGGTAAGAGAGGCTACAAGCGTCCTTATGCAAATTGCGAAAGGAATGGGAATCTCAATTTTTGTAGTTGGTCATGTGACAAGAGAAGGAACTGTTGCTGGGCCTCGTACCTTGGAGCATATGGTAGATACGGTGCTATATTTTGAGGGAGAAAATCATGACTCTTATCGTATCCTAAGAGGCGTGAAAAATCGATTTGGCTCAACCAATGAAATTGGCGTGTTTGAAATGCGAAGCGAAGGCTTGGTGGAAGTACCAAATCCTTCAGAATTTATGCTTTCGGGAAAACCAGAGAACGCATCGGGATCGGTGGTTGTCTGCTCCTTGGAAGGAACTAGGCCCTTGCTTCTGGAAATCCAAGCACTTGTGTGCCATAGTTTCTTTAATAACCCAAGAAGAACTTCTACAGGTATTGACTATAATCGCTTAAATCTGCTGATGGCGGTGTTAGAGAAACGATTAGGAGTAACACTTTCTGATTGCGATGCATATGTGAACATTGCAGGAGGTATTAAGACAACTGAGCCAGCGGTTGATCTTGGCGTAATCTTAGCGCTGATATCTTGCAAAAAGGATATTATTATTCCCAACGATGTCATCTGCTTTGGTGAGGTAGGATTAAGTGGGGAAGTAAGAGGCGGTAATATGGCAGAGCTTCGCGTGCAAGAGGCAAAGAAGCTTGGCTTTACAAAGTGTATTCTTCCAAAGGTTTGTGTAGATAGCATCAAAACAACAGGTATTGAATTAATTGGAGTAAGCAATGTAGGAGAAGCTATGGCCGCAATATGCAAATAGAGACTCCTTCCATATATTAATAGTGTATAAATGGTCTTGTTTTAGGTAAAAATGGAAAGTGTGTCAACAATTCACACAATTCAAACAATATATCTAAAATGAGGCCATTTTGCATCTTTAGAAAAAAGAGGCAATAGCTGTTGACTTTGCTCTTGGCAGGTGCTAATATACAGAAGCTGACTCGTGAGCGCATTGATTTGGAGATTCACAGTAAGCAAATTTATACGATTTGAGTTGATTGTAAAATTAAAACAAATCAAAAAAGTTCTTGACAAACAGAAATCTGTTTGATAAGATATCAGAGTTGTCGCCGATGAGCGAACAACAAAGAACCTTGATAACTGAACAGTGAACAACCTTGAAAGATTCTAATGAATTATTCATGACAATTGAACTACTAACGTTAAATTGTACAAGCAATCGAAAGATTGACGAACGTCGAATCGAAAGATTCGAACCTTTAAACAGTAAATTCAGATTCAATCTGAATGAACGAAATTAGCCAAGTTTAACTTGACTGGACAAACTTTTAACATGAGAGTTTGATCCTGGCTCAGGATGAACGCTGGCGGCGTGCTTAACACATGCAAGTCGAACGAGCCTTGAGTGACAGATCTCTTCGGAGTGATTGATCTCGCTGGCGAGTGGCGGACGGGTGAGTAACGCGTGGGTAACCTGCCTCATACAGGGGGATAACGATTGGAAACGATCGCTAATACCGCATAAGCGCACAGTATCGCATGATACAGTGTGAAAAACTCCGGTGGTATGAGATGGACCCGCGTCTGATTAGCTAGTTGGCGGGGTAGTAGCCCACCAAGGCGACGATCAGTAGCCGACCTGAGAGGGTGACCGGCCACATTGGGACTGAGACACGGCCCAAACTCCTACGGGAGGCAGCAGTGGGGAATATTGCACAATGGGCGAAAGCCTGATGCAGCGACGCCGCGTG
>JAZQQA010000046.1:0-3280 GCA_045628825.1 Agathobacter sp.
GAGCCAGTTCCATGTGTATATAAGGAAGATGGTTCTATCTATTTCCTTCCAGATGAGGAACTTCCACTTGTTCTTCCAGAACTTGAGGATTATAAGGGACACAATGGTAAGGCTCCACTTGAGAATGCAACTGAGTGGAAGCAGTACGATGCAAATGGTGTTAAGGGTACAAGAGAGACTTCAACCATGCCTGGTTCTGCAGGATCTTCTTGGTACTATATGAGATACATTGATCCAGACAATGAGGAAGAGTTCGCAAATCAGGAACTGTTAAAGCATTGGCTTCCAGTTGACCTTTATGTAGGTGGACCTGAGCATGCGGTTGGACATCTTATGTATTCTCGTATCTGGAATCGTTTCCTCTATGATCAGGGCCTTTCACCTGTAAAAGAGCCATTCCAGAAGTTGGTTCATCAGGGAATGATTCTTGGATCTAACGGAATCAAGATGGGTAAGAGATTCCCAGAATTCGTTGTTAACCCAAGTGATGTTGTAGAAGAGTACGGTGCAGATACGCTTAGACTCTATGAGATGTTCATGGGACCTCTTGAGGTATCAAAGCCATGGAATGATAGCAATGTACAGGGTGCAAAGCGTTTCATCACTCGTGTATGGAATTTCTTTACGGATGCAGAGAATATTGTTGATGGCGAAGTTGGCGAGTTAGAGCGTCTTTACCATCAGACAGTTAAGAAGGTTACCAATGACTTTGAAGTACTTGGCTATAACACTGCAATTAGTCAGATGATGATCTTTGTAAACGAAGTATATAAGGTTGGAAAGTGTCCTCGTGCTTATGCAGAAGGTCTTGTAAAGATGTTCTCATGTGTATGTCCTCATGCAGGTGAAGAAATCTGGCAGAAGATGGGACATGACAATACCATTGCTTATGAGTCATGGCCAACCTATGATGAAGCTAAGACTGTAGAAAACACAGTAGAAATCGCTGTGCAGATCAATGGTAAGACTAAGACAACACTTGGAATCAACAAGGATGATGCCAAGGATGCCGTTATTGCTGCTGCCAAGGAAGCCCTTGGAGATAAGCTGGATGGCACAATTGTGAAGGAAATCTATGTTCCTGGCAAAATCGTAAACATTGTTGTAAAGCCAAATTAAGGTATTTTATGAGTAATCAGAATGTAACTACAGAAAATAAGATGGGAACAATGGCAGAGGGGAAGCTTCTCATCAATATGTCACTGCCCATGATGATTTCCATGTTTGTACAAGCTTTGTACAACATTGTGGATAGCATCTTCGTTTCACGAATTTCAGAGGATGCACTTACAGCGGTATCACTTGCGTTCCCTTTGCAGTCTCTCATGATTGCAATTTTTGCGGGTACTGGTGTAGGTGTTAACGCTTTGGTATCAAGAAGCCTTGGAGAACAGAATAAGGAAAAAGCCAATAAGGTGGCTGTGAATGGTATCTTTATTTATTTGATCAGTTATCTTGTGATTGCACTCCTTGGACTGACCTTAGTTAAGCCGTTTTATCGTATGCAGACAGATGTATTAACACAGGCTGCCATTTATGAGCAGGGTGTTGAATATCTATCTATTGTTATGATTTTGTCCATTGGATTATCAGCACAGTTTATTTTTGAGCGTCTGCTTCAGTCTACTGGAAGAACCATTTTTACGATGATTTCCCAGACAACAGGTGCGATTATAAATATTATTCTTGATCCAATTATGATTTTTGGTTTGCTTGGTTGCCCAGCAATGGGAATTAAGGGTGCGGCATATGCAACTGTCATAGGACAGATGATTGCTGGTTTTATTGCATTTCTTTGGAACCAAACCCACAATGCCGATATTCATTTGGATTTTCGAGGCTTCCGTCCGGATAAGGAGATTATTGGACATATCTATACCATTGGTGTTCCTTCTATTGTTATGCAGTCCATTGGATCTGTTATGACAACAGGTATGAATCTGATTCTTATGGGAATTTCATCAACAGCAGCGGCGGGATTAGGCGTATACTTTAAGCTTCAGTCCTTCTTCTTTATGCCGGAATTTGGTCTTAACAATGGTTTGATTCCAATTATTTCTTACAACTTCGGAGCAAAGCGTAAGGATCGTATGGTCAATACCATGAAATATGGGTATGGAATAGCATTGTTTTTCACCTTCCTGGGATTTGTTTCCTTTGAACTGATTCCTACCGCATTGCTAGGCCTTTTTGATGCTTCTTCTGATATGATTGCAATCGGTGTTCCTGCACTTCGTATTATTGGTGTTCATTACTTAGTTGCGTGGTTCTGCATTGTTACAGGATCCCTTTTCCAGGCTGTTGGAAAGGCTGTGTGCTCTATGTATGTATCGGTAGCTCGTCAGCTTGTGGTTCTTCTTCCTGTTGCATATGTGCTTGCAAAAATTGGAGGACTTGGCCTCATATGGTGGTGCTTCCCAATTGCAGAAATTATGTCACTTATCATTTCCCTTGTGTGTCTAAAGGGCGTGAATGAAAAGGTGTTGTCTCAGATATAGAGACAACACCTTATTTTTTTGCGTATATTTCTTTTGAATATGGATAGATATGGTGCTTCTTTAGGAGTAAGGTACTATATTTTGAAGAAAATCTTAGAAATTATCCAAAATATAGAAGAATATTCAAGAAAAAGAAAAGGATTTTAAATTCATCCGAAGGGGCCTCTTGTATATACTCATACTTGTAAATAACAAATGTGTTCATACGGGAGGTAACACTTATGAAAAAGAAACTTTTATCAGTTCTTTTAGCAGCAACTATGGTTGCAACAGTATTCGCAGGATGTGGCAGCAATGCAGCTGCACCAGCTCCTACACAGGCTGCAGCTCCAGCAGGAGATCAGGGATCTTCTTCAAGCCTTGCAGACAAGAAGGTTGGTGTATGTATTTATCAGTTCGCTGATAACTTTATGACATTGTTCCGTACCGAACTTGAGAATTACTTAATCAGCCTTGGATATGCAAAAGAGAACATTACCATCCAGGATGGTGCTAACGATCAGGCAACTCAGACAAACCAGATTCAGAACTTCATTTCTGACGGTGTAGATGTATTAATCATCAACCCAGTTAACTCTTCATCAGCAGCAACAATTACTGATATGGTAGTAGCAGCTAATATTCCACTTGTTTACATCAACCGTGAGCCATCTGCAGATGAGCAGAAGAGATGGGCTGACAACAATTGGGATGTATGTTACGTAGGATGTGACGCTCGTCAGTCTGGTACAATGCAGGGTGAATTAATCGTTGACCTTGGTCTTGATAAGGTTGACCTTAAC
>JAZQQA010000047.1:0-77161 GCA_045628825.1 Agathobacter sp.
TAATACCAAAGCAATTAGCGATTATTTGGTATCATTCGCAAAAGAGCATGACCTTAAATACATTCAGGATAGTGTAAATAATGTAATTATTTTCAAAGATGCGACTGAGGGCTATGAAAATAGTGATCCAATCATTATCCAGGGACATATGGATATGGTATGCGAAAAAGAAAGTGGCGTAGACATCGATTTTGAAAAGGATGGACTTAAATTATTAATCGAGGATGGATTTGTTACTGCCGACGGAACTACCCTTGGCGGAGACGACGGCGTTGCTGTTGCTTTTGCGCTTGCGATTTTAGATGACGAAACTTTAAAGCATCCAGCACTGGAAATTATCATTACCGTAGATGAGGAAATTGGTTTATTGGGTGCAGAAGCGATTGACCTTTCTATGTTAAAGGGTAAGAAGATGTTAAATCTTGATAGCGATGAAGAAGGTGTTTTTCTTACAAGCTGTGCAGGAGGAATGTCACTCAATGTAGATCTTCCAGTTGTATACAAAGAGCAGTCTGGTCTTGTTGTAGACATCGTTGTATGTGGGCTTCAGGGCGGACATTCTGGTGGGGAAATACATAAGGAACGCGGTAATGCTAGCATTCTTATGGGTCGTGTTCTTTCTGCCATTGCAAATCAGTCTCCACTTGGAATTGTTTCATTGGCAGGTGGTCTTAAGGACAATGCAATTCCAAGAGAGTGTAATGCCAAGATTTTAATTCCAGAAGAAAGAAAAGACTTGGTATCAAATATTCTTGAAGATATCAATAATATTTTAAAGAAAGAATATGCTTTTTCTGATCCAGATCTTACAGTTACTTATAACTTTGGAACAAATGAAACAAAGCAGATGCTTGATTTTGCATCGGTAAATAAAATCATTTATTATCTTAGAACCATTCCAAATGGTGTGCAGAATATGAGTCAAGTAATTCCAGGACTTGTAGAAACCAGTTTAAATCTTGGTATTATGGAATTAAATGAGGACGCCCTTCATACGGTCACCTCCATTCGTAGTTCTGTAGGAACAAGAAAAAATGATATTAAGGACAAGGTATGCAACATTGTCGAAATGTTAGGCGGAGAAGCAGAAGTAGAGGGTGATTATCCAGCATGGGAATATCAGGCTGAGTCCACCATTCGCCCTGTTATTGGAGAAATTTATAAGGAGCTTACTGGTACAGAAGCTCGTTTTGAGGCAATTCATGCTGGTCTTGAATGCGGAATTTTTTCTGGTAAGATAGCAGATTTGGATTGTGTAAGCTTTGGTCCAACCAATTATGACATTCATACGCCAAAAGAGAGGCTGTCCATTGCTTCTACGGAATTGTACTATAAACTCGTTGTTGCTTTCTTAGAGCGTGCAAAATAATGCGATTAGACAAATTCCTATGTGCCTGTCAAATTGGCACAAGAAGTGAAGTTAAAAAATATATCAAACAAGGGCTTGTCAGTGTCAATGGTGACACATCCAAATTAAAGCCTGAAATGCATGTTGATGAAGCCAAAGATCAGGTATGCTTTCGTGGGAAAGCTCTGGTGTATGAAGAATACATCTATTATCTACTCTATAAAGGGAAAGGGCATGTAACAGCAACTGTAGATTCTCGTTATCCTACGGTTATGGAATATTTCCCAGAGGATTTAAGAAAATGCCTAACACCAGTCGGCCGTTTGGATGTAGATACAGAAGGATTACTCTTAATGACAAATGATGGCAATTTTACCCATCACATCTTAAGTCCAAACCACCACATGCCAAAAACTTATTTGGCAGAGCTTGATGCTCCTATTCCAGAAAGTGCAGTTGTCGCATTTGCAGAGGGCATAGATATCGGCGATGATAAACCAACCTTACCAGCAAAGCTTGTTATTTTAGCAGATCAGGTAGAAGATGAATCACATCGATATTTCGGACAACTTACCATCACAGAAGGACGTTACCATCAAGTTAAGCGTATGTTTCATGCCATTGGATGCGAGGTTACTGCATTAAAACGTCTTACCATTGGCAACTTAAATTTGGATGGATTAAAGACAGGCGAGTATCGAAAACTTACTCCAGATGAAGTGAATGCTTTATACAGTTCGCAAGATGAATAAATGAGGAAACTATGTACGAAGGATTTTTGCCAATTTCAAAACAGGATATGGAAGACCGAGGAATTGACCAGTTGGATTTCGTGTATATAACAGGAGATGCTTATGTTGACCATCCTTCTTTTGGTCATGCAATTATTAGTCGCGTCTTAGAGTCTCATGGTTATAGTGTCGGTATCATTGCACAGCCTGATTGGAAGGATGATGCATCCATCTCTATATTAGGTACACCTAGACTTGGCTTTATTGTTACAGCTGGCAACATGGATTCCATGGTGAATCATTATTCCGTTTCTAAGAAGCGTCGTGAAATGGATTCCTATACACCAGGCGGTGTCATGGGGAAAAGACCAGATTATGCCACGGTTGTATACTGTAACCTGATTCGTCGTACCTATCGAACAACCCCAATTATCATTGGTGGAATTGAGGCATCATTGCGTCGTCTTGCCCACTATGATTATTGGTCTAACAAAGTAAAACGATCTATTTTACTGGATTCTGGTGCTGATATCATTTCCTATGGTATGGGAGAGCGTAGTATTGTTGAAATTGCTGATGCACTTGCTTCTGGCATTGCAGCAAAAGATATTACATTTATTGAGGGAACTGTATTTAAAACCAAAGACAAGGATTTAATCTATGATGCAGTCTTTCTTCCAGATTACGACACCATAAAAGAAGACAAACGAGAGTTTGCCAAATCCTTTTATGTACAATATCAAAATACCGATGCTTTTACAGGCAAACGCTTATGTGAGCCATATGAACATGTATATGTGGTACAAAATCCACCGTCCAAGCCTCTTACGATGGAAGAAATGGATGCCGTATATGCCTTGCCTTATATGCGTACCTATCACCCAAGCTATGAAGAAGCAGGCGGAATACCTGCAATTCGAGAGGTGAAATTTTCACTAATCAGCAATCGTGGTTGCTATGGTGGATGCAACTTCTGCGCATTAACCTTCCATCAGGGACGTATTATTCAGTGTAGAAGTCATGAATCTATCATTGATGAAGCGAAAAAAATGATAGAAGATAAGGACTTTAAAGGATATATCCATGATGTAGGCGGTCCAACTGCCAACTTTAGAAAGCCAGCTTGTAGTAAACAAATGACAAAGGGTGTTTGTACCAACAAGCAATGCTTGTTCCCAACCCCTTGTAAGAATTTGGAAGTGGATCATAGTGACTATATTGCCTTGCTTCGCAAATTACGTGCACTTCCAAAGGTGAAAAAGGTATTTGTTCGCTCTGGTATTCGTTTTGATTATTTGATTTATGACAAAGATCAGACCTTTTTACGTGAATTATGTGAACATCATGTAAGCGGACAGCTTAAGGTTGCTCCAGAACACATAAGCAATACCGTACTTGAAAAACTTGGAAAACCAAATGTAGAAGTATACAATCGTTTCGTAGAAGCCTACTATAAGATGAACAAAAAGATTGGAAAAGAGCAATATTTGGTTCCATACCTTATGTCTTCACATCCAGGTTCAACCTTAAAAGAGGCCATTGAGCTTGCGGAATATTTACGAGACCATCATTTATCTCCAGAACAGGTGCAGGATTTTTATCCAACTCCATCGACCATTTCTACATGTATGTACTATACAGGCCTTGATCCAAGAACTATGGAGCCTGTACACATTACCAATAATCCGCATGAAAAAGCGATGCAGCGTGCTTTGATTCAATATAAGAATCCAAAGAATTATGATTTGGTTTATGAAGCCCTTATGAAGGCCGGACGTCAGGATTTGATTGGATTTGATAGCAAGTGCCTGATTCGGCCACGCAAAATGAATGTAGGAAAAACTGCCACGCAAAAAACAGGTAGTGGTAGACCTGCTTCAAAAACGAATAACAGTGGAAGAAACACCATGGGTAAGAAACCACAGGCAAAAACAACTACCACAAAGAAAAAAACCATTCGAAACGTACATAAAAAGAACAGTAAGTAATATATGAAGAGTTTTACAGTAACAAGCAATGAGGAAAACCAAAGATTTGATAAATACTTAAAGCGTCTGCTTCCAAATGCAGGTTCAGGCTTCCTCTACAAAATGCTACGTAAAAAGAATATTGTTTTAAATGGGAAAAAAGCAGATGGAACCGAAGTAATTCATGCGGGAGATGAAATTAAAGTGTTTTTTTCGGATGAGACTTTGGAAAAATTCATGGGCAAAACAGAAATCATCCAAAATGACATTCCTGATTATTGCACCCTTCCTATGTCTGGCATTCAAGTCATCTATGAAGATGACGATATATTGATTGTCAATAAGCCAATTAATATGCTTTCGCAGAAGGCGAAGCCTACGGATATATCTGCCAATGAAATATTACTAGGTTATCTGATGCGTGAAGGAAAGATTTCTCAGGAAAGCTTGCGCATGTTTAAGCCTTCTGTATGTAATCGTTTGGACCGCAATACGACAGGTCTACTCCTTATGGGAAAGACCCTGCATGGTGCGCAGACCTTATCGGAAGGACTGAAAAAGCGAACCATTCAAAAGTATTATCGAGCTGTTGTACATGGTCATTTGGCAGACTCTATTTCACTTCATGGCTATTTAAAAAAGGATAGTGCGATTAACAAAGTATCCCTTTTGCCAGATAACCCAGAGCATGATCCAGATCTCGTCCCGATTCATACTGATATTCGTCCACTTTCCTATAAAAATGGATGTACCGTTGTTGAAGTCCATTTGATTACTGGTAAAACGCATCAAATACGTGCGCATCTTGCTTCCATTGGCCACCCAATTATTGGAGATCCAAAATATGGTAATGAAGCAATCAACGAAGAATATCGCAAAAACTACCGTGTAAAATGTCAAATGCTACATGCATTTCGTGTAGAGATGCCTGACGGAAGGATATTTGTAGCACCACTACCAAATAATTACAATCCATTTATTGATTGCTAAGGAGAAACTATGCCGACCTGGAATTCCAGAGGTCTTCGTGGTTCAACCCTCGAAGAAATGATAAATCGTACAAATGAAAAATATATGGAAAACCATTTGGCTTTGATTCAAAAAATACCTACGCCAATTACTCCTATTAATATTGATCAGACAACAAGACATATTACACTTGCATACTTTGATCAGAAATCTACCGTAGACTATATTGGGGCAGTACAAGGAATTCCTGTCTGCTTTGATGCGAAAGAATGTAATACAGATACCTTTCCTTTACAGAACATTCATGAGCATCAGGTTCGTTTTATGGAGGAATTTGAACGTCAGGATGGCATAGCATTCTTTTTAATTTCCTATACAAAAAGAGATGAACGTTACTATTTGCCATTTCGAGATTTATTAAAGTTTTGGAATCGGGCAAAAGAGGGCGGTCGAAAAAGTTTTCGTTATGACGAGTTAGACCCAGCCTATTTTTTACCAGAAGTTTCTGGAGTACTTGTTCCTTACCTAAATGCCTTGCAAAAGGATTTGGAATCGCGCAATTAAGGTGTTGACATCCATGTTCCATTTCCATATAATTATGAGCATATTACTATGCTACCATATTACCATGGTAGCACATTAACGTATTAAAGTGTAAGGAGAATTTATGAAAAGAGAATTACATACACCGGATGGTGTAAGAGACATATACAATGGAG
The DNA here is from genome assembly GCA_045628825.1 of Agathobacter sp. Lineage (GTDB taxonomy): Bacteria > Bacillota > Clostridia > Lachnospirales > Lachnospiraceae > Roseburia. The sequence continues at coordinate 5,735 of JAZQQA010000047.1, forward strand.
AGTGTAAGACCAAACTGGTCATAGAAGAAAAATTACATAAATCACTCTTAAGCTTTGGTTATCAGGATATTCAAACTCCAAGTTTTGAGTTCTTTGATATTTTTGGTCGTGAGATTGGTACAACCCCTTCAAAGGATTTGTATAAATTTTTTGATAAGGAAGGAAACACCTTGGTTTTACGACCAGATTTCACCCCTTCCATCGCAAGAAGCGCAGCAAAATATTACGATGAAATTGATATGCCAATTAAGCTTTGCTATTTAGGCTCAACCTTTGTAAATTATACTGATTATAAGGGGCGTCTTAAGGAAAGTACCCAGTGTGGTGCTGAACTTATGGGAGATGCATCCATTTATGCAGATGCAGAAATCCTTGCTATGGTTGTCGCAGCTCTTCAGTCTGTATCACTTCATGATTTTCAGATTTCGGTTGGTCACGCCAAATTTTTCCAAGGCTTGATCTCTGCCGCTGAAATTGGGGAAGAAGAGCAAAAGGAATTAAAAGAATTACTTTCAAACAAAAATTTCTTTGGTGTAGAGGAATATGTAGAAACACTTTCGATTCCAGAAGATTTAAAGAAATTATTTGGTTTTCTTGGTATGTTTGACGCAAAAGAAGCTGATTTAAAAGAAGCTCTTACCTATGCCAATGCATATCCTATGATTCATGAAGCAATCGATAATTTGCTAGCTCTACTCGAGCAATTAAAGGTGTATGGCATAGAAAAATATGTTTCCTTTGAGCTTGGTATTGTATCAGAATATCAGTATTATACTGGAATTATTTTTTCTGCATACACCTTTGGTACCGGTGAAGCCATTGTAAAAGGTGGTAGATACAATGATTTACTTAGCTATTTTGGTAAAAACAAACCTGCAATCGGTTTTGCGATTCTCGTAGACCAATTGATGGCAGCTTTGAGTCGCCAGCATATAGAAATTTCTACTCCAAACAAATCCATACTTCTTGTATTTAAGAAGCAGTACAGTGCAAAAGCCATTGAGAAGGCAAACCTTCTTAGAAATGACGGAGCCTCAGTATGTTGTATTGCTTTTGAAGAGACAAAAAGCAAAGAGGATTACATGACCCTGGCTTCAAAACAGGGAATTTCCAGCGTAGAGTTTGTGGAGGAGTAAAAGAATGGAAGACCGTTATTTAACATTTGCCCTTGGAAAAGGACGACTTGCAAATAAAACCATGGATTTGTTTGAACAGATTGGTATTACCTGTGAAGAAATCCGTGACAAGGATACACGTAAACTGATTTTTGTAAATGAAGAGTTAAAGCTTCGTTTCTTTCTTGCCAAAGGACCAGATGTTCCAACTTATGTTGAATATGGTGCTGCAGATATCGGAATTGTCGGAAAGGACACCATATTAGAAGAAGGTAGAAACATTTACGAGGTTCTCGACCTTGGTTATGGAAAATGCCGTATGTGCATTTGTGGTCCAGAAAGTGCGAGAGAACTTCTACAGCATCATGAACAGATTCGTGTTGCAACCAAATATCCTCATATTGCAAAGGATTATTTCTACAATAAGAAGCATCAGACCGTTGAAATCATCAAATTAAATGGTTCCATTGAGCTTGCCCCAATCGTTGGTCTGTCTGAAGTAATATGTGATATTGTTGAAACAGGTACGACCTTAAAAGAAAATGGATTAACTGTTCTTGAAGAAGTGTGTCCACTCAGTGCTCGTATGGTTGTAAATCAGGTAAGCATGAAAATGGAAAGTGAACGAATTACCAAGCTAATTCGTGATTTAAAAACCGTACTAGAAAATAATTAATCAAAAAGGAGTTCCTATGCGTATCGTTGAGTTAAACGAATCTAGCAAAAAGAATTTGTTAGAGGATTTATTAAAAAGAAGTCCAAATAGTTATGGACAATATGAAGATGCTGTAAATGCAATTATCGAAAATGTTCGTGCAAACAAAGATGAAGCTGTATTTTCTTATACAAAGCAATTTGATAAAGCAGACATTACAGCAGCAAATGTACAGGTAACGAAAGAAGAAATTGATGAGGCCTATACTTTAGTTGATGACAAGCTCCTTGATGTCATTCGAAAGGCATTGGTAAACATCAAGAAGTACCACGAAAAACAGCTTCAGAATTCTTGGTTTACTTCAGAAGATGGCATTATTTTAGGTCAAAAAGTCTCCCCTGTTGGAACAGCAGGTGTATACGTTCCAGGTGGAAAAGCCGTATATCCTTCTTCTGTTCTTATGAATGTACTCCCAGCAAAGGTAGCAGGTGTTCCACGTATTGTTATGTGTACTCCTTGCGGACCAGATGGAAAGGTATATCCATCCACATTGGTTGCCGCCAATGAAGCTGGTGTTGATGAAATTTATAAGGTTGGTGGAGCACAAGCAATTGCTGCAATGGCATTTGGAACCGAGAGCATTCCAAAGGTAGATATAATCGTTGGACCAGGAAATATTTATGTTGCACTTGCAAAGAAAGCCGTATTTGGTTATGTAAGCATCGATTCCATTGCAGGTCCAAGTGAAATTCTTGTACTTGCTGATGAAACAGCAAATCCAAGATATGTTGCTGCAGATTTATTATCTCAAGCAGAGCATGATGAAATGGCTTCAGCTATTTTAATCACAACCAGCAAAGAACTGGCCGAAAAAGTATCAAAGGAAGTAGATGGTTTTGTTGCCGTACTTTCTCGTAAAGAAATCATTCAGAAGTCCTTAGACAATTATGGTTATATCCTTGTTGCAGAAAACATGGATGATGCCATTGATGCAACCAATGAAATTGCTTCAGAACACCTTGAAATCGTAACCCGTGATCCATTTACTGTTATGACAAGAATCAAAAATGCTGGTGCTATTTTCCTTGGTGAATATGCTTCAGAGCCACTTGGGGATTACTTTGCTGGTCCAAATCATGTACTTCCAACAAATGGTACTGCCAAGTTCTTCTCAGCATTGTCAGTAGATGATTTTATTAAAAAATCTAGTATTATTTCATACTCAAGAGAAGCTTTGGAAAGAATTCATAGAGATGTTGAGACCTTTGCAGAATGTGAACAATTAACTGCACATGCAAACTCAATCAAAGTTCGTTTTGAAGAAGAATAAATGTAATTAAGGGGAGAAGATTATGTCAGAAAGAATGGCAAAATTAGCTAGAAAAACGAAAGAAACTGATATTTCTGTTATCTTTGATGTAGACGGTAATGGCAATTCCATGGTGAATACCGGTATCGGATTTTTCAATCATATGCTTGAGGGCTTTGCCCGTCATGGATTTTTTGACTTGGAAATCAATTGCGAGGGAGATCTTGCTGTAGATTGTCATCATACCATTGAAGATTGTGGTATCGTTCTTGGAAATGCCATCAAAAAGGCCATTGGAGATAAGAAGGGCATTAAACGTTATGGAAGTTGCACCTTACCAATGGATGAAACCTTAGTTGTTTGTGCAATCGATTTATCTGGAAGACCATATTTACAGTTTGATGCAGAGTTCACAACGGATCGCGTTGGATATATGGATACAGAAATGGTGAAAGAGTTCTTTTATGCCATTTCATATTCTGCTGGTATGAATTTACATCTTAAGGTATTAACTCCTGGAAATAATCATCACATGATTGAAGCAATGTTCAAGGCATTTGCACGTGCTTTGGATGAAGCAACAACCATTGATCCTCGCATTACTGATATTTTGACAACTAAAGGAAGCTTATAAATCATGGAACAAAAAAATATTGTCGCAACCATATATTTAAAAAATGGAAAGGCAGTAAAATCTCGTACCGATATGACAGAGGTTTTGGATGTCTATAAACTCTGTCGCCTTTACAATGATAGTGGAATCGATAAAATCATTGTACTAGACTTATCAGACACTGAAATCGAGCAAAAAGTAAATCTTCAAACCATCAAGCAGATCAATCGTAATCTTGATATTAAGGTTTGCGCTGGTGGAAATATTAACCGCATTGATGATGTACAAAATCTTATCTATGCGGGTTGTATGCAGGTTATTCTTAACGGTGCCAAGCTAAATACAGTAGGTCTAGCTGCAGAAGCAAGCAAGAAATTCGGAACAGACCGAATTCTTGTTTCCGTAAATAATGTAGACTTTTTGTTTAAATATCATAGTGATTTAGAAGAGACCATTCATGAACTTTATGTCATGAATATTGATATTATGGAGTCTGTAGAAAACATTACCAGTGTTCCTTATGTATTATTATTGGAGAACTATGATTTTGATAAAATCGTATCTATTTTGAAAAAGGAAACCATTCGAGGAATTTCAGGCCCCTTCATCAATGATGTAGATTTTGATATTTATAATTTGAAATCTATGCTTTCCCGCGAAGGCATTAAGATGGATAATTTTGCACCAAGCTTAAAATGGTCAGATCTCAAATTAAATTGCGATGGAATGGTACCTGTAATCGTGCAGGATTACCGTACCGATGAGGTATTAATGCTTGCCTATATGAACGAAGAAGCATTTAATACCACAATTAACATTGGAAAAATGACTTACTGGAGCAGAAGTCGTAATGAACTCTGGACCAAGGGCTTGACCTCTGGTCATGTGCAGTATGTAAAATCCTTGACCGCAGATTGTGATTATGATACGATTCTCGCTAAAGTGTCTCAGGTTGGAGCTGCTTGTCATACAGGAAGTCGTACCTGCTTCTTTAATTCAATTGTGCAAAAGCAATATGTCGAAAAGAATCCGCTTAAGGTCTTAGAGGAAGTATATAAGACCATTGCAGACCGCAAGTATGAACCACAGGTAAGTTCCTATACCAATTATCTCTTAGATCAGGGAATTGATCATGTCCTCAAGAATCTAGGAGAAGAGTGCATTGAAATTGTAATCGCTGCCAAAAATCCAGATTCAGAGGAGCTCAAATACGAAATTACCGATTTCCTCTATAACTGTATGGTATTAATGGTAGAAAAAGGCGTAACATGGGAAGACATCACCAATGAGCTTGCCCAAAGATAAGAGGATAAATTGTGAATAAACTAGCATTAAGTGACGAGATACTCATGCAGATTACCAATCCTGCACGATATATCGGCAACGAATTAAATTCCATTGTAAAAGATCCAAAGAAAGTGGATCTTCGCGTGGTAATGTGTTTTCCAGATGTATATGAAATCGGAATGAGCCATCTTGGAATACAAATTTTATATGATATGTTTAATAGACGCGACGACATTTGGTGCGAACGCGTCTATTCTCCGTGGCCTGATTTACATGCCATTATGAAGGAGAAGCATATTCCTTTATTTGGTCTTGAAAGTCAGACCCCTGTAAAAAATGCAGATTTCCTTGGTATTACCTTACAATATGAGATGTGTTATACCAATATTCTGCAAATATTAGATCTTTCTCAAATTCCATTCCTTGCAAAAGAGAGAACAGAAGAGCACCCACTTGTTATGGGAGGAGGCCCTTGTGCCTATAATCCTGAACCAATCGCAGATTTCTTTGACTTCTTTTATATTGGGGAAGGTGAAGTTGTATATGATCAAGTATTTGATACTTACAAGGAATTAAAGGCTGCTGGAAAATCTCGAGCAGAGATTCTTCGTGCCCTAAGTCATATTGAAGGAATCTATGTGCCATCTTTATATGAGGTAACATACAATGAAGACGGAACCATTGCAGATTTTTCGCCAAAATATGAGGATGTTCCAGCTAGCGTAAAAAAACAGGTACAGGTAGACTTAAATCATGCGACCTATCCACGCAAGCCTGTAGTACCTTTTTTAAAGGCTATTCAGGACCGTATGGTACTAGAAATTCAGCGTGGATGTATTCGTGGCTGTCGTTTCTGTCAGGCAGGCATGATTTATCGTCCAAATCGTGAGAAGAATGTAGAATATCTAAAGGATATTGCAAGAGATATGATTGAATTCACAGGATATGACGAGATTTCCCTTTCTTCCCTTTCTTCATCCGATTTTAAGGAGCTTCCAGAGCTTCTTGACTTTCTTATGGAAGAATGTAAGGAAAAGAAAATTAATATCTCTTTGCCAAGTCTTCGTATTGATGCGTTTTCTCTTGATGTTATGAGTAAGGTGCAGGATGTAAAAAAATCAAGTCTTACGTTTGCTCCTGAAGCCGGATCACAAAGAATGCGTAATGTCATCAACAAGGGGCTTACCATTGACAATATTATGAATGGCTCCGAAGAAGCATTTCGTGGTGGTTGGAATAAGGTAAAACTTTACTTTATGCTTGGACTTCCTACCGAGACAGAAGAAGATATGAAGGCAATCCCAGAGCTTGCAAACGATATTGCGGCTCTATACTATGATACGGTTCCAAAGGAACAACGCCAGGGAAAAGTTCAGGTTACTATTAGTACCTCTTTCTTTGTTCCAAAGCCTTTTACCCCATTCCAATGGGCACCAATGTATGAACCAGACAATTACCTTGGAAGAGCAAAAATTGTCAATGATCATGTAAAAGAAATGTTAAACCATAAGAGCATCCGCTATATGTGGCATCAGGCCGATGTTACTGTTCTTGAGGGACTTCTTGCTAGAGGAGATCGAAAGGTTGCAAAAACCATTCAGTACGTTTATGAGCATGGTGGTATTTTTGATGCATGGGGCGAATACTTTAACTATGCTTTATGGCAGGAAGCATTTGAAGCAACTGATGTTAGCTTAGAATTCTATGCCTATCGTGAAAGACCTTTAGATGAAGTACTTCCATGGGATTTTATTGATATTGGTGTTACCAAAGAATTCATGAAACGTCAGTGGAAGACAGCTATGGAAGAGACCGTTACTCCAAACTGTAGAATGAAATGTTCTGGTTGTGGTGCTATGGCTTACGGAGGAGGTGTGTGTCATGATCAAAATTAGAGTAAAATTCCGCAAATGGGGTGTTATGAAATTTGTGGGACATCTTGATATGATGCGCTATTTTCAGAAAGCGATTCGAAGAGCACATATTGATATTTGTTATTCGGAAGGTTTTAGTCCACATCAAATCATGTCATTTGCTGCTCCACTTGGAGTAGGAATTACAAGCGATGGCGAATACTTTGACATTGAAGTAAATGATACAATTTCTTCAGCCGATGCAATAAAAGCGCTCAATGACACTATGGTCGATGGAATTGAAGTCACCGGCTATGTCAAGCTTCCAGAAAAAGCAAAAACTGCGATGGCTATTGTTGCAGCTGCAGATTATACCTTAACCTACAAGGAAGGCTATGAAAATCCTTTTTCCTATGAGGAATGGGTCAAGATTATTGAAAAAGAGTTTATAAGTAAGGAATCCTTTTCTATTGTAAAAAAGACCAAAAAGAGCGAACGTGAAATTGATTTAAAACCGCTTGTATATGCTTTTGAAGTACGAAAGGAAAATGATCAGCCAGTATTTTATATCAAGCTTTCAACTGGTAGTACCGACAATATTAAACCAGAATTGGTATTACAATCCATCATGGAAAAAGTAGATATGGTATACAATGAAAATGCCATCCAGATTCATCGAATTGATGTCTATGCCAAAGACGAAGAAACTGGAGCGTTTGTATCTCTTTTAGATATGGGAGAAAACATAGAATCATGAATCGTCTTGCATTAACTACCATAACAAGACAAAACAAATCCTTCATTGGAGAAATTCTTTTGGATGAAAATCGAAATTTTCTGGATTTTCAATTATATGAATCCGAAGAGTCCACAATGATGAATCATATTTACGTTGCAAGGGTCGAGGATATTGTCAAAAATATCCATGCGGCCTTTGTTCGCGTTTCCAAGGATATGAAATGCTATTTGCCTTTGGATGATTTGGTGGCACCAATCTATACCAAAAAATTGTCAAAATCCAAGGAATTATGCGTTGGGGATGAGCTTTTAGTTCAAGTCATTCGTGATGCTGTAAAAACAAAAGATCCCGTTGTAACAACCAAACTCACCATCCATGGAAAGGGTGTTTTACTTACAACAGAAAATTGTTCTATCGGTATTTCAAGCAAAATTACAGGCGAAAAAAGGCAGGAATTATCCGACTGGTTGAATGATGTGGTAAAAAGCCAATGGCCGGAATCAACATTAGAAGATAATGGAAGAGATTTCGGTTTATTACTTCGCACCATCGCAGGTGATATGGAATTATCTGATTTACAGCAGGATATCATGGATACCATCTATTGTTTCCAAAAAATAAAAGAATCCGCAGTACATTTATCTGCTTTTTCCCTTATGTATCAGGAAGCACCTGCATACATATCAAGAATTAAGTCTTTACAACAGGGTGAGATTGACCAGGTTTTAACAGATTCACAAGAAATTTATGACCAGATCATACGACAAATTCCAAATGTTTCTGAGAAATGTAATCTATATACCGATGAAGCAATTAGCCTTAATCGTTTATATAAAATCGATACTACTTTAGATGAATTATTAGACAAAAGAGTATGGCTTAAATCTGGGGCTAATATTATCATTGAACAGCTTGAAACCTTAACCTTTATTGATGTCAATACAGCCAAAAATCAATCAAAAAAGAGTGATGCAATACTTGCTGTCAATCTTGAAGCCGCTTCAGAAGTAGCAAGACAGCTACGTCTTCGCAACATATCTGGCATGATATTAGTTGATTTCATTAATATGACTGCAGAAGATGAAGAAAAACTCATGCATCACTTAAAGGCTGAACTGAAAAAAGATACGGTTTCCTGTCATTTTATCGATTTTACAAAGCTTGGGCTTGCAGAAATTACAAGAAAAAAAGTTTATCGATCCTTGAAAGAAATCGTCGCAAAATAATGTATTTTTCTTGTTGACATAGTACTTGTCAAATGTTATTATATCTGAGTATGCCGCACAGTGGGGTTTAAAGTCTGCCCATTTTTAAGGATAGACACCGTAACTGGCGAGTAATGATAAAAAGGAGGACTAGACCATGTACGCAATTATTGCAACAGGTGGTAAGCAGTACAAAGTTTCTGAAGGCGATATCATTACCATTGAAAAGCTTGGAGTTGAGGCTGGTGAAAAGGTAACTTTTGATCAGGTTTTAGCTGTAGCTGGTGACGAGATGAAGGTTGGTAATCCAACTGTAGCTGGAGCTACCGTTGAGGCTTCTGTAGTAAAAGAAGGCCGCGGTAAGAAGGTTATCGTTTACAAGTACAAGAGAAAGACTGGCTATCACAACAAGAACGGCCACAGACAGGCGTTCACTCAGGTTAAGATCGAGAAGATCAACGCTTAATCTTATAGGTAATTGTTATGATTCAAATAACGATTCTTGAAGATGAAACGGAACAAATAGTAGGACTTCATTGTATTGGTCATTCTGGCTATGCAGAAGAAGGTAGCGATATCATTTGTGCAGGTGTATCTGCTTTGGTTGTGAATTGTATTAATTCTATTGAAGCATTTACGAGTAACACATTTGAAATTGAGACTGAAGCAGAATCCGGACTGATTCATATGACTTTGAACGAAGCTCCTACCAGTGAGACTACGTTGTTAGTCGATTCTATGATCCTTGGATTACAAGGAATACAAAATGATTATGGGAATGAGTATCTCATTCTAGATTTCAAGGAGGTGTAAAGACATGTTGAATATGAACCTTCAGTTTTTCGCTCATAAAAAGGGAGTTGGTTCTACAAAGAACGGTCGTGACTCTGAGGCTAAGAGACTTGGCGCTAAGAGAGCAGACGGACAGTTCGTTAAGGCCGGCAATATCCTCTACAGACAGCGTGGTACTAAGATTCGCCCAGGTGTTAATGTTGGTATCGGCGGAGATGATACATTATTCGCTTTAGTTGATGGTGTATTAAGATTCGAGAGAGTTGGAAGAGATAAGAAGCAGGCTTCTGTTTATCCAGTAGTTAACGAATAAGATTTATGTGTGGACCCGACTGTAGTTATTACAGCCGGGTTCATTTTTTCAGGCAAAATAATAGGAGTAGAACTATGTTTGCAGATCGCGCAAGAATCATAATTAAATCAGGTAAAGGTGGAAACGGACATGTTTCTTTCCGTCGTGAAAAATACGTTCCAGATGGCGGTCCAGATGGTGGTGATGGTGGAAGAGGCGGAGACGTTATCTTTGTTGTAGATGATGGTCTTAATACCTTGACTGATTACAGACATAAGAGAAAATTTGCTGCAGAACCAGGTGAAGAAGGTGGAAAGAAAAACTGCCATGGCAAAAACGGCGAAGATTTGATATTAAAGGTTCCAGAAGGAACCATTATCAAAGAAGCTGAATCTGGCAAAGTCATTGCTGATATGTCAGGTGAAAATCGTCGCGTAATTGTATTAAAAGGCGGCAAAGGCGGATTAGGTAATCAGCACTTTGCAACAGCTACCATGCAGGCTCCAAAGTACGCACAACCAGGTCAGGAAGCAATTGAAATAGAAGTAATTTTAGAGTTAAAAGTAATCGCTGATGTTGGACTCGTAGGTTTCCCTAATGTTGGTAAATCAACATTTTTATCTCGTGTCACCAACGCGCAGCCTAAGATTGCGAATTATCATTTCACCACATTACAGCCAAATCTTGGTGTAGTGGATATGGAAGATGGTAACGGATTTGTTATTGCAGATATTCCAGGATTGATTGAAGGAGCATCAGAAGGCGTTGGTCTTGGGCATGAATTTCTCCGTCACATCGAACGAACAAAGGTTATTGTCCATATTGTCGATGCTGCCGGAACCGAAGGAAGAGACCCAATTGCAGATATCAAGGCAATTAATAAGGAATTGGAAGCGTATAATCCAGAATTATTGAATAAGCCTCAGGTTATTGCGGCAAATAAAATGGATGCTGTTTTCGGAGATGAAAATGAAGTAATTACAAATCTTCGCAATGAGTTTGAAACAGACGGAATTAAAGTATACCCAATTTCTGCAGTATCCGGAAAAGGACTTCGCGAACTTTTATTCCACATTCGTGAATTACTTGCTAAGTGTCCAAAAGAGGTCTTTGTCTATGAACGTGAGTATGATCCAAGCCTTGCATTCTTTAAAGACGAACCATATACTATAGAAGTAGCAGAAGATGGCGCATATGTTGTAGAAGGGCCAAAGATTGATAAGATGCTTGGTTATACCAATTTAGAGTCAGAAAAGGGCTTTTTATTCTTCCAGAACTTCTTAAAGGAACAAGGAATCTTAAAAGAGCTCGAGGAATTAGGCATTACAGACGGAGATACCGTTCGTATGTATGGACATGAATTTGATTATTATAAATAAGGAGTCGCTATGAAATTATCAAGTAAGCAAAGAGCGTATCTTGGATCCCTTGCTAGCAATATGGATGCAATTTTCCATGTAGGAAAAGCTAGCCTTACTCCAGAGATTGTAGAAGCTCTTGACGCAGCTTTAGAGAAAAGAGAATTAATCAAGGTTGCAGTATTAAAGAATTGCATCGACGATCCAAAAATCATTGCAGAAGCAATTTCAGAACGTACACATTCTGAAGTTGTTAAGGTAATTGGTAAGAAGATGATTTTCTATCGTCCAAATAAGAAGAATCCAAAAATCAATTTACCAGAATCATAAAGGAATCTTTTATGAAGATAGGAATCTTAGGTGGATCATTTGATCCAATGCATTATGGTCATCTCAACATGGCCAAAAGAGCAAAAGAAGAGTATGACTTAGATATCGTATATATTATGCCTGCAGGACATTCTCCTAATAAGGATGAATCACAAATGACAGATGCAATACATCGCGTTCGTATGTGTGAACTCATGATCCAAGAAGAGGATGGACTAAAAATCTCTACCTACGAAGTGGACAAAGCTGAGCGTAGCTATACCTATATCACATTATCTGATTTTAAGGATAAATTTCCAGATGATGAACTCTACTTTATTATGGGAGCAGATTCCTTGGATTATTTTGATTGTTGGAAAAATCCAGATATTATTTGTCAAAAGGCTATTGTCTTGGTTGTAAATCGTGGAGATTTTAAGGAAAAAGATTTACTTCATAAGATAGAAGAAATCAATGCACTATTTCCTGCAGATATACGTATTGTTCACTGTGAAAAGACAAATATTTCTTCTAGCGAGATACGAAGTCGACTAAAAAGCAATCAAAGCTTAGAAGGTATTTTGCCAATACAGATTCTAGCCTATATCAAAGAACATCATTTATATCATTTATAGAGGTTCCTATGGACATTCAAGAAATTCGTAAGAAAGTCAAAAAAGAACTAGATAAAGAACGATATGAGCATACAAAAGGTGTTATGTATACCGCAGCTTGTCTAGCAATGGCCCATGAAGCCAATATTGAACAGGCTATGCTTGCTGGTCTATTACATGATTGTGCCAAAAATGTTCCAAATGATAAGAAAATCAAGATATGTGAAGAGCACGCTATCTTAATCACAGAGGTAGAAAGAAATAATCCTACTTTACTCCATGCAAAAGTAGGTGCATTATTTGCAAACACCATATACGAGGTAACAGATCCAGCAATCCTTCACGCGATTAAGGTCCATACAACTGGCGAGCCAGATATGAGTTTATTAGATAAAATCATTTTTATCGCAGATTATATCGAGCCCAAAAGAGACAAAGCTGAACATCTTGATATCATTCGCAAATTGGCTTTTGAAGACTTAGATGCATGTATCGCAGAAATTCTTTACGATACTTTACATTATCTTTCTACAAAGACTGGAGCGATTGATCCTACAACACAATTAACCTATGAATTTTATAAACCATACGAAAGGGAGCAGGAATGGAAGCATTAGAATTAGTAAAGCTTGCTGTAGCAGCATTAGAAGATAAGAAAGCAGAAGATATCTCTGTCATTGATATTTCTGAGGTTTCTACGATTGCTGATTACTTTATTATTGCGAATGCCGCAAACCAAAATCAAATTGCAGCTATGCAGGATGCAGTCGATGAAGCAATGTATAAAAACGGTGTACACGCAAAACAAATTGAAGGAAATCGTAATTCCACTTGGATACTAATCGATTACGAAGATGTGATTGTACATCTTTTCTCAAGAGAGGATCGTTTATTCTATGATTTAGATCGTATCTGGAGAGATGGAAAACAGATATCATTGGATGAGCTTCGCTAAAACAGAAAAGTGATTTATAAAAAAGAACTGCAGAAAACTGCAGTTCTTTTCTTTATCAATAATATGATTGTTAAAAGAATCGGAAAACACCAAAAACCTTACCAAGGATTTCACAATCAGGAACAAAAATAGGGTCCATTGTATCATTCTCTGGCTGAAGTCGAATGTGATCACCCTCTTTATAAAATGTCTTAACTGTTGCAGAGTCATCAACCAACGCAACAACAATTTCACCATTACGAGCAGTAGACTGCTTCTCAACCAAAATCTGATCCCCATCAAAAATACCAACATTAATCATGCTTTCTCCTTTTACACGAAGCATAAAGGTCTCTGCATTTGGCATATATTCAACAGGAACAGGAAAATATGTCTCAACATTCTCAATTGCAAGAATTGGTTCACCCGCAGCAACGCGACCAACCAATGGTACATTCACAAGCTCACGTCTAGTCAAATTAAAATTCTCATCAATAATTTCAATTGCACGAGGCTTCGTAGGGTCACGTCGAATATATCCATTCTTTTCCAAAGTTTCAAGATGTGAATGAACAGAAGAAGTAGATTTCAAATCCACCGCATCACAAATGTCACGAACCGTAGGTGGGTATCCTTTACTAAGAATTTCAGACTTAATATATTCAAGAATCTCTTTCTGCTTTACTGTAATTTTGCCATAAGCCATATATGATTTCCTCCCAAAAAGCATATGTGATTTCTTTTTCTAAATTAATAGTAGCATAAGAAAATCCAAAAAGCAAACATATATTCCGAAAATTTGTTCGATTTTTCTGTTGACAAACATTTGTTCTTATTATATAACTAATATATAGAAACCGAACAGCCGTTCGCGAACATTTATTCGCTTTATAATATGAATTATCATTTTGGAGGAGAGCATTATGAGTAGAGCATATAACCCAAGAATTTCAAAAGCAGCTAACGCAGCACTTGATCGTAGATATCGTAAAGTACAGATGCAGCGCTTTATGCTTGCAACAGCAATTGTTGTTGTTATTTCTCTTATCGTTTTTCTTTCTTCAACTATGAAGGCATTTGCTGGTAGCACCCAAGAAGATTTACCTAAACACAAATATTACAAGAGCATGGTTGTTGAAAAAGGGGATACTCTTTGGGACATCGCAATTGAGAATACAAAGGATACCGATATTGACATCAATGCATATATGAATGAAGTAAAATCAATGAACAATCTCTATTTAGATGAGATTCATGCTGGTCAATCTTTAATCGTTGCATATTATTCAACAGATGTACGCTAAGGAATCTTTCAATCGAATACAACAATTGAAAAATCTCTCCTTTTTCTTTATAATAATAAGGACAAAGGAGAGATTTTATGCTTAACTTTTTATATGTTATATTTATGAATTTCTTTCGTGCTCCATTTATGATATCAAAAATGCGTTATCATGCGGATCACCCTGAAAAATATACAGAAGAAGAGCGTTATCGTCTTGCACAGCAGGCGGTTCATTATATGAATCATTCTGGCAAGATTACTACTATAGCAGTTGGAACGGAAAACCTACCAGAAGAAGGCGGTTACATTATGTTTCCGAACCACCAAGGCAAATATGATGTAAATGGGATTGTATTTACCCACGAGAAGCCTTGTTCATTTGTTATGGACAAGAATAAGTCATACACCATACTCGTTCGAGAATTTATTGATTTATTGCAAGGAAAGCGCCTAGAAATCGACAATCCTCGCCAGGGAATTGTCATTATCAACGCTGTGGCAAAAGCTGTTTCGGAAGGAAAGCGTTATATCTTGTTTCCGGAAGGTGGATACAAGTTCAATAATCGTAATATTATTGAAGAATTTAAAGCTGGTAGCTTTAAGATTGCTTTAAAATCCCATGTGCCAATTATTCCTGTATGCCTTGTAGATTCTTATAAAGTATTTAATAGCTGGCACGTTGGTCCAACCACCACCTATGTATACTATCTTGAACCAATCTATTACGAAGAATACAAGGATATGAAGACACAAGAGCTTGCGGAATATGTTAAAGCACGTATTCAAGCTAAGATGGATGAACATCTTGCAACACATCAATCTGCATAATATGAAATAACATACAAAAGACCAGGTCTGGATCATCCTTCCTGGTCTTTTTATTATTGTTTTATTATATGCTATTCATCATCATTTCTTAAATGTACATATTTTGCTGCCGCACGCCGTCTATCATCCTCAATAGCAGCATAATGCTTACGGGTTGTATTCACATCCTTATGTCCCAACACATCAGCTACTAGATAAATATCCCCAGTTTCACGATATAAAGCGGTACCATAAGTACTTCGAAGCTTATGTGGAGTAATATTCTTTAAATTCGTTACAAGCTTCGAATATTTCTTAACTAGATTCTCAACAGCGCGAACCGTTATTCGTTTCTTTTGAAGAGAAAGAAAGAGAGCATTGGTACTTCCTGGTGCAGCATCAATACCTTGTCGTTCCTCCCAATAAGGAATCAAAGCATCACGTACTTCATTACTAAAATATACAACAACCTCAGCACCACCTTTTCGATGCACCTTAATACCATTGTTTTTAAAATCTACATCATCAAGATCCAATCCTACACATTCAGATACACGAATTCCTGTTCCAAGCATTAAGGTAAGAAGTGCCAGATCACGTACCTTAGTCTTTTCGTGGTAGGCAATCTGTCGATCGGACAATTTTTCGCCAAATTCAACCACATCAAGAAGCTCAGCAACTTCATCTGCATCTAATCTTACTATGGTTTTGTCATGTAGCTTTGGCATATCAACCTTCACAGCCGGATTGGTATCAATCAACTCATTTTTAAAGAAATAATTATAAAAGGTACGTAAGGATGCAAGCTTTCGTTTGATTCCGCGCTCCTCATTGGCATGTGCTTTTCCATCTTTATCGTATACCTTTAGATAATACAAATATTCCTCAATATCCTGAGGCGTTAAGGAATCTAGAATTTTAATCGGCAAATCAGGAATTTCAATCTTCTTAAGTGATGGATTATTATCTTTCAAATAGTGAAAAAAGCATCCCAAATCATATGCATAAGCAATTCTTGTTCTAGATGAAGTTGTAGGCTCAATGGCAATAAAAAATTGCTTACAAAAACGAGGGAGATCCTTTAATAATTCACGTAGCTTTAACTCATTTTTTATAATAACGTCTTCATAGTAGGCTTTATCTGGCATACTGAACATTTTCCCCTTTCATAATATAAAACGCGTATATGAGGCTTATACGACGTTAGGAGGGCCAATCATAGATATGACCATTTATAATTGCGTGAAAGAATTTCTTTTTTACACCTGGATTCTCTTGATTTAACTGTCTTACAAGATTTTTTACATATTCTCTTTTTGTATGACCATCATAAGGGCATGGATTTTTAATTGTCGTCATTGGATACTTATTCATAAATCCAATTACATGGGCCTCAGGAACATACATAAGAGGACGAATAACCGTTAGTCCTGAATCTTCCATAGGAGTAACTGGAGGAAATACATAAAATTGTCCTTCATATATGAGTGACATAAACATGGTTTCAATCATATCGTCCATGTGATGGGCATAAGCAATCTTATTGCAGCCAAGCTCCAAAGCCTTTTGATTCAAGGCACCTTTTCTAAGCTTTGCACAAAGAGAGCAATAGGAGCCTTCGCTTTCATGAACCTTAACAATTTCACCAATTTGCGTCTTAACGACATAATATGGCACATCTAGTGCTTCACAAAGGGATATAAGAGGAGAGAGGTCAAAGCCTTCATATCCCAAATCAACAGTTATCGCAACAAGTTCATATGTTTCCGGATAAAACTTTCGCATTCCAGCTAATGCTTGCAGAAGCGTAAGAGAATCCTTTCCTCCTGATAAACCAACTGCAACTTTATCGCCAGAAGAGAGCATATGATAATCCTGACATGCGCGACGCACATAACTATATAATTTTTGTTTGTCCATACACTTCCTCCAACAAGATATAGGTATCATATATGCATTTGTTCGCATATATAGTATAATATAAATATTAAAAAGATGACACAATATGATATCGTTAAATATTTAACATAACAATAGGAGATAACAATGAAATTTTTAATACAACGCGTGACAGAAGCTTCATGCACGGTTGACAATCAAATAACAGGCCAAATTAAGCAAGGATTCTGTGTTTTTATCGGCATATGTGATACGGATAATACAGAAATCGCTGATAAAATGGTTCGAAAGATGACTGGACTTCGCATTTTTGCTGATGAAAATGGAAAAACCAACAAATCCCTTGCAGATATCGATGGAAGCTTACTGTTAATTTCACAATTTACCCTATATGCCAATTGTAAAAAGGGAAATCGTCCATCCTTTACAGATGCAGGAAATCCAGAGTTGGCCAACCAATTATATGAATATATCATTGAAAAATGCAAAGAAATTGTCCCAGTCGTTGAAACAGGAATCTTTGGTGCAGATATGAAAATACATATCGAGAACGACGGACCATTTACCATTGATCTTGATTCCAATGAAATCATATAAAATGCAAGGAAATAGCAGCATTTACTCCTATTTATAGTATAATCTATTTATTCGCAAAACACAAGTTTAACGAATAGTTTATATGAAAATAATATATTCCCATATAAAAAAAGGCAGGATTTGCAATTCTTTTACGAATCATCAAATTCCTGCCTTTTAATTATCACAATCAATCTATTTTTGATTTGCTTCCATCATTTGCTGGAATGCAATAATCATATCTACACATTGATCAATTGTAAGCTTACTGGTATTTAAAGATAAATCATAAGAGCGAGTATCTCCCCACTTCTTACTTGTATAATAATTATAGTAACTTGAACGCTGTTTATCCTTTTTATGGATCATATCTTTCGCCTTAGACTCTGTAACATCCATACGCTTACTTACCCATTTGATTCGATCTTCCAAATCACCACGAATAAATACATTAATAACATGATCAAAGTCAGCCAAAGCATAATCAGCACATCGACCAACAATTACACAAGATCCATCCTCAGCTAATTTCTTAATTGCATCAAACTGAGCTAAAAATACCTTATGATTCAATGGCATATCAAGGAAAGGTGCTGCAGAATAATTACCAGCTGAATATGTATCCATTACAAGAGAATACAAAAAGCTATTGGTCGGTTTTTCATCATGATTTTCAAAAATTTCTTCGCAAAAACCCGAATCCTTTGCAGCTTTTTGCAACAATTCTTTATCGTAGAATGGAATTCCAAGTTTTTCAGCCAAAGCCTGTCCTACCTGAAGTCCACCACTACCAAATTCACGACCAATTGTAAATATATATTTTCCCATGTAAAAACCCCCTTCTTGTTATAAAAATTATACTAAAAATAACGCACTAATTCAACTTGTTTAGTAACTTTTCAAAGTAGTCTGGTAAAGGTGCGGTGCATTCTACATAATCACCTGTTTTTGGATGAACAAACCCTATGGTTTTAGCATGTAGCGTTTGACCAATACATTCTTTAAATGGGCATTTTTGTGAAGCATATAGCATATCACCCAATAAAGGATGTCCAATACTTGCCATGTGCACACGAATTTGGTGGGTACGACCAGTTTCTAACTTAAATTGTACATAAGTATAATTAGAAAAACGTTCTAGAACACGGTAATGCGTAATGGCAGGCTTTCCATTTTCCTCATTAATTGCCATTTTCTTTCGATCCTTTGGATTTCTGCCAATGGCTCCTTCAATGGTACCTTCATCTTCTTTTATCACACCATATACGATTCCTTCGTAGATTCGATTTACACTATGTAACTTGATTTGATCTGCAATTTTTACATGTGCATCATCATTTTTGCAAATAATAAGTGATCCAGTTGTATCCATATCAATTCGATGGACAATTCCTGGTCGAATTTCTCCATTAATTCCACTCAAGGAATCCTTGCAATGAAACATAACTGCATTAACAAGAGTATGACTATAGTGGCCAGCCGAAGGATGTACCACCATGCCCTTTGGTTTATTTACCACAAGAACATCATCATCCTCATAGAGAATATCCAATGGAATATCTTCAGGTTCAATCGCTGTTTCAACTGCATCTGGAAAAGCAATACACACAAGATCATCTACCTTCAAACGATAATTTGCCTTTTGCTCTTTATCGTTTACTTTTACTTGATTATCTTTTATGATTTTTTGAAAAAATGAACGCGAAATATCTGGATAAATCAAGCTTAAATATTTATCCAGTCTTTCTCCTTCTTGTTCAGCTAATACTTCAAATTCTTCAAATTTCATAAAATCATCCCTGGTTAATTACTTCGCGTCACGAATCTTATCCTTTTTCGAAGGAAAAATCACTTCATAGTCTTCTTCTTTATAATAGAAAATTCCAAGTACAATAATAATAAATGCCGCAACGGTTACATAGATATCTGCAACATTA
Source organism: Agathobacter sp. (assembly GCA_045628825.1). Taxonomy (GTDB): domain Bacteria; phylum Bacillota; class Clostridia; order Lachnospirales; family Lachnospiraceae; genus Roseburia. The sequence goes on from JAZQQA010000047.1 coordinate 25,314, forward strand.
AAAACAGGAAAATTGATGAGACTAAAATAAAAAAAGTCTACAACATAATTATGCCATGCTCGATCAATGACATTTCCAATTGCTCCTGAAATAAACAAAATTACAGTTAGATTCGCCCAGAAAAAACGCTTTGTATTTGGAATACGTAGATACAAAAGGAATAATAGTATTACTACAACAAATGTAACTACAATAAAGAATATCATCTTGGCTCTTAGGAACGCATCTGGGTGTTCAATAAAGTATTGAAACTTAAAAATCTTTTGTATAATCGTGATTAAATCGATTCCAAACGCAGCACTTTGGTTCTCCAAATAGGACAACTCAAACACATTAGGAATAAGCACAAAGCTTGGCTTATTTTTCAGTCCAACAACTGCCCATAGCTTTGTTAATTGATCCAAAAGCACAAGTGAAAGCATTATCGCAATGCTTACGATTATATTAATTCTTGTTTTAACATTCTTCATAATCCGTCATTTCCTATATTTCTCATATTTTATAAAATAGAAAAAGCATCAAATCCATACAGGTCTGATGCTTTATCGCCTTGATTAATAGCTGGTTCTTGAAGTATCAAAAGAATCAACGATATTCTGGAAGTCACCAGAGATATCTACATTCTTTGGAGTAATGATAAAGATGTAATTTGATATCTTCTGCAAATTTCCTTGAATTGCAAAGCATGCGCCAGAAGTAAAATCAATAATTCTCTGTGCAATCTCTACATTCAAACCTTCTACATTCAGTACAACAGTGCTACCGTTCAATAATGTCTCTGTAATCTCTCGACCATCTTCTACAGAAGTAGGCTTGATTACGCAAACTTCCATTCCCATAACCTGTTTTCTTTGTCCTTTCGTTATTGGAGTTACTCTAGGAGTTGTTCTTACACGCTCCTTTGGAATCTCCTCTTCCTCTTCTTCCTCTTCCTCTTCTACACGCTTCTTATCGCGTCCCTTAAACAAAGACTTTTTAGGAGTGTCTTCTTCCTCTTCTTCCTCATCTTCGTCGTATGGAAGATCATCGTCATCTTCAAGCTCGTCGTCATCATCATTGAGTCGCATCATATTGAGCATTTTATCCATAAAAGCCATTCTATCATTCTCCTAACGAATTATTATTTTGAATAGTCTCTGGCTCCAAAAATACCAGTTCCTACACGAACCATCGTGGCACCTTCTTCAATCGCGACCATATAATCGCCACTCATGCCCATCGATAGTACATTCATATTAATATTATCTATGTTTTGATTTGCTATGTCAACCGATAACTTCTTGATTCCACGGAAGTACAAACGATTCTCTTCAGGGTCTTCTACATAAGGCGCAATGGTCATAAGACCTTCAATTTTTACATGTGGAAGCTTTGCAATTTCCTTCACAAGTGCAATTGTTTCATCCACATGAATGCCAAACTTAGAATCCTCCTCAGCAATATTTACTTCTACCAAAATCGGAACAATGACATCAATTTTTGCAGCCTGCTTTTCTATCTCTTCTGCAAGATGCAAACTATCAACAGAATGGATAAGTGTTGTTTTCCCTACAATATATTTCACTTTATTGGTCTGTAAATGACCAATCATATGCCAATGAATATCGGTAGGCATGACCTCCATTTTATCGCACATTTCCTGTACTTTGTTCTCGCCAAACTCACGAATCCCGGTATCGTATACCTCGGTAAGCATCTCAACAGGCTTTGTTTTACTCACTGCAATCAATGTAACGCTTGAACGGTCTCTTCCAGCCCTCTCACAAGCTCTACAGATATTTGCTTCCACTTCTTGTAAATTCTCTTTTAACATACTTGAGTCCTTTATTTTGTAATTAATTGATCTTCCTTAAGTTTTGAACCATCTAATGCAATATGATCATAGAGAGAAATGCCATAAGAGGTCTTTGGCTCAACAATCGCATACTCTTCATTCTCATATAAAATGGTAATCTGCTTAAATACTGCATAGCCTTTGTTGATGTTATAAACACCAGTCAAAGACTTCGTATCCGTTCCAATCACATAAGTGGTTAGAATTGAATCAGGCTTCTTAATAGACATTCCACTGGATACGGATTCACCATCAATATAGTAATAGACGTCGTCACTATAGTATATGGTAGGATATACTGCACGGTCTCCTGTCTCATCGGAAATAATAAGTCCCATATCCTTGCTGTCATTCCCACTCATAAAATAACTATGTGGAACTGTGAAAAATTCTTTGCTAGTAATTGCAGATTTTGGGATCTTAAGTCCTGTTGTATTAGATAAAACAAGTTCAACTTCACAAAACCGTTCATTAGCATAGCGCACCATGGAATTATGAAGCGTTAAAACAACATATGGTTTCTCTTCTACATAAACGATTTCATAAATAACAGTTGTTGTAAAATCATCTTCGCAGAAACGAACTTTAACCACCGAACTATCGGATAGCCGACGAACCATCGCCTCATCAATTGGAATTACCAAATTCCAATCTTCCCCATTGACAAGCTTAAAAACAGGTGTCTCACCGGTTATGAAATCATTCGGCTGTAAGCTTTGTTTGTTATAGGAAGCATAATCAAATGCATTCGACGTAAAATTCAAAGGAGTAACACCTTCGTAGCCGTCTACATAGAATAGCGCTAGCCCTTGCTTTCCTGCACAATAACGCCGAAATGTATTTTGCGCCTCTGCATTTACAATCTGTGCTGACAAATTGTTTAATGCCATAGAATTAAGCAACTGTTTCAGCTCAGAATTCATACTATCCTTGAAATCATAGACATAAGAAAAACGAGCAGAATCATAGTTCTTAATAAACACATCAAGCCCCGAAGACACCTGGGACATGGCAGACTTTGGTAAAGAAGAACCATCCGAACTACTTGCTTTAATCTGTTTTGACAAAGAACCATTCTTATCAATGGAATAAATCACATCATTTACAGACACTTTCGATGCATTTTTTGCGTAGTAGTTAATGTATCCTTCTTCCTGCGCATATACAACAGATTCATCTCTAAGAATCAAAGCTCGATAGGTATTATTAGACACAATAGATCCCTGAGACACTTGATACTCCGCAATCGGTTTTCTTGTCATATAAGAAAAAATATGAAAGATCACATATAAAATTATAATAACAAAAAATACAAGTCCAATATTAAACTGAAGTGGCTTTTTGTATTTTACAATCCCCTGTCTATCAGCCAATGCTACACCTCATAAAAAAGGTGCCGTTAAAAACGACACCTTGATCATTCTTATTTAATAATCTTATAAAGCAATGACAATCTTAGCCTTTGCACTTTCCGGAAGCGCATCCTTATTCTTAGACACACTAAGAATGAACTTTACTTTATATTTCTCGCTGATTACATCAAGCTTTTCAATTGCCTTTACAATGTCTGCATCGTCAGATAAAGCAGCGATTGTAAGGAAACTGTCAAGGTACATTTCCTCTAAATCATTATCCTGAGAAACAATACCACAAATAAATCCGATAAATTCATCACAGTTGGTTACTGGATAATCCATTACATTGATTAAACGAACCTTGTTATTCAGTTCATACATATGCTTCTGGCTCTTGTCTAAATATACAACACTACCAGTAGCAGAATTTACAGAATCATTAACCTTTGCTAATAATTCCTTTGTTTTTCCTTTACCTTTTTCCCCACAAATAATCTCTATCATTGGTCTAATCCTCCTGATTAAAAATGATTGATAGAAGTGTCCCTTCACCTACTAATACTATATCACTATTTGCCAAAGCCCGCAAGGATTTCAGACATCAAAAGATATAAATCCGATGGTCCACCAGCTTTGAATACAATGCTCACAATATCTTCCCCAGAAGCATTTTTTGAATACATTACAAGACAATATCCTGCAGCGCCAGTTGTACCTGTTTTTCCGCCAATTACTGTAAAACCATTCGGAGAATCCTTTTGCCCATTGATGAATCGATTGGTATTGGTCCACGTCTTAGTAATGGTTTTCCCATCTGCACTGGTAAACAAGGCATTATAGGTTTTGCATCCAATCATTTCCTGAAATGCAGCTTCCTTAATTGCTTCCTGGAAAATCAAATACATATCATAAACTGTTGTATAATGATTGTCATCCGGCATACCATTTGGATTTACAAAATGGCTTCCCGTGCATCCAAGTCCTAATGCGGTCTGATTCATTACTTCGGCAAAGGCTTCACAAGAGCCCGAATAATACTCAGCTAAAACAATTGCTGCATCATTGCCACTTGCAAGCATGAGTCCATACAAAAGGTCTTTAATGCTAATGATATCGCCCTCTTTCAGACCACAAACCGAAGAATCCGATGCCTGCGTTGCCGCAAAGGAACTAACCGTAGCGTAGTCTCCCAAAGAACAATTTTTAATGATAATATATGCGGTTAAAATTTTGGTTGTACTTGCTGGAAACAATTGCTCATAGATGTTCTGTGAATAGGTAATCTTCTTTGTATTCAGATTAAATACTCCAGCTGCTTCTGCAACTTCAGAATGCACCTCTGACAATCCAATGTTTTCATCTGGTCCAACACACAAATTCGATGCAAAATAGTTCTCACTTCCAAGCGCCGAATTCTCCTGCGAAATTACTGCAGCCTTAGTCACATCATATGGATTTTCAAGAACAACCGATGTATTACATCCTGTCATAAAAAGAGCTGCTATGCAAAGATAGCATAGCAGTCTTATTTTCTTACTTATACATGTCACGCCAGTCCAAATCTCCTCTATCCAAAGCACGAATCAAAGTTTCTGCAGTTGCAAGGTTCGTAGCAAGCGGAATATTATGCTCATCACACAGCTTTACAATACTATTAACATCTGGCTCGTGTGACTTTGGCTTAAGTGGATCACGAAGGAAAATGACAAGATCGATATCATTGTGCTCAATCTGTGCACCAAGCTGCTGTGTTCCACCCAAATGTCCTGCAAGATATTTATGCACTTGAAGATTGGTCACCTCTTCAATCAATCGTCCGGTTGTACCAGTCGCATATAAATCATTCTTCATAAGAATTCCACGATATGCAATACAAAAGTTCTGCATAAGTTTTTTCTTAGAATCATGTGCAACAAGTCCTATATTCATAGAAAACCTCCCTTATTATACTTCTTTGGCTGTAAGCCAACATTTAATACAAATCCCATGCCAATATAAAGCGACATGAGCGATGTCAGTCCATAACTTACAAATGGAAGTGGAATACCTGTGTTTGGCGCAAATCCCGTTGCTACACAAATATTGACAAAACTTTGAAAGGCCACAAGACTCGCCATACCACAACAAATCAGGCGTCCTGCCAAATCCTTTGCCTTCCTACCTATCATAACACATTCTAATACAATTAGTAACAATAAAATTATGATTGCAGCACATCCTAAAAATCCCAACTCTTCTCCAGCAACAGCAAAAATAAAGTCTGTTTGTGGCTCAATAATATAATTGGTATTATTCATAGATGTTGCAACAGAGTTATTAAGCCCCTTTCCAACCAACTGCCCGGACCCAATGGCCATAATGGAATTCTGTTGCTGCGTTGCCGCTTCCGTATAGAGCGGATTAGTTGGATCCAACCAAGACATAATTCGTTTAAACTGATAATGCTCTGCTACCAGTTTTTCTGCATTGCGAACCACATACAAAAGGCCAAATACGACGGTCGGAACCGTTACCATTAGTACCACAAGAATAATTTTATAACTTAGTCCCGCAATAAACAAGAGGGCACAGAAAATGAATGCAATAACGATGGTTGTCGAAGTATCTGGCTGCCTTAAAATGAGCGCAAGCGGAATACCAAGAAGCACAAAAGATGCAAACATAATCTTTACAGTATTTAGTTTTTCCTGATATTTCATTAGGAAATATGCAAAAAACAAAATCAATAATATTTTGGCTAATTCAGAAGGCTGAAATCGAATTCCAGCAATCATAATCCAACGTTGGCTACCACCAGTCGTTTCACCCTTTAACTGCACAAGTACAAGTAAAGCATTGGTAACAAGATAAAGGGGCCACGCAAATTTTAGCACAAAAGAATAGTCAAACAAAGAAACAACGACCATAATAAGAAGTCCCACAAGAAATCCTAAGAACTGCTTATTTTGAACGGATGCCTCCGCACTACCAATAACTAAAATTCCAATAATCGTAAGAATGACCAACCAAAGTATTAAGGAAAATCGATAATTTCTTATACGATAATATTTAAACATTCAAATGCTCCACCAAAGGCTCAACCACAACCTCACCATCCACAAGGCGAGCAATTTTTGGTATTGCCTTATATTTATTACGCTCAAATTTCTGAGAAATCTTATAATCCTTTCGATCAAGCTCTCCAAGTTCATTGCAAATACGGAAATTCTCTGCACAAAATGCATAGGCACAAATGGTTGCAGAAGTGTCTCCCTTTGCTCCAGCAATGACTGTACCAAGCAAGGCACCACGAATCAAAACATCCTTATCCGAGATTACGATTGCGCCTCTCTTTACATTGCCAAGAATCACAACAGATTTATCCGTCTCTACCGTCTGACCAGCCTCAACATCCCCTTCAATCAGGTAACATTCCGGATAAAATACCTTAGGTTCATAATCCTCTGGGTAGAGTTTCTTTAAAAGCATGTCATTGGTTGCATACTCCATCAGTTTGTCGTTCTCAATAATCATCGAAACTTTGACAGAGGTATACTCCTCTATCACATCCATAATCTGCAATTTTTCTCTTTCCTGCAGCTTACGTCCTTCAAAGCAAAGCGCAATTGGTTCCGTACCAAAAAACTTTTCACTGGCCAAAAACTTATTCACGATTTCCTGAACCAAAGCAACATACTCCATGTCCTTATCAAGAACTAAGGTAATGTAGTTTTTGCCACCCTTTAATACTACTGGAACAGCCATAATAAATCTCCTATTCTAGGTATTAATCCGTAACAGTGGTAGAAGAATTTCCACCTGCGGATTCCGCCTTTCCTGACAAAATATCTTCAAGACTTGCTGCCTTAAAGTAATAATCAAAAATCTTTTTTGAGGCCTCTGCAGCATTATGTGAAGAATATCCATAAGCAATACGTGTTGCAATGGTTACTTCCGGATTATTATATGGTGCATAGCCAACAAATAACGCATGGTTTGGTCTGGTTTTTACCTGCTGAGCGGTACCTGTTTTTCCAGCAATAGCAACCGCTGAATTATCAAACTCCTTCATGCTCTCACATACAAGACGCATACCATATCGAATAGCACTCCATTCACCATTTGTCAGGGTATTTGAAATATCTTCATAATCAGGAGCATACGCTTTAACCACATCTCCATCTGCATTCACAATCTGACTCATAAGCTGATACTCATAAAGACGACCGGTTGTAACTGCTGTAACATAGCGCGCAAGTGCTGCTGTGGTATAGTTGTTGTTACTCTGTCCAATGGCAGCCATGACAGGATATTCATCTGCCATCTCAGAAAGATTTTCTTCTATCTCTAGACCTGTTTTACGATTCAAGCCATAGATGGATGCATATTTTTGAAGATATGCAATACCCGAAGGATCATCATAAGCTCCGTCATCCTTGCAAGCAAGCTTAAAGCCAACGGAATAATAGAAATAGTTACATGAATCTCTAAGAGCTTCCGATACATTGATATTGGCATGCGCAGATGGATAAATCCAACACTTAGGGGTATTACTAATATCTGTAAAAATACCAAGACATTTAATTCTGGTTGAAGTATCAATCATATTTTCGGCAAGACCCGCAGTTGATGACACCATCTTAAAGGTAGAACCTGGCGCTGTCTTTTCCTGCGTCGCATAGTTATAAAGCGGATTCGATTTATCTGCATTTAGCTTAGCGTAATATACAGCATCTACGCCATTGGCAAGCTTATTGTTATCATATCCAGGATAACTTACCAAAGCCTTGATTTCCCCTGTATTTGCATCTGTAATAATGCTAGACCCTGTACATGGATCAAGGGCAAGCTGCGCTGGCGTAATCTCAATATTATTGATTTTATTGAGTATGAAGGTATACGCATATGAAGTGCTTCTTCCTAAACTAGAAACCGCTTCCTCATCATATTCCAATACCCCCTGATCAAATAACACCATACACAAATCACGACCAGAGACACTTCCCTTCTTAATCATGTACTTATAGACATTCTTCTGGAAGGCTGCATAATTGGGCAAATCCGTGCGGATAATTTCTACCATTGCATTGTAGATTTCTGAAGTATCGGAATACTTGTCATCAATATCCATAAGGGTAATATCAATCCACTGATTTGCAATGGCATATCGCAAATATTCCTGAGGGCTAATCGTTCCATTACGCCAGTTCACATAGACTGCATCCGAAGTATCAATTGCACTGGTGTCTAAGATATCTTCATCCTTTAAAAAGGAAATCACATCTGTAAAATAATCCAGAGTCTCTTCGTTCATTGCATTTATGGTTTGCGCACGTTCCGAAAGCAATTGCCCTTCAATCAGTCCAATTGCATCCTGACACTTCACCTCATAGGTAGCATAAATGCTTTGCTCAGTAGTAGAAGCATCCTCCTTGGAAAAATGATTGGAATCAATGACATTATTGTTAATTAGCGCAAAATACACATCATTCAAAGGAATTTTTCCATTTCGAATATTTGAATAAACAATTCCCGCAATTTCCTGCTCCAAAAGACGGTAAGTCGCCTCCTGTAAATTCGCATCAATACTAATATACAAATCATCTCCAGCAACTGGATCTGAATTGGAAATTACCTCTGAAATGCGTCCTACATTGTCAACATATACTTCTTTTTTTCCATTGACTCCACGAAGATAGCTCTCATAATAGGCCTCAAGACCACTTCGACCAACGGTATCATTCATGGTGTAGGTACTATCCTTTTCAGATAGACTTGTATACTCTTCATTTGTAATTTTTCCAGTATAACCAATAATGGAAGCAAAATACTCGCTGTAATTATACTTACGAATACTATCCTCAATAATTTCAACACCCTTTAAAGTATCTGAGTGCTCACTCATATAGGCAACCGTCTTGTCACCGACATTTTCTGCAACAACAGTTGCTTTATACTTGGTATAACGATTGGAATTCATTGCATAACGAAGCACAACAATTTCATAATTGGTGTGTGGATCGTATTCATCAACCTCAATATTGCTCTTGTTTAAGAAAAAGCCACTGGTATTGTTATGCATAAGATACTCCATAATCTGATCTGGAGTAGCATCAGCTTCATTAAAGCCAAACTCTTTGTTATAGGTTAACTTATCATAACTACTCTTCCCAAAAACATCTGCTTTAAATCGCTTCAGGGAAGTACCTGAATAGCGGAAGGAATAGGTGCCATTTGGATTATATAGAATACCAAAATCATTATTGATACTTTCTCCATTGCCCTCAATAACACCAATTAACTCTGCAAGTTCTGCATTTAAAGCACGATTACGGGCGGATGTTGTTGTATAGCTCGTGTTATCGATAATGGTTACCACATAAGCAAGCTCATTGTATGCAAGCAAGGTACCATTGCAATCGTAAATATTACCACGACTAGCATCAACGGCAATTGTCTTTTGAATACGAAGAGCAAAATTCTCGCGATAGCTCTCACCCTTTACAATCTGCAAATAAAAGACACGCCCTAGCACCAATGCAAACATGACAGAAAAAATTGCCATAAGAATCAGCACACGAGAAGATATTATTTTTTTAAAGAACTCTCTAATCTCATAAATCAAAACGATTTACTCTCCTCTTTTCTGCCTTTTCCAAATGTTCATTTCCAACCAAAAGAAGGAAATACAAGAAAATACCAACAATCATGGTATACACGAATTCTGGTACAATCACTGCTTTCAGATAATAAAAGAAATGAAATCTACTACGGAAAACAAATACAAATAGATAGATGACAAGATTACACACCAAATCACTGGTGGAAATCATGACAAGGGGCAGCTTGATATCATCTGGGTAGAAAAATTTATGAAACACTCCATTCAGATAGCCTATCAGCATATATAGAAGGGCATAAAGTCCCAAATAGAATCCGCAAAAAACATCAAGAAGCAGACCACAAAAGAACCCTATCAAAAGTCCCTCCTTGGAACCTCTCATAAAGCCAAAAGAAGATACTACAATAAGGAGTAAATTCGGAACAATTCCTGCAAAGGAAAGCTTCTGAAATACCGTAGATTGTAGCAAAAAGCAAACTGTAATGACAATAAATAACGTTACCCTTCTACGCATTCCGTAGATTCCTCTTCTTCGATCTCTTCAATCACTTTCTTTTGTAAAATTACAAACACTTCTTGAATATGCTCAAAATCAACAACAGGCGTAATGGTTCCTGACTTGGTCAGGTTATTAGAATCTTCCTCTAATGTTGCAATATAGCCAATCAAAATTCCCTGTTGATATTGATCTGAAACATAAGAAGTAACCACCTGGTCACCAACGGCCACATGATTCTCCTTGTCCTTTAATCCAGAAAAAGTGATGGTACCATTCTCAGTCATAGACTGCAAATCACCATTCACAATAATATTGGATTGTGTCGTCGTTAACATACCACTCACTTTTGCAGTATCATCAATGATGGAACGAACCTTTGCATAATTGGGTCCAACATCGGTTACAATGCCTACAAGACCACTTCCTGCCATAACATTCATACCGACCTGAATGCCAGCCTTCTTTCCTTTATTGATGGTAAAGCTATTAAACCAGTTGGTGGAATCCATAGCAATAACACTACAAGCAACCTTCTCATAAGAAGGATACTTTTCATCTAACTCATATAATTCACGATAATTTTCCAGTTCATATCGCTCTAGCTTCAAGGTTGATAATTCATATGTCAAATCATCCACCTGCTTTTGCAAGCTTTCATTTTCTTCCAAAACCTCACTTAAGGTCTTGAAATCATTGGCTTTTCTTGCAAGATAATGTCCTGAAGTATTGATTCCATTTTGCATAGGAACAAATACATAGCCAGCAATCGAATTCAGTGGCCCGCCAGAAATATTAAGGGTCAAGCCAAGAATAAATAAAGCAATACATCCAAGAGACAAAATCAAAAGGAGCGAAGCACTCGAAAAGTTTCGTTTCTTTTTTCGATTACGATTACGAAAACTTCTCATAGAATCCTCTATTTCAAATTGCTATTTTTAATGGTAAATGGAAGTCTCTTATACTTCGCATCTGTCATAATCTGTACCAAACCACGTACAGCGCTCTCCTCTGGATCCTCACAGGTATTTACGCGAATACCAGTAATTTCTTCAAACAAAGAATCCAAAGCATGAATTTGAGAGCCTCCACCAGTAATATAAATTCCTGATTTAATAATATCTCTAGCCAACTCTGGTGGTGTTTTCTCCAAAATCATCTTAATTGATGTGCAAATAGATTCTAAAGTACCCTTCATGGCATTGTAGACAACCTCTGCAGTAATTTCTTTCTCAATAGGAAGACCACTTACAACATCACGTCCAACAATAATCATAGATTCGCTTCTTCCTGGAAGACCGGATCCTATATTCTCCTTAAGGGACATTGCTGTCTTCTGTCCAATCACAAGGTTATACTCCTTACGGATATAACTGATGATATTTTCATCCAAACGATTTCCGCCAAAATGAAGTAAATCAGAAAGCACAAGACCACCCAGTGAAATAATAGAAATTTCTGTGGTATCGCCACCCATATTCACTACCATAACACCTGTTGGCTCGTTTACATCAATACCAAGACCAACCGCATCAGCAATTGGCTTCTCACAAAGATAAACATTCTTTGGGCGGAATTTGCTCTTAACAAACACTTCGTAAAAGGCGCGCTTTTCAACATCTGTAATATCCGTTGGAACTGCAACAATAAAGTCTGCACCCTTTGTCTTTCCCTTCATTCGATCTTCCAAAAATTGATAAATATATTCCTGAAGGAAATTGAAATCTGCAATTACACCAGATACAACCGGAAAAGTCACCTGAATGCTTTCTGGTGCCTTTTCATACATAGCATACGCCTTATCACCATATGCATAAATCTGATTTTTTCCAATAATTGCAATGGTATTCTTCTCTTTCAAAGTCTTTCCTGTGGACTTACAGAATACTTTCAAATTGGTCGTACCAAGGTCAATTCCATAGATATTACTATTCATCATGTTCTCCCTTTAATTCAATAATTGATGCTCTAGAAAACTAAAATATTGATTATCTCCAATAATGATGTGATCCGAAAAAGTAAGATCCATCAATTCTGCACATTCCTTAATGCGCATTGTTATCCGCTTGTCATCCAAGGATGGAGTTGCATCCCCACTTGGGTGATTGTGTAGCACCACAAAGGTGGCACCATGCAACATTAATACAGACCGCAAAATATCTTTTGGAGATACATAAGTATAACTTGTACTCCCAACAGAAACTCGCTCATCTCCCAAGAAATGACATTTGCTATCAAATACAGCAACCACAAGCACTTCATGCGGCAAATAACGTAGCTCCATATAATATTTTGCAATACTAGAAGGACTATCGAGACGAAGTTCAAAGCCACTTTCCGTTTTCGCAATGCGTTTTGAAAGTTCCGCAAGTGCTTTTAGCTCCATGGCCTTCACATTGCCTATTCCTGGAATTTGCAAGAGCTCATTATGCGATAAAGAAAAGAGATTCATAAGATTCCCATGTCGCATCATAAGAAAATTTCTTGCCACATCCAAAGAACTCAAATCCTTCGTTCCATTTCGAATAAGAATTGCGAGTAATTCTGCATCCGAAAGCTGTTCTACCCCATACTTTGCATACTTTTCATACGGTTGCTCCGATTCAGGTAGACATTTCATTTTAATATGCTGGTTCATATATTCCTTTCACTCTCAAAAAGGCGCCGAACAAACCATAAACATATCAAATAATTATAGCATTATTTCGTAAGCTTCACAAGTTGACGCTCATAAAGTTTCTGTAAAGAAGAAAGAATACCAAGCTTCGCATGATACCAGGTAAGGCCACCCTGGAAATATACCGCATATGGCTCTTTCACTGGTCCATCTGCAGATAATTCAATGGATGAACCCTGCACAAAAGCGCCTGCCGCCATAACAACATCACTATCATAACCTGGCATCGCCCATGGCTCTGGAGTAACATAGCTATCCACAGGAGCTGCAGACTGAATTCCCTCTGTAAAGGCAAGCATTGCATCACGATTTCCAAAGGTAATAGCCTGAATAATATCATGACGACTTTCTGTTCCATTAGGAATCACTGCAAAACCAAGTTTCTCATAAATTTTAGCTGCAAAAATGGCGCCCTTTAGTGCTCCACTTACAACGGTAGGTGCCATAAAGAATCCCTGGTAAAATGACTGAATTACGCCAAGGCTTGCTCCAACCTCTTTTCCAAGACCTGGAGAAGTAAGACGATAAGCTGCATTTTCCACGCATTCCTTTTTTCCACAGATATAGCCGCCAATTGGAGCAAGTCCACCTCCTGGATTCTTAATTAAGGATCCAACAATCATGTCAGCTCCAACCTCAAGAGGTTCCTTTTCTTCAACAAATTCGCCATAACAGTTGTCAACCATACAGATGACATCTGGTTTAATTTCCTTAATAAATGAAATCAACTCTCCAATACGATCAACAGAAAGTGTTGGTCTAGTCTGATAACCCTTGGAACGCTGTATGGTAACCAGCTTTGTCTTTTCATTGATGGATGCTCGAATACCTTCCCAATCAAAGCCCCCATCAGGGAGTAAATCTACCTGCTTATAGGTGATTCCATACTCGGCCAAAGAACCCTTTGAAGGACGAATTCCAATGACTTCCTCTAAGGTATCATATGGCTTTCCAACAGGGCTTAATAACTCATCTCCAGGACGAAGATTAGACATAAGCGCAAGGGCAAGCGCATGGGTACCACAGGTAATCTGTGGACGTACCAAGGCATCCTCTCCCTTAAAGCAATCTGCATACACACGCTCTAAAGTGTCTCTTCCCAAATCGTTGTATCCATATCCAGAAGTGGCATTAAAGCACTCAGCACTTACACGATTTTTTTGCATTGCTGCAAGCACCTTCATCTGGTTAAACTCTGCTCTTTCATCAATTTCGCGAAAACGTTCTTCCAATTCCTTAAGAACATCCTCTCCAAAGGCGACTACCTCTGGTGCAATTCCAAGAGCCTTATATTGTTCACTCAAATACTGATTCATTTTGTTTCAATAATCCCTTTCTCACGTAAAACTGATTGCATATAGGATAAAATCTTTTGTTCATCTCTTTGATACTGTGATTTATCTACCCAAATCACATCTTTTTCCCGTCGAAACCAGGTCAACTGACGTTTGGCAAAATGTCTGGTTTCAAGCTTGATTTTATCAATAGCCTCATCCATAGTACATTTTCCATCCAAATAGTCAAGCATTTCTTTGTATCCTAACCCTTGCATGGATACCATATCTCTATGATATCCCATTGCTTTGAGACGTTTAATTTCATCCTCTAAGCCATTTTGCACCATAAGATCCACACGATGATTGATGCGGTCATACATAACCTCTCTATCATCCGTAAGGACAAAATATGCAAAATTGTATGGTGATTCCTTCTGCGATTCCGCTTCATTGTGCGCAGAAATCGGACTATGGTTAAGTTCATAATACTCCAAAGCACGAATGACCCTTTTCACGTTATTCTCATGAATGGTCTCATAGGACACCGGATCAATTTCCTTTAGCTTTTCATGAAGCGCATGGGCACCATGTACTTTTGCATACTCCTCTAATGTTGTGCGATAGCTATGGTCGTTCTCTTCCCCAGCAAAAGCAATATCATACAAAAGAGATTGAATATAAAAACCAGTTCCACCTGTCACAATAGGAATACGCCCACTGGCATAGATTTCCTCCAATGCCTTTTTTGCCATATCCTGGAAAACAACAATATTAAATTCCTCTTCCGGAAGGAGCTCATCTACAAGATAATGAGGAATCCCTTCCATCTCTTCAGGCATAATCTTCGCAGATCCAATATCCATATATTTATAGACTTGCATGGAGTCTGCAGAAATCACAGATCCTTGTATACTTTTCGCAAGCGCAATGGACAAAGCCGTCTTTCCAACTGCGGTTGGACCTGTTAGAACGATGATAGGCTTTTTTTGCATCAAACAATCCTCTTAAATTTCTTTTCCATCTCATATTTGCTGATAGAAACGATGGTTGGTCTTCCATGCGGACAATGAAATGGATTTTCAAGCATCAATAACTCATCAATTAAGGCTTCCATTTCTTCCATTGAAAGATGATTATTTCCCTTAACTGCCGCTTTACAGCTCATAGAAGCCACCTTTTCCAAAATCAGTTCTGGAGTCGCCTTCCCTGATGCATTGGAAAAATCATCTAGCATTTCAATAAACAAATCTTTCATATCAAGATGATATAAATTGCCTGGAATGCCACTGATCATATATTCTTTACCGCCAAAATGCTCCACCTGATATCCCAAAAGCTCGATTTGCTCACGATAGGTTTCCAATGCTTCCACTTCCTTCCCATCCAAAGAAAGAATAAGCGGTGGCATTAAGGCCTGTGTGGTAAATTCTTTTCTTGAAAGCTCCGCCATCTTGCGCTCATACAACACCTTCTCATGGGCAGCATGCTGATCAATGATATAAAGCTGATTCTCATATTCGATTAGCCAATAGGTATCAAAGACTTGACCAATGATTCTATGGTTGCTCTTTGCTTCCTGTGTCAAAAAGTCTGGTGATAATTCAGAAAGTGATGTCTGCGTTCCTGTAATGACTGCTTCGGTAGCTGTTGCTGGAGCTGCTTCTGGAGTTGCTTCTGGAACAGCAAATAGAATTTCTTCCGATACCTTAAGCTCCTCACGTCCATACTGGTGTTTCGCATCAATTTCTCTTTTTCGCTCTGCCATGGTTGGACGTACACGGTCAGGATACTGCACCGTGTATGGACTATCCTTTGCAACAGATGCACGAATATCTGTGAGTCTGCGCTTCTCAAATGGTTCCGGAATTGGCTCACGGTATACAGGCTTATCGTCTTCCTTTTTCACCTCTGTCAAAGGAACAGAAGGAATCATTTCACGTCCAGATAAAACGTCTGAAATCGCCTGATATAAATGACGATAGACTTCTTCATTGTGATCAATGCGCATCTCCATCTTCGTTGGATGAACATTCACATCCAAGGAATTGCCATTGATGGTAAAGTGTAACACCGTAAATGGATACTGATGCTGCATCAAATATTTTTTATAGCCTTCCTCAATGGCCTTTGCAAGAAGTGCTGACTTCACATAACGACCATTGATAAAGTAATTCTCATAATTACGATTCCCGCGTGATACAATCGGTTTTCCTATATAGCCATCCACAGAGAAGAATTCACATTCATAATGTAGTGGTAAAATAGATGACGCAATCTCACGCCCAAAGACATGATAAATCAAATCCTTCTCGTTGCCATTTCCAGATGTATGTAGCTTGGTCTGGTTGTTGTTGATAAATTTAAATGACACGTCTGGATGAGACAAGGCAAGCTTTTCTACAATGTCACTAATGTAGGTTCCTTCTGTCTGAGGCGATTTTAGGAACTTCTTACGTGCTGGTGTATTAAAGAACAAATCCTTAATCAAAAATGTTGTTCCATCTGGCGCGCCAATCTCTTCAAACGCAACTTCCTTAGAGCCTTCAATGCAATATCTTGTTCCCGTAAGTTGAGATGGCGTCTTTGTAATCAGTTCCACCCTTGCTACAGCAGAGATACTTGAAAGAGCTTCCCCTCGAAATCCCAAGGACGACACATTGTTTAAATCCTCAACACTTCGAATCTTACTGGTAGAATGGCGAAGAAAGGCGTCCTTTACCTGGCGGGACTCAATACCGCAACCATTATCTGTAATACGAATAAAACTGATGCCGCCTTCTTTGATTTCAACGGTAATGGCAGAGGCACCTGCATCAATGGCATTTTCTACCAACTCCTTTACCACAGAACTTGGTCTTTCAATGACTTCTCCAGCCGCAATTTTATCAATTGTTTGTTGATCTAATAACAGAATTTCAGGCATAACTTATTTCCCTTTTGATTTACACTACCAACGATTCTTGGCCTTATTCTGTAAATCATATAACTTATTTAATGCTTCAAGAGGGGTAAGATTTCCAATATCAATACCCTTTAATTCTTCCACAATATCTGCATCACTTGTGGTATCAAAAAGAGACATCTGCGCCAAATCCACCTCATCCAAAAGCTGATCTTTTCGTCTACTCTTTTTCTCGTTTCCCTCTACGGAAATGCTTCGAACAAGTTCCGTAATATCATTGTTTAATAGTTCTGTAACAAGTTCTTTTGCACGGTCAATGACAGTATCAGGAAGGCCAGCAAGCTTTGCTACCTGAATACCATAAGACTTGTCTGCTCCACCCTTTACAATTTTGCGAAGGAATACGATATCATCCCCCTTTTCCTTTACTGCAATACAATAGTTGTTGACGCCATCAAGCTTTCCTTCTAGCTCAGTCAATTCATGATAATGCGTAGCAAATAAAGTCTTTGCACCAAGGAGCTTCGTGTTTGCAATATGCTCAACCACCGCCCAGGCAATACTAAGACCATCAAAAGTACTTGTTCCACGACCTATTTCGTCTAAAATAAGCAATGAATTGGAAGTCGCATTACGAAGAATATTGGCCACCTCATTCATTTCAACCATGAAGGTTGACTGTCCACTAGCCAAGTCATCACTTGCTCCAACTCTGGTAAATATACGATCGACAATACCGACATTTGCAGACTCTGCGGGAACAAAGCTTCCGATTTGAGCCATCAAAACAATCAAAGCGGTTTGTCGCATATAGGTGGATTTACCTGCCATATTTGGACCTGTAATGATAGAAATGCGATGCATACCATTATCCAAATAGGTGTCATTGTCAATAAACATGTCATTCACAATCATTTTTTCAACCACTGGATGACGGCCGCCCTTAATATCCAGAATTCCAGATTCATTGATCTTTGGCTTGCAGTAATTGTTACGCTCTGCCACAAGTGCAAGACTTGCAAAAACATCAAGCTTTGCTATGGCACGTGCTGTCTTTTGAATACGAGACACATTCTGTGCAATTGTTTCACGCACCTCACGGAAAAGCTCATATTCCAAGCTGGTAAGTCGATCCTCTGCACCTAAAATGGTATCCTCAAGTTCCTTTAGTTCTGGCGTAATATATCGTTCAGCATTGGCTAAGGTTTGCTTTCTAATGTAATAATCCGGAACCATCTCCTTAAAGGAATTGGTAACCTCCAAATAATAACCAAAGACCTTATTAAAATTAATCTTTAAATTCTTAATTCCAGTCTTCTCGCGCTCTTCCTCCAAAAGCTTTGCAAGCCATGTTTTTCCATCTGTTTTGGCAATACGAAGTCTATCCACTTCCTCGGAAAAGCCTTCACGAATAATATCACCGTCGCGCTGGGAAATTGGCGGTTCCTCCTGAATGGATCTGCTAAGAAGATCATACAAATCCTCTAAGCAATCAAACTCACCCTTTATTTCTTCCGATAGTTCACAGTTCACATCCTCTAAAATCATGCGAATTGCTGGAAGCATCTGCAAGGAATTACGAAATGCCAACAAATCTCTTGGATTGGCCGTCTGATAACTAATCCTGGTAATCAAACGCTCCAAATCATAGATTGGATTCAGATATTCTCTTAATTCCTCACGACTCATCACCTGCTTATTCAGGGTTTCAATCATCTTCTGGCGCTTTATGATTTCCGCCTTTTCAATCAAAGGCTGCTCCACATAGTTACGAAGGAGTCTTGCTCCCATAACCGTCTTGGTCTTATCCAAAACCCAAAGCAAAGAGCCTCGCTTTGATTTTTCACGTAAGGTCTCCACAAGTTCCAGATTGCGACGGGAAGAACTATCGATAATCATATATTTGCCAATGGAATATGGATGAATTTCAAGAATATGGTCCATGGTATTTTTCTGGGTATCCATAAGATACTTAAGAAGTGCACCAGAAGCCACCACTCCACACTCATAGTCCATAAGACCAAGTGCCTCTAGGGTATGCACCTTAAAATGGGTAAGCAAGGTCTCCTTCACAAGATCATCCCCAAAATACCAGGCATCCAGCGCAGACACTGCAATATTAAGACGCTCCTTCATATCTGAAATATCAACGCCACTCATATAAAAGGCTTCATTACAGATAATCTCTGAAGGTGCAAACTTATTCATCTCATCCAAAAGCTTGCGTTCACTATCCAGTTCAGTAACCACAAATTCGCCTGTTGTAACATCTGCAGTCGCAACGCCATAGCGGTCTCCAATATAGACAATAGACATGATGTAATTGTTCTTGGTCTCATCAAGGCTAGCCATATCTGTATTGGTACCAGGGGTCACAATACGAATGACTTCACGCTTTACAATCCCTTTTGCCGTCTTTGGATCCTCGACCTGTTCACAAATTGCAACCTTATATCCTCTTGCCACCAGACGATTAATATAAGTGTCTGCAGCATGAAATGGAACGCCACACATTGGTGCACGTTCTTCCAAGCCACAGCTTTTTCCAGTTAAGGTTAGCTCCAGTTCCTTTGATACAATTTTTGCATCCTCAAAGAACATCTCGTAAAAATCACCAAGACGATAAAACAAAATACACCCTGGGTTTTCTTCTTTTGTTTGCAGATAATGCTGCATCATTGGCGAAACTTCAGCCATTAAATCACTCACAACTATTACGACCTTTCGTATTTCCTAATGATTGCTTCCGCAACCTTCATACCATCCATTGCAGCGGACATAATACCGCCAGCATATCCCGCACCTTCTCCACAAGGGTAGATGCCTCTCATCGCACTTTCCATTTCCTCATTTCGAAGAATACGTATTGGGGAAGATGTTCTAGATTCCACCCCCGATAAAATTGCATCGTCTCTTGAAAAGCCAGAAACAATACGATCAAAATGTTCCATTCCCTGCATAAAACTGCTCTCCATATCATCGGAAAACAGTCCTCTTAAATTGGCAAAGGAAGTGGCTCCTTTGGTTGTAGAATCATAGGCTCCATAGCTAGACGAGGCACGATTCTCCTTATAATCCCCAAATAGCTGTTGAGGAATTTTTCCATCCCCAAGCATAAATGCCTTTCTTTCGATTTGCTCCTGAAAGCGCATACCAGAAAGTGCATCGGAAGCACCAAAATCATCTGGTGTCACACTCACGATGATTGCGGAGTTCGCATTTTTCCCACTTCTTCCAGAATAACTCATGCCATTTACGACCATTCCACCCTCATAGGAAGATGAATTAACTACATAACCACCTGGACACATGCAAAAACTATAAACGCCTCTTCCATTTGGGAAATTGCTCGTCACCTTATATGGCGCAGCTGGTAGTGCATATTTTTGCTTTCCATACATAGCTTCATCAATCATAGCCTGTGGATGTTCTACGCGAAAGCCCACTGCAAAGCTTTTGCATTCCATAGGAAGCTTTCTTTTCTCCAACATTTGAAAGGTATCACGTGCACTATGTCCAAGTGCAAGTACACACACATTTGTTTTAAAATGTCTATCCTCTGCAATGACCTCGCATAGTCTACCATTTTCAAATACCAAATCTGTCATGCAAGTTTCAAACAAAAACTCACAGCCATTTTCCTCAAGGTATCGTCGCATATCCAAAATCACATTGGCAAGAATATCTGTTCCAATGTGTGGTTTCGCATCAAAACGAATTTGTTCAGGTGCACCAAAATGAATAAAAGTATCTAATACAAAGGCATTACGTCCTGTTGGATCCTTTACTACAGTATTTAACTTTCCATCAGAAAAGGTACCTGCACCACCTTCTCCAAACTGCACATTCGTCTTTGGTGACAATTGCCCTGTTGTCCAGAATTTTTGTACAAGTTCTGTTCGCTTTTCCATCGCAGATCCACGCTCTAAAACAATCGGATGATAGCCTGCTTTTGTCAAAATATAGGCACAAAATAAACCTGCAGGACCTTCTCCTACAATGACAGGTCTTCCCAAAAGCGATTCATTTCCTGCCTCCGGAAGCTTGTAAACCACTTCCTTCCCAAGGTTGACGTTAGGATTATGAAGCCTTGCAACAAGCTTATTTTCGCCTTCAACCTCTACATGAACAGTATAGACGTAAAACAAATCCGGCTTCTTCCTTGCATCCAAGGATCGCTTCACGATTTTGTATGTGAACTTCTCTTTATTGAGTTTTAAAGTCTTTCGAATCTTGTTCTCCAAATCCACATCGGAATGCAAAACTCCAAGCTTTAATTGTGATATTACAATCATGTATCCTTATACTCCACTAGCATTTCTACCAGCAATATTTCCTGTAGCCCAGGCAAATTGCAAATTATATCCACCACAAATGCCATCTACATCCAATATTTCACCGGCAAAATAGATGCCCTTATGCAACTTTGATTCCAAGGTTTCTTCATTTACCATGGAAGCCGCAAGACCACCTGCACATACCTGTGCAAATTCATAATCTCTGACGCGCTTCGGATGAACGACAAAAGACTTGATTTCGCGAACCAAACAAGGAAGATCATTCTCGTATACATAATCATCCTGCCCAGCATGAACCTTTCGAAGGATTTCATCCATAAGCTTCTCTGGTAAATACCCCTGCAGGAGGTTCCGATAGCTACACTCTCCCTGATGTATGGCCAAATATTCTTTAAATCGAATAAGCAACTCTTCTTCCGATAATTCTGGCAAAAAGGATATATGCACCTCAACTGCATCATTTTTCGCTAAAGCAAGCGCAATAAAGCGACTCACCTGAAAAACAGGAATACCACTGATTCCATAATCTGTAAACTGAATTTCGCCCAAGTCCTTTGCAACTTCATAGCCCTGCACCCGTACAGATACTTCTCCACCTACACGAACTCCAGCTATTTTATTAAAATTGGCGCCTTTGCAGTAGAATCCACAAAGAGCTGGAACCAAAGTAGTAAATTCATATCCCATATTTTGAAGTACAGGAAGCAAGCTTCCATCACTTCCAAGCTTTGGACTAGCTAGAAGACCAGATGCAATGACAAGCTTATGCGCCTCATAGGATTTTCCAGAAGAAGTTACAACTTGATAACCCTCTATTTCTAAGTCCTTAATTTCCAATACCCTTGTATCAAAAGCAAATGTCACCTTAAGTCGATTGGCTTCATCTGTAAGCGCCAATACAATGGCACTTGCCTGTTCACTCATTGGATAATAATAGCCATCTCTTTGCTTTGCAGCGATACCAATCCCTTCAAAAAACGAAAGGGTATCCTCCTTGGAAAAGGTCGAAAGTGCCAAATCAATTAGGGCAGAGTTTCCATGATAACAGCTTTTATCCATATGATCATTTGTGAAATTACATTTTCCGTTTCCAGTGGCATAGAGCTTCTTGCCAATTTTTTCTTTTTGCTCCAAAACCAGCACAGAAGAACCATTTCTTGCGGCTGTAATCGCAGCCATAAGACCAGATGCACCGGCACCAATCACAAGAACGTCAATCATGTACGCACTCCTTCCCTTTCATCGATTGTATAAATAACGCCCAAATACCCTGCCTAAAAGGCAAGGTATTTCATCATGAAAGCAAATGTAATTTTCGGAAGAATCGAATCAAAGAAGTTCCCTTAGGGAAACGCTTCAGTTCTTCCTCTGTTAAGCCCTTAAGTAAGAGCATAAATACCGTATAGATTATTACGGCCAAGACCATGGCAACCATAAGTGAAATTGCATTGGAGTTTGTCACCACATGAAGTCCATTATAGATTGCAAATGCTGCAAGTCCCATAATCGCAGAACAGGCACTTGGTAGAATAAAGGTTTTATACCATTCATGGCGATATCTAGAATATCTGCAAAGAGACATCTGATTCAAGAAACACATCATGAATGCAAAAAATACATTGGAAGCAACCACTGCAAAAATATTCCACTTTAATACATACATGAGTACAACCAAAACAATTACATGTAGCACCAAAGAAATGGCCGCGTTACGTACCGGAAGCTTCAAACGATCAATACCCTGAAGCAATCCATTGGACAAGGTTGAAAGTGCATAAAATACAACTGCAATACTTCCTGTCCACATCATTTTTCCAGCCACATCAATACTTGATATGGTACTGTGGAACAAAAGCGCAATAATTGGCTTTCCAAGTACAGCAAGACCAACAGCAGAAGGAATGGAAATAATCATAACAAAACGAGTCGCTGCCTTAATTTTAAGCCGAACATCCTTCATATCCTTTTTCTGGAAAGCTGCAGTCAGCGCTGGAACCGAAGAGGCAGCCATTGCACTGGCAATCGAAATCGGTACATTGATAAGGAGCTTATATTTTCCAGTATAAACACCCCACCATACATCGATGTCATCTGCAATATACCCCTGTGAATATGCGATATGCTTATAGATACCATTATCAATAATTCCACTGATATTATAAATGGTAGTACTAAGTAAAACTGGGAATATCACAGCAATTAAGGAACCAAGGGTCTGCCAAACACTTTCCTTAACCGTTGTTCCATCCTTTTTCATCTTGCGCTTGAAAACACGAATGTAACCAGCAAAAACAAAGGTCATAAAAATGAGTGCTGCTACTGAGCCAAGGTTCGTTCCAAGGGTACCACCAGATGCGCCGTAAGCCGCTGCATAATGTTCTGGATCACCCAAGACCCCGCCGATTCGTTTTCCATAATTGAATAACACATAGGCTGCCCAAATGCTGACGATTGCATTGACAATCTGCTCAATCACCTGAGAAATTGCAGTTGGAACCATGGTTCCCATTCCCTGGAAAAAGCCACGAATCACACCTAATATTGCAACAATCAAAAGTCCCGGTGCCAAAATACGAAGAGCAAAAATACTGTACGGTGTTTTCAGATAAACATCAGAGAAAAACTGCGCGCCGAAAAACACAATCAAAGAAACCAAGGTTCCTGAAATCACCGCAAAGGTCATCGCACACTTAAATATATGATATGCCATCTTCTTTTTACCAGCCGCAAGCTGCGCACTTACCATCTTTGATACTGCAAGTGGAAGGCTGTAAGAAGAAATAATAAGCATTATATTGTATACTTCAAAGGCACTTCCATAATAGCTATTTCCTAGATCCCCAATGATATCTGTCATTGGAATACGATAAATCAGACCTATGATTCGGCTAACAATGGAAGCAAATGCAAGTATGGAGCCTTGTACTAGAAAATTAGCTCCACCTTTGTCTTTTTTTGCCATAAGTAACCTCTCTAATAAACCAACTAATCACGTAAAATCTGAAGGCCATTTAATATCTCACGCTGCTTTTCTTCCATAACTGCAGCTTCTTCTGCCTCCATATGATCAAAGCCAAACAAATGTAACATACTATGCACAATCAAAAATGCATACTCACGCATTTCACTATGATTGTAGCTTTCTGCCTGTTCCTTCACCTTTTCCACAGAAATCACAATATCTCCAAGCAATGCTTCTCCTGTATCTGGGTCAAAATCATCGTCACTTTCGTTTTCCAAAAATGAGAAATCTCCAGGAGCTTCATAGGAAAGCATCGGAAATGATAAGACATCTGTTGGACGATCAATGGAACGAAACTCCTTATTAATCGCATGAATTCCCTCATTGTCAGTAAGCGTCAAATTAACCTCTGCTTCATAAGGAAATTCCATATATTCCAAGCAATATGCGATAACTTTTTCAGCCAATTCTTCTTCATTGAAATTAAAATTTGTTTCAACCTCTTTTTCAAAAGAAAAACTCATATGATCCAATTCTCCTTCGCTAAGAATTCACGAATCTTAAGGAAATGATTCATGCTAAGACCTGATGCATCGTAAAGGCCTTGATTACTGAATTCATTCAAGGCTTGATAAATAATCATCTCTTGATTCCAGGTAGATAAACCAACATCCTCCTGTAACGCAGCAATTTTAATTGTAATACTATCTACCATATGAACAAGGGCAGATTCTGGAGTAGACGGCAAATGCTCTTCTCCGTAGTATTCCGAAATGATTGACGTTAGCTCTACTGGAAAGCATAGAGCTTGGGCTCTTTTGATGCCACGTTCAACATGTGGCTCTCCCTGCCATTTTCCAATGCGATAATAAAACCCTGCAGCTTCACATAGCTCTGCATTGAGTCCTGCAGCCAGTGCTCCTCGCTTTGCAATTTCTGCTACACGCATGCCATGATTATAATCCGCGGGAAAATACTTACGAAGTTCTTTGATAACCGCATAATCCTCAGACATAATATCTAAAATTCGGTTATGAAGTTCTTGTTCAGACTCCTTACGAAATACAGGATAAAATACCGCAATAAGAAGTACCGTAATTACAGACGTTATTCCCGAATAAACCATCTGATTTTGATTGACCTCTGCCTGATCCAAATAGTCAAATAATGTTAAATTCCCCATACTTACGCATATCGTAATAAAAAGTAACGGAATACGAAATTTTTTAACATTGTATGCCTTTGCTATCACGCATCCAAAAACAATCAAAATACTATAACACAAAATCTCATAAAAATTGCCGCTACAGGTAATCGCAAACAAAAGCAGCATATAAAAGCTACAAATGAGCGCAACAACTTCATTACTGATCGCATAAATCAAAAATGGCAGTATCATAAAAGGTCTGCAAAAACCTGGCAAAAAGGCACTTGCAAACACAAGCAGCGCACAAAGAAAATAGATACCAGCAACCTTCGAAAACGTAGTTGCACGATTCGCTGAAATCTGTCCTCTTTTACGAGCAAACTCCAATTCAAAAATTAATAGTGCCAAAAAGATTACATCCAAATATGCAACAATAACAATCTCATCTAAAAATAGCTGATTGTAAAGGCTAAATGCCACAGACAAAGCAGCCGTAACCAGTACCAAAAGAGAAAGCGGAATTACGCGATATATATGCATTTTTTCACTAGCAGAGCCACGCATTTACTTCTTTCCCTTTCCCTTTTTTTCAGTCACTCGACTTTCTTTTGCCTTACGACTTTTTTCAATTTTTGCCTCATAATCGTCATAAGCCTGTACAATCTTTTGTACCAAAGGATGTCTTACAACATCTTGACTGGTCAAACGGCAAATACCAATATCATCTATTTTGCCAAGTACGCGAAGCGCTACATCAAGACCAGACACTGCTCCTGGCGCCAAATCTTTTTGTGTTGCATCACCAGTAATATCAACCTTTGAACCAAATCCAATACGTGTTAAAAACATTTTCATCTGGGCAGGTGTTGTATTTTGTGCTTGGTCCAAAATAATAAAAGCATTATCCAAGGTTCTTGCTCGCATATATGCAAGAGGTGCCACCTCAATGAGTCCTTTTTCCATATTCTTCTGAAAGCTTTCTGCTCCCATAATCTGATATAAAGCGTCATAAAGCGGACGTAAATATGGATCAACCTTCGATTGCAGGTCACCTGGCAAAAAGCCTAACTTCTCTCCTGCTTCAATAGCAGGACGTGTTAAAATAATGCGTCCTACTTCTTCATTTTTAAATGCTGTTATGGCCATAGCCATTGCAAGATAGGTTTTACCTGTACCCGCTGGTCCCATGCCAAACACAATCATTTTTTTACGAATTGCATCAACATATTCCTTCTGTCCCAGTGTCTTAGGCTTCACTGGCTTTCCCTGAATGGTGTGACAAATAATATCATGATCAATGGAAAGCAAGCTACTTCCTCTATGTTCGAGCACCATGGCAAGTGCATAATTGATACTTTGTTCTGTGATTTCAGATCCACGTCTTGCCAGTTCCTGTAACTGTGTAAACAAATCACAGGCTTCCTCCACAGAAGTCTCCGAACCAATAATCTTAAGCTTGTCATCCCGTACAATTAATGTAACCCCAAGGGTCTTTTCAATCTTCTTCATGTACTGGTCAAACTGTCCAAAAATCTTGGCCATATATTCATTTGGAATATCCAGTAATCTCTCATTCATACTCATAAAGTAAAATATACCTTCCTAATTCCACAAAGTTCTTTTATTTATGATAAGGCTCATGGTTCATAATTCGATAAGCCCTATAGATTTGTTCCAACAAAATAACACGCATAAGTTGATGCGGAAATGTCATAGGACTAAAGCTCAGCTTAAAATCAGCTCTTTTTAGTACCTCATCTGATAATCCAAGAGAACCACCAATAACAAGATAAATATGACTTGTGCCTGTGACCCCAAGGCCTTCCAGTTTTTGTGATAATGCAACCGAATCCATCATTTTTCCATCGATAGCAAGACAAATTACATAGCCATCATCTTTTATTTGAGCCAGTAGTTTTTCCCCTTCTTTTTGCTTTATAAGGGCAATTTCTGTATCTGAGGCCTCTTCCTTGGTCTTTTCATCCGAAACTTCAACAATTTCCAGCTTACAGTAGCGACTCAGACGTTTTTCAAATTCTGCAATGGCATCTCTATAAAATTTTTCTTTTACTTTTCCAACGCATAATATTGAAATTTTCATCTATTTTCTATACCATAGTAGTCAAATATTCTTGGAGGTCACCTTATGTCAAAGCATCAAAAAAACTTATACGAAGACGTACGTTCAACTGCCTATAGTTTTACCATTGTAGGAGTTCTTGGTGTCGTTTTCATGCTTCTAATTGATTTAGGAATCATTCCAATCAACATGGCAACCTATATGTTAATTATCATGAACATCGTTATGGGCTTCCTCTTCCTATTCTTTGTCTGTGTAGGTATCAAATCCTTTTTGGATATGAAAAATGTCAAAGAAACCGAAATCAAGGAAGAAAATATGGAAAGTGAAATCACAACTTGGTTCCTCAAGGAGCACAAGGATGAAATGCTCACATTCCAAACGGATGTCACACTTCCAGAAGAAGCCTTTTATCCAAGAGCAGAACATATGAAAGAAATCTTTGCGAACCAATATCCAGATATGGATCAGGAAGACCTCGATTACTACATTGATCTGCTATATGGAATGATTTTTGAAGAGTAACTACTCTCCAACAAATACCTGCTGATAGATGTCGCTGTACTGCTCGGTAATTGGATCAATCACAATAATTGATAATATATTTGAGCCCTGTGGTGCAGCCATCGGTCCAGTATATAGTTCTGACAAATACGTCGGATCACTTCCATCCCAGGTAAAATGTGCTTCATAGCCTTCTTGAACCTGAATCGTTATCAAATTCTCTTCATTCACGATACCATCCTCTGGTGTTACCGTTGGAAGGTCTGGTCTCGGTATCACAATGGAATACTCATTGGTAACCACTGAGCTATAAATTCCCTTATCATTTTTTACAACTGCCATAATGGTGTAATCACGCATTGAATCCAAGGCAATTGGGCTTTCATAGGTTTTACCATACTTAATTGGATCGGTGCGGTCAGAAGTATAGTAAATGGTACTTCCTTCTGGAGCTGATAATTCTAGTGAAATATACGTCTCATAATTTCCGCCTGATACATTAAACTTTGGAGGCATAACGACATATCCGTAGAAAATCGATAACACCTCTTCGTCTGTAATCTTGTCGCATAAAGCCAAGATTGCATCAATATCTCCTCGACTCTCATATATAGCAAGAATCTTCATATAAGCCTGCACATTATCAGGATCTAAATCTACAATTTCAAGATAGCTTACAAGTGCTCCATCCAAATTGCCCATATCCTCATAACACTGCGCAATGCTCTTTCGCACTTCAAGATCCTCTGTCTCAATACGAATGGCTTTTTCATAATAAGAAATGGCCTTTTCGTACTGTCCGTTTGATGCTGCCTTATTTCCCTGCTCTACCTGATAGGTATAAGAATTCTTGTGATTCATATTCACAATCATAAGAATGACAAGAATAACAAAGCATAGGCCACCCAGAATGATGGCAAGGCACATTTTGGTTCGATCCATCGAAGACATGGTTTTCTGTGCTTCTTTTGTATCTGTTTGCTGAGAAAATGGATGCTCTAAATCGTCATCGCTTCCTACAAGGGAAGAAATGTATTCGTCCTCAAGAACCTGTTCGGCCATAATCTGCACCTCTTTGCCACAGTTGGTACAAAACAGCTTATCTTCCATTTCCTCGCCACAGTAAAAACATTTCATAACCTTCCTCCAAAGAGATTAAGAATACTGCTTCATTGCTTCTACACAATTCTTCATGAGCATAGCAATGGTCATAGGTCCTACTCCACCTGGAACTGGAGTAATTTTTGATGCAAGCGGTTCCACCTCATCATACTTTACATCACCGCAAAGCTTGTTGTTCTCGTCTCTATGAATGCCAACGTCAATAACAACAGCTCCTTCTTTGACATAATCTGCAGTAATAAATTGTGGTTTTCCAATTGCAACAATCAAAATATCTGCTTCCTTACATACAGAAGGTAAATCCTTTGTCTTTGAATGGCAAATCGTAACGGTTGCATTTTCACGCAGCATCAAAAGCGCCATCGGTTTTCCAACGATATTGCTTCGTCCAATTACAACACACTTCTTGCCAGTTGCATCTACCCCACTACGGTGTAAAAGTTCAATAATTCCTGCAGGTGTACAAGACACAAATCCTGGACCTCCAGTTACCAGCGCGCCTACATTCTGTGTATGGAATCCATCCACATCCTTTGTTGGAGCAATTGCCTGAGTAACCTTCTCTTCGTCCATATGCTTTGGAAGCGGAAGCTGACATAAAATGCCATGCACCGCTGTATCCTTGTTCAAGCGATCAATCAAAGCAAGCAGCTCTTCTTCGGTGGTCTCCTCTGGAAGTTCATAAGACTGTGATTCAATGCCAATATAAGCACATGCTTTTTTCTTATTGCCAACATAAACAGAACTAGCAGGATCATTTCCCACCTGAATCACTGCAAGACAGCAATTCTTTCCCTGTGCCTTCAGCTTTGCAACTTCCGCGCGAAGTTCGTCTTTAAGTGCCTGTGATATCTCTTTTCCACTAATAATCTCAGCCATGTCTACTCCTTAGAATAATCCGGTAATCACACCATCATCATTTACGTCAATGTTAAATGCAGCTGGAGCCTTTGGTAGTCCAGGCATTGTCATAATAGAACCATTAATTGCTACCACAAATCCTGCACCAGCAGATACGTATACTTCGCGGACATTCATGGTAAAGCCCTCTGGACGACCAAGCTTCTTTGGATCATCCGAAAGGGAATACTGGGTTTTTGCCATACATACTGGGAAATGACCCATTCCAAGATCTGTAATACGTGCAAGTTCTCTTTCTGCAGCTGGCGAATAGGTAACCTCTGCAGCACCATAGATTTCTCTTGCAACGGTTTCAATTTTCTCCTTTAAGCTAAGCTCATCCTTATAGATTGGTGCAAAATTACTGGTCTTTGTCTCTAAAGTCTCAAGCACCTTCTCTGCTAAGGCAATTCCACCTTCGCCACCCTTTTCCCATACTTCTGAAAGAGCAAATTCGCAACCACGCTCCTTACAGAACTGTTCAACGAAATCCGTCTCAGCCTTTGTATCTGTAACAAAAGAGTTTAAGGTTACAACAACAGGAACACCATACTTCTGAAGGTTTTCAATGTGTTTTTCAAGGTTCACAATACCCTTCTTAAGTGCATCTAAATTCTCAGCTGACAACTGATCCTTTGGAATTCCTCCATTGTACTTAAGCGCACGAATGGTTGCTACAAGTACTACTGCATCTGGATTAAGACCTGCCTTGCGGCACTTAATATCAAAGAACTTTTCTGCACCAAGGTCAGCACCAAATCCAGCTTCTGTAATAACATAGTCTGCAATTTTAAGAGCCGTCTTAGTTGCACGAACGGAATTACAACCATGTGCAATATTGGCAAATGGACCACCATGTACAATTGCTGGTGTATGCTCTAAGGTCTGAATTAAGTTTGGCTTTAAGGCATCCTTAAGAAGTGCTGCCATAGAACCCGTTGCCTGAAGGTCTTCAGCAGTCACTGGCTTTCCGTCAAAAGTATAGGCAACAATGATACTTCCAAGGCGCTTCTTTAAGTCATTCATATCATCTGCAAGACAAAGAATTGCCATGATTTCAGAAGCAACAGTAATTACGAAATGATCTTCTCTTACCATTCCATCCGCTTTTGCACCAAGGCCTACTACAACGTTACGAAGTACGCGGTCATTCATATCAAGACAACGCTTCCATACAACCTGTCTAGGATCAATACCAAGGCTGTTTCCCTGCTGAATATGATTATCAAGAAGAGCCGCAAGCAAATTGTTGGCAGAAGTAATTGCATGGAAATCTCCAGTAAAGTGAAGATTCAGGTCTTCCATAGGAACAACCTGTGCATATCCACCACCTGCAGCACCACCCTTTACACCAAAACATGGTCCTAAGGAAGGCTCACGAAGAGCAATGACTGCTTTTTTTCCAAGCTTACCAAAGGCTTGACCAAGGCCAACGCTTGTTGTGGTTTTTCCTTCTCCAGCTGGAGTAGGATTAATTGCAGTTACAAGGATTAATTTTCCATCAGGATTATCCTTTACACGGTCAATCAGTTCATCCGAAAGCTTTGCCTTATACTTTCCATATAACTCCAAATCGTCTTCTTCAATTCCGATAGACTTTGCAACCTCTTTGATTGGAAACATTACCGCTTCCTGTGCAATTTCAATATCACTCTTCATACTCACGATCCTCCTAACCATTTTCCTCTAAGTAATTTTCCAAATCTGTAGCGCTCATGCGAACCTCTCTTGGTTTCGTACCAACTTCAGGTCCCACAACGCCTGCTTCTTCAAGCTGATCCATAATTCTTGCAGCTCGATTAAATCCAATTTTTAGATAACGCTGAAGCATACCAATGGATGCTTTATCTTTATCCACAATGAGACGCGCAGCTTCAACAAAGAAGGAATCCCTTCCGTCAGCCCCATCGTCTGCACTTGAAATGGATACGGTAGTGTTGGATGAGCTTGCTGCATTTGCGACAGATTCCTGAATCCGCTCATCATACTGTGTATTGCCGTTGTTTTGAATGATATATTTTACAACCTCGTGCACCTCATCATCGGATACAAAAGCTCCCTGCACACGAAGTGGCTTTGAAAGGCCCTGTGGGAAATAAAGCATATCTCCCTTTCCAAGCAAGTCTTCTGCACCATTCATATCAAGAATGGTTCTTGAATCTGTACCTGAAGATACTGCAAAAGAAATACGGCTTGGCATATTAGCCTTAATAAGACCTGTAATAACATCAACTGAAGGTCTTTGTGTTGCAAGAATCAGATGAATTCCACATGCTCTTGCGAGCTGTGCAATACGACAAATGGATTCCTCCACTTCTTTTCCTGCAACCATCATAAGATCCGCCATCTCATCCACGATAATCACAATTTGAGGAAGCTTTTCAGCATCCTTTTGCTCTTGTGGAATGGTCATCTTATCGATTTTTTCATTGTATCCAGCCAAATCTCTTACGCCACACTCAGCAAAGGTTTCGAAACGTCTTGTCATCTCAGCAACTGCCCAGTTTAATGCACCTGCCGCCTTCTTCGGGTCCGTTACAACCGGAAGTAAAAGATGTGGAATTCCATTATAGACAGAAAGTTCAACCACCTTTGGGTCAATCATCAAAAGCTTTACATCCTTTGGATCTGCCTTATAAAGAATACTCATAACAATGGTATTGATACATACGGACTTACCAGAACCAGTTGCACCTGCAATCAAAACATGAGGCATTTTTGCAATATCGCCAACAATCACATTGCCTGCTATATCAAGTCCAGCACCGAAGCAAATCTTGGATTTATGATTCTTGAATTCATTTGATTCCATCAAATTACGGAAAGAAACCATAACGGTTTCAGAATTTGGAAGTTCGATTCCGACATAGCTGGTTCCAGGAACTGGAGCCTCGATACGCACATCTGTCGCTGCAAGATTCAGTCTAATATCATCCTTAAGACCAAGAATCTTACTAACTTTAGTTCCCATCTCAGGCTGCAATTCATAACGAGTAACAGATGGACCACAGGAAATATTGATAACCTTTGCATGCACACCAAAGGTTGCAAGGGTTGACTCCAATCGCTCTGCCATATTCTGCAAATCCTTCTGCGAATTAACTCCTTTATTTCCAGTTGCCTTTTTCAAGAGTTCAATTCTAGGGAAAACATATTTTTTAATTGGCTTTTGTGCTTCAATCTCAGCAGACACCTGTGCCGCAGTCTGTGCCTTTTCCTCTGCCGTAGGCTTATGTACGGGCTCTGGCTTTGCAACAGGAATTGGATCTACGGAAGCAGGAACTGGAGGCATAGCATTTTCTGGCTTGAACTCCAACGGAGCTGGTGCAGGGGAAGGCTCCAAAGAAACCATACCGGAAATCTTTGGACCAGATGACTCTACTCCTGCAGTAAGCGGAATATTTGTTTCTGCTGTAACAGAAGGCTCTCCAGGAATATGATCCGGTCTTAATTCCCTCAGATTGTCTGTCATGCCTTTCTTTGACTCACCAACCGTCAAATCCACAGCAACACCAGATACTTTCTTTTCCTTACGCTTCTCTTTTTTCTCCTCTTTCCGTTCTTCTCGCTCTTTTTTCTCTTCCTCGTACTTCTCTGCCATTTCTTCTCTTGTAGCACGTACCGAAGTTGCAAGCTTCTCACTACCATGCTTGACAGAAGACGCTGTCTTTACTCCGCCCTTACCAACAAAGCGAACAAAGGATTTTTCAAAAATAATCACAAGACAAATTAGGATTACAACAATTGCAATAATGTAAGCTCCAACCTTACCAAAAGCGTTCACAAAGATCTGATATAAAAGTCCTCCAACAAAACCGCCGCCATTATGGCCTTCACTTGCATCCCTGTAGGCCTTTATTGCATTTAATCCTGTATATCCAGAAATCAATGATGCAATAAAACTGATATTGTGGAAAATAAATACACTTGCAACTGTCTTTACAATCGCAATACGATCATCAATGTATAAAAACAAATATAAGGTTGCCACCAAAAGAAGGATAGGGAAGACATAAGCCATAACGCCATATAGTCCAAACATAACCGAACTTAGCACGGCTCCAACCTTACCAGCGATGCCAAAATTGCTAATAAACAATAAAATTGAAACAGCAGCAAATGGAATCAAAATCAGATCCATGCGAACCTGTTCTTTGAATTCCTGTTCCTTCTTACGCTTCTTGGCAGCTGCACTTCTTGCAGAAGAACTTGATGATTTTTTTCTAGTACTAGTACTCTTCTTTGTAGCCAAAATTTGTACACTCCAAACCCATTTTAAAATTAATTATACAATCCATATCATAGTACCATATTTCGTGGTTTTTGTCATTGGTTTTATAAGCAAAATACAAGATTTAGATGCTTTTTCTTATAACAGAAAATAAGGATGTCCAATTGGACATCCGTACCTGTAAACAAATCCGATTATACTTCACCAAGAAGGTAATTATATAGACCTTCATAGCGGAATTTTGATGAATTCCAAGAGAAATCCTTGGCCATGCCACGATCAATCATCTGATTCCACTGACGCTTTCTATCATAGTAGACATGCTTAGAATAATTGATGATATGAAGCATTTCATCTGCATTGTAATTTGAGAACGAGAAACCATCACCTGTATTCTCATATTCGTTAAATGGAATGACGGTATCCTTAAGTCCACCCGTTTCTCTTACAATTGGAACAGTTCCATATCGGAACGAAATGAGCTGTGTAAGTCCACAAGGCTCAAATAAAGATGGCATAAGGAATGCATCCGCAGCTGCATAAAGCTTATGTGCCAATTCATCCGAATAACAAATATTGGCAGAAACACGATCTGGATACTTCCAAGCAAAATGACGGAACATATTCTCATATCTTCCCTCACCTGTACCAATAACAACCAGCTGGGTGTAATCATCCACAATGCCATCCATAACAGCATCAATGAGATCCAGTCCCTTCTGATCGGTAAGTCTTGAAATGAGACCAATCATGTACTTCTTTTTGTCTACTGCAAGACCAAGCTCAGCCTGTAAACGCTCCTTATTCATAGCCTTCTTACGACGGAAGCTTTCAGCATCATAATTCACATAAATCTTCTCGTCTGTCGCTGGATTATAAGCGGTATAGTCAATACCATTCACAATACCCTGCATATCGAAATGACGTGCAGAAAGAAGGCCATTGAGTCCCTCACCATAGAAATCCGTCTGAATCTCATTGGCATAGGTATCACTTACGGTTGTAATATAATCTGCGTACACAAGGCCGCCCTTGAGCATATTCGCATCCTTCTTAAACTCAAGCTTATCTGGGGTGAACAAATCACTCGAGAAGCCAGTGAGGCCCTGCATTGTTTTTACATCCCAAATACCCTGGAACTTTAAGTTATGAATGGTAATGATAGACTTTATTCCCCAATAAAAACTATCTGCCGAAAACTCATTCTTAAGATAAACAGGAATAAGACCAACCTCCCAGTCATGACAATGAATGATGTCTGGACGGAAATCTACATGCTTAAGCATAGAAAGCACTGCCTTGTCAAAGAAAACGAATTTCTCAATATCAAAGCGAATGTCTCCATATGGCGTACTAGTATTAAAGTAGTCCTGATTATCAATAAAATAATACGTAATGCCATCCATTTTGTACTGTAATACGCCGACATACTTACCACGGATGTATGGGCCGCAATCCATCCAGAAATGCGAAACATATTCAAACTGATTTCTATACTTTTCTGGAATACAGCTGTAGTTTGGAATAACAACTCGTACATCCCAATATTCCTTGTCAAACTCCTTTGGCAAAGCACCACATACGTCTGCAAGACCACCTGTCTTAATAAATGGAACACATTCTGAAGCAGCAAATAGAATCTTCTTCATACATTTTACCCCCATATATAATTACCCCTGCATGATTGCAGGGGCATACTATTCCCATTACTCGTCCCAGTTATGATAAACTTCCTGAACATCATCATCTTCATCAAGAAGATCAAGAATTCTTTGAATGTTAACAATATCTGTATCGTCAGTAAGAGTTACATAATTCTGTGGAATCATAGTTACTTCAGCAGAAACAGTTGTGATTCCAGCTTCTGAAACAGCCTTATCTACCGCTTCAAAATCTGCAGGCGCACAAATAATCTCAAAGCTATCCTCTTCTTCGATTAAATCTTCAGCACCAGCATCAATCACAAGCATCATAAGGTCATCTGCATCCATATCGCAGTCTTCCTTATCGATGATAATCTGTCCCTTTTCATCGAACATGTAAGATACACAACCCTGTGTACCAATACTTCCATGTCCCTTTGTAAAACAGTTACGTACATTTGCAGCAGTACGATTCTTGTTATCTGTTAAACACTTTACAATAATCGCAGTACCAGATGGACCATAACCTTCGTAGGTACAGGTCTCGTAGTTAACAGCTCCAGCCTCACCAGAAGCTTTCTTAATTCCACGCTCAATGGTATCGTTTGGTACGTTGTTTGCCTTTGCCTTTGCAATTACCTGAGCAAGTTTAAAATTGTTGGAAGGATCTGGACCACCCTCCTTAACAGCTACAGCAATTTCTCTACCAATCATAGTAAAGATTTTACCCTTAGCCGCGTCATTCTTTTCTTTCTTATGCTTGATATTCGCAAATTTCGAATGTCCTGACATAAATGTAACCTCTTTTCTAAATATTATAATATAAATTTATTCTATCATTCTTTATCCGCTTTCGCAAGGGAGTCCACCTTCGTATCAAGAACCGTAATCGTAACATTTCCGATTCGATTTCCCTCAACTTCACAGATATCGAAGCAATAGCCATAAGCATTCAGTCTTGGATGTTCGCCCTCTGATGGCACTTTTCCGAGTAAGGAAATTAAAAATCCATTAAAGGTTTCAAAGGCATCCTCTTCCAGTGGTAAATGAAGTTCCTCCACCACGTCCTCAAATCTTGTTAATCCATCCAGCACTAAGGAGCCGTCTGATTCTTTTTGAATCACTTCTTCCTCCTCATCATGCTCATCCTGAATATTACCAACGATTTCTTCCAGAATATCCTCCATGGCAACAATTCCAGAGTTCTGGCCATACTCATCTACCACTACAACCATATGGCTCTTTTCCTGTTGCATCTGACGGAACAAAAGATCAAGCCCCATGGTCTCAGGGACAAATTCTACTTCGCGAATGAGACCTGGAATATCCTTGATAGAAGAACGGAATACTTCATTGCTCTGACAAAAAGCAAACGCATCTTTGATATGCAAAATACCAATGATATGATCAATATCTTCAAGATACACAGGATAACGGCTTCTACCATTTTTCACAATGACTCCAACCGCATCAAAGTATGACATGGTACCATCCAAAGCAATCACATTGCTTCTGTGCACCATAATATCCTTCGCTTCCTTGTCGCCGTACTCAAAAATATTCTGAATCATCTCAGCTTCCATCGCTTCAAGGACACCCATTTCCTGGCCTTCATTCACCAAAGAAATAATCTCTTCCTCTGAATAGTCCTCTGCACTTTTTCCGCCGAATAACTTCTTCCAAGCACTTATAAATCCCGACTTTGTCTTGGGATTACCACTATCGTCCATCTCTTTCTCCTTCAAAAATCATCGTGTTAAAATCACAAAAACACCCATAAATACTAACATCTATGGGTGTTTCCGTCAAGTTTTAGACCACTATTGTTTTTTTAATACCTCGCATATGCCAGTAAGCAAATCCGAAGCAAGCAGGGAACGCTTTCCCAAATAACTTGCGGCAACATCCCCAGATAAACCATGAATGTATACCCCAAGCTCTGCAGCCTCTTTTGTATGAGAAGCCAAAAGTCCTCCGATAATACCAGACAACACATCTCCGCTTCCAGCTGTTGCCATTCCATCATTTCCGGATAGATTTACATAGGTCATTCCATAAGGATGCGCAATAATCGTGTGGAAATTCTTAAGTACAACAGTAACATCATATTGATTGGCAAAATCGTTTGCCAAATCCACAATATGCTCCTCAATGTATGCAATTGGTTGATTCAAAAGACGTGCCATTTCACCAAGATGCGGTGTGATAACGACCTCAGAATTATGATTTTGCAAAAGCGATAGGTCTTCTGACACAATATTAAGTGCATCCGCATCCATCACTACAGGGCAAACCGCTTTATCAAGCACCAGCTTTACCATCGCACGTGAAATCTCACTTTTTCCAATTCCAGGACCAATGACGATCGCATCCACTCCCGCCATAGCATCCAGTAGCATATTGGGATCCAAATAGTCCGTATAGGTGGTAAGAACTGCCTCAGGACACAAGGTAAAAATTGCATTCTCATTTTCCTTCGTTGTCACAATACGCACAAGTCCTGTTCCCATACGATATGCTGCATTTGCGCAAAAAGCAGTATTCCCAGCCATTCCCGGGCTACCAGCAATCACAAGGAGTTTACCGTATGTTCCCTTATTGGAATGTGCATTTCTCTTTGGAAGCAGAGCCAAATCACTTGGCTCAAGGCAAGCAAAACGAGGCTTCTTATCGAAAAAGCTGTCTTCCGTAATCCCAATTGGAGACACAATCACTTTCCCACTGGCCTCATTCCCAGGCCATAACAATTGGCCGAGTTTTTCAAAAGAAAAAGTAATGGTCACATCCGCTTGAAATGCAATTCCAAGGATTTCACCTGTATCCGCTTGAACGCCAGAAGAAATATCAACAGCAACGCGTTTTCCCTTTCCTTCATTGAGGCGCGCAATCACACTTGCATATGGCTCTGCCACCATACGATTCAGGCCGATTCCAAACATGGCGTCTACATAGACGTCATAATCATCTAGATTTGGAAGTTCCACTTCCTCATAGTTGTAAGCGCGATAAATGGAAAGCTGTGTTTTTAACAGCTCACTCTCTTCGCCCTTTTCCGGAAAGTGGATTGCACAACGTATCCCTCTTTGTCGTAAAAGCCTTGCAATGGCCACGCCATCTGCACCATTATTTCCCAGTCCGCATACAATAAGAACCGCTTCCACATGCTCATAAACGCAAAGAAGCTCCTTCACAAAACCTTGCGCCGCCTGTTCCATTAGCACAATGCTAGGAACAGCAAAATGCGACGAAGTATTCTGATCTAGAAGCTTCATTTCTTTTCCTGTTACAAGATACCTCACTTTTTATCCTCCTGCTTTTCACCATCATCCAGGCCCTGGTCAAAGGCGATATCAAAAAGATCAATCACTTCATGTCCGAAAATATCATGCAAATACGCATATATCTCTCGGTTATTGATATCTCGATTCTGCTTGCGTATGATATTTTTCTTCAGGTCTACGCGCACCTGGGCAATCCATGCCTCAATTTCCTTTGCCTCTTCTGCATTCACCTTAAGCTTCTCATAGAAGTAATCCATAGAAAGCAGCATAAGCTTTTCGTTGGTTGATGCAATGAGCTTTGGGAGTTCCATAAGTTCATCTTCCCCCTGCTCAATGCGTTCATTCACCTCATCAATCATCTTACGGTCTTCGGACATACTCTTGTCTCTAGACGCCTGGTCAATTTCCTCGTCCATATTCGCCATGATAGAATCCATAAGCTTTGACTTGAGATGCTTTAAATCCTTTAATTCATTGGTAAGTTTCCCTTGTTTTGCAAGAAGCGCACTTAATTCTGCTTCCACCTCTTTAATCTCATCTGTTTTTCCATGAATGGCAAAAAGACGGTGCCACTTCTGGTCTAAAATGAGTATTGGAATTTTCTTTCCCTGTAAAGCAGCTAGATAATCAGACATAGATTAGTTATTTCCTCGAACAATATTATAGCTCAACTGCATCAAGCTATCCGACAAATGAACATTTTCTACAATTACAGATGGATCCAAATCCAAATCCACATGAGCAAAATTCCAAATCGCACGAACTCCATAATCTACAAGAGAACGCGCAACATCTGGAGCAGCATCCTTAGGAATGGTAAGCGCTGCAATATCTACCTTATGGCTCTTGCAATACTCTTCCAACTCATCCATATGATATACATTCACATCACGAACCTTGGTTCCTTTTAATGCTGGGTTTAAATCAAACAAAGCAGTAATTACAAATCCACGCTTTTCAAACTTTGCATAATTGGTAAGGGCCTGTCCTAAATTACCAGCTCCAACCACAATAATATTATGTCTTTGATCAAGACCTAATATCTTACCAATTTCATCGTACAAATACTGCACATTATATCCATAGCCCTGCTGACCAAATCCACCAAAGTTGTTGAGATCCTGTCGAATTTGGGATGCAGTAACCTTCATAAGACTACTCAAATCATTGGAAGAGATACGTTCTACGCCTTCATCTAACAAGTCTCCCAAATATCTATAATATCGAGGCATTCTTCGAATAACTGCCTGAGATATTTCCTTTTCCACGATTGTGTCCTCCAAAATGTTTTTGACAATAAAATAACAATATATGTATTTATTATAGTTTTGTTCCATAGCGCTGTCAATGTGTTAAATATTTATCAGGACAAAAAAGAGGGCAGATTGCTCTGCCCTCAAGGTATTTCATTATATCACTATAATAATTTTTCAAGTTCGACACGAATTGCCTTAATAAAGTCTGCAGAATTAAGAACAGTTGGATTCTCAATCGTAGTAATGAGCGCCAAGTCCTTCGTCATCTTTCCAGACTCAATGGTTGCGATACAAGCTTTCTCAAGTGCATCTGCAAAACGAACAAGATCTGCATTCTGATCCAATTCACCACGCTTTCTAAGCGCTCCTGACCATGCAAAAATTGTTGCAACAGAATTGGTACTTGTCTCTTCACCCTTCAAATGCTTGTAATAATGTCTTTGAACAGTACCATGCGCAGCTTCATACTCATAGTATCCATTTGGAGAAACCAAAACTGAGGTCATCATAGCAAGTGAACCAAACGCAGATGAAATCATATCTGACATTACGTCTCCATCGTAGTTCTTACATGCCCAGATAAATCCACCCTCTGACTTCATAACACGAGCAACCGCATCATCAATCAAGGTGTAGAAATAGGTAATTCCAGCCTTTTCAAATGCTTCCTTGTAATCACGATCAAAGATTTCCTGGAAAATATCCTTAAAGGTGTGGTCGTATTTCTTAGAAATGGTATCCTTTGAAGAGAACCATAAATCCTGCTTAATATCCAATGCATATTTAAAGCAGCTATGTGCAAAGCTCTCAATAGAATCATCTAAGTTATGCTGTCCCTGGATGATTCCAGCGCCCTTAAAGGAATGAATCAGCTCACGTACTTCTGTTCCATCCTCAGCAGTATAAACAAGCTCAGCCTTTCCTGGTCCAGGAATCTTCATTTCGCTTGCCTTATATACATCACCATAAGCATGTCTTGCAATGGTAATTGGCATCTTCCAGGTCTTTACATTTGGCTCAATGCCCTTAACAACGATTGGAGCACGGAATACAGTTCCGTCTAACATCGCACGGATGGTACCATTTGGACTCTTCCACATTTCCTTCAAATCATACTCTGTCATACGTGCTGCATTTGGTGTAATGGTTGCACACTTAACAGCAACACCATACTTCTTTGTTGCGTTGGCAGAATCTACCGTCACCTGATCATTGGTACGATTTCTCTCCTCAAGCCCAAGGTCATAATACTCTGTATTCAACTCAATAAATGGAATCAAAAGTTCATCCTTAATCATTGCCCAGAGGATTCTGGTCATTTCATCTCCATCCAGTTCAAGCAAGCCAGTCGTCATTTTAATTTTTTCCATGAATATTCTCCTTCTTCTCAAGTAATCTATTTACAAATATTATCCCAACCAACCAGGTCCATATTACGCTTTGTGCTTGCAATATGCTCTCTTGCACACTTCTCTGCCTCTTCTGCATTATGGTCACGAAGTGCCTGTAGTACAAGACCATGCTCTCTGGTAGAAGCCTCCACTCTCTTAGGATCTGCAAGGGTTACTTTTCTTGCTCTTGCAACATACTGATGATAATCCTTTAAGACATGCTCTAACTCTTTACTTCCACAAGCCTCGTACAAAATGATATGAAAACGATTATCAAGTTCCAGTACCTGAGAATAATTTCCTTTTTTTGCATGGAATTCACATAGAAATACATTTTCTTCTAGCTCAGCAAGCTGCGCCTCAGAGATATTACTTGCAG
The DNA here is from genome assembly GCA_045628825.1 of Agathobacter sp. Classification (GTDB taxonomy): domain Bacteria; phylum Bacillota; class Clostridia; order Lachnospirales; family Lachnospiraceae; genus Roseburia. The sequence continues at coordinate 67,650 of JAZQQA010000047.1, forward strand.
CCCATTTTGCTGCCAGACCTTCCAGATAAGAACGAATCTCGTAAATATCCTTGATATCCTTTTGGGTAACTCCAACAACGAAAGCTCCACGATTTGGTATGATATTAACCAGACCTTCAAGCTCTAACTGTCTTAAAGCCTCGCGGACAGGAGTACGGCTTACGCCCATCTCATCCCCAATCTGTTTTTCCTTTAATTCTTCATCTACATCATATTCACCAGCAAGGATGTCATTTCTAAGCTTGTGAAACACCTTGCTTGATAATGAATAACTATCTTCACTCATGCCAACGCCCCCTATAATACTATGCCAAACTCGTTGCAAGCATCTGTAATCTTAACCACAAGTTCGTTATCGGTAATAACAGTAACACGGCCTTCTTCGTATTCCTTATCAACCCACTCTTTCACCTTTACAACAACTGGTGATGACTTATCAATTTTGCGCTCCTCAGGCAAATGATAATAAACATTAATCCAATGGGCAATTCCTGCCAATCCTGATGTATTGCTAACTGCAACAAGTGGTGGTCTGTGAAGGAATTTCTCTGTATCAAAGATATTATAGATTTCTTCATTCTTAAGAAGACCATCTGCATGAATACCTGCTCTTGTTACATTAAAGTTGCTTCCCACGAAAGGTGTTCTGCTAGGCTGAATATATCCAAGTTCCTTTTCAAAGTACTCAGAAAGCTCTGTAATTACAGTCGTATCCATACCATCAAGAGTACCACGCAGCTGGGCATACTCAAATACCATGGCTTCAAGTGGCGTATTACCGGTACGTTCACCAATACCAAAGAGCGAACAGTTGACACCTGATGCACCATAAAGCCATGCAGTCGTAGAGTTGGTAACAGCCTTATAGAAATCATTGTGACCATGCCACTCAATGAGTTCTGAAGGAACACCCGCATGCGTCATAAGGCCATAAATAATTCCAGGAACACTACGAGGAATCACGGCACCTGGATAATTAACACCATAGCCCATGGTATCACAGGCACGAATCTTAATAGGAATCTTATATTCATCCATAAGCTTCATGAGTTCCAGACAGAATGGAATTACAAATCCATAGATATCAGAACGTGTAATATCCTCCAAGTGACATCTTGGGCTAATACCTGTCTCAAGACATTCACGAATAACGCCAAGGTACATATTCATAACCTCGCGTCTTGTCATCTTCATTTTGTAGAAAATATGGAAATCTGAGCAGCTGACAAGAATACCGGTCTCTTTTAGACCAATCTCTTTTACAAGCTCAAAGTCCTTCTTAGATGCACGAATCCAAGAAGTAACCTCAGGGAACTCGTATCCACGTTCCAAACACTTATATACAGCATCACGATCCTTCTTTGAATATAAGAAGAACTCACTCTGGCGGATTTTACCATTTGGTCCACCAAGGCGGTGCATATAATCATAAATGGTCACAATCTGCTCTGTTGTATATGGCGCTCTCGACTGCTGACCATCACGGAAGGTGGTATCGGTAATCCAGATTTCATCTGGCATGCAGTGTGGAACGATACGATCATTAAATGCGATTTTAGGAATCTCTTCATAAGGAAAAAGATTACGGAACGTATTTGGCTCACTTACATCAGCCAATTGATAGAAATGCTCCTCCAATTGAAGCAAATTAGTTTTGTGATTTACGACTACATTTCTCATGCTAAACTCCTACTGAATAATTGTATACAATTATACTTGGATTCTAGTTTAGCCAATTAAAGTAGAAAAGTCAACAACATTTAACATTAATATTTTATCAATCGGAGAAATAGCTCTTCCTTTTCCATCCGTGCCTTCCAAATATTTTTCTCCCGCAGATTCAAATACCATATAAAGACAACCATCGAACAAGACGATTTCTTCGGAGCAAGGTGGCATTTCAATCTGTAGCGCTGGGTTAGACGGATCTGCTGACAAGCTATAAATGTCTTCATATATTTTTAAGAAAGAACTATTTTTTCTACCGTAGGAACAGCTTAAATATACCCTTCCATCCGAATCAAATGCGATACCCTGCACTTTATTCGGCAATTCATAGGAAGACAGTTTCACTAATTTGTCTTCATTGTAATCATAATGATAAGCCACAGCCTCTCCATTCTTTAAAGAATGAAAGGTTGCCGTCCATATACGATCATTTTGAAAGGTCAGGCAGGATGGTGTTGTTTCTATTTCATAGGAATCAACCACCTCAGAACAGTCCACCGTTTTTCCACGATTTTCTATTGCCATAAGCTTTACAAAATCATAAGAGATACGTTCTAAGCTATTTTCATTGGAATTACAGACCCAGACATTCTTGCCATCAAAGGTGATGCCTCCCAGGTGGCTCTTTTCATCCATACCAAGCGTCACAAGATATTCTCCTGTCACCTGATCAAATACCATCATTTCACCAAGACATCCTTTTTCTGATGAGTAAGAGGTGATTAGGAAAAAATCATCGGTTACACAAAGCCCCTGTGGGCACTGCGCCAAACTATAGATAAAATGATTCTCTAAGTCAGAAACCTTTGTTCCTGGCATTCCAGGAATATGCATGGCATCCAAAAAGGAATAATTTATGTTTTTTAAATGAATGGTATTGCCATCTCTTGATGCAGACGTGGAATAGCGATAGTTTTCCACATTCTCGTAGCAGTCAATTCCTAACACAGAAACTTCCTGAGAAGAATTACTCTCCTCAGGAAGTCTGTAATCAATATTTTGAATTACTACCACAAGAAGCACTGCAAGAACAAGAACCGTAAGGCTTTGCCACAGTTTCTTCATGTATCCTCCAAAAATTACAATTACTCTTCAATCTCAACAAGCTTACTCTTGCGTGCCTCGATTTCTTTTGCAGCTACTTCATCTGGTGCCTGCTCATAACGAGCAAATTCATAAGAGAACTCACCGCTACCACTGGTCATAGAACGAAGAACTGTATTATATCCAAATAGTTCCAGCATAGGAATATCTGCAACGATTTCCTGTGCGCCACCCTCTACTGGATTCATTCCCATAACACGTCCACGGCGCTTATTCAAATCGCCCATAACATCGCCCGTATATGTATCTGGAACTACAACCTTAAGTGTCGCAATTGGCTCAAGGAGTACTGGACTCGCTTTAAGGAAGCCTTCCTTAAATGCCTGCTGTGTTGCAACCTTGAATGCCAGTTCAGAAGAATCTACTGGATGATAAGATCCATCATAAAGCACTGCCTTTACACCAATAACTGGGTAAGCAGCAAGAGGTCCCTTCTTCACTGATTCTGAGATACCCTTTTCGACTGCTGGGAAGAAGTTTTTTGGAACTGCACCACCAACAACAGTCTGCTCAAATACATAAGGAGTATCCTGATCGCCAGAAGGCTCGAAGGTCATTTTAACATGTCCATACTGTCCGTGTCCACCAGACTGCTTCTTATACTTATACTCTACATCTGCCTTCTTGCGTAAGGTCTCTCGAAAAGCTACCTTTGGTCTGGTAAGCTCAATATCAACCTTGTACTTTTCAAGCAAAATACTCTGAACCACTTCAAGATGCTGATCACCCATACCATAAAGAAGAGTCTGGCCATTTTCTGCATCGTTTACATGACGAAGTGTAAGATCTTCCAGTAAAAGTTTCTGGATTGCCTGACTAATCTTATCCTCATCTCCCTTATTCTTTGCCTTATAACGCATAGATACGTATGGCTTAGAAATATTTGCACGAAGATATGCAACTGGAGTTGACTTTGTAGAAAGAGTATCCGTTGTCAATGTATTTGCAAGCTTTGCAAGAGCGCCAATATCACCTGCGTGAAGCTCAGGTACTTCTTCTACCTTACTACCGCGAATGACATAAAGCTTACCAATCTTCTCTTCACAATCTCTATGATAGTTGAAAAGAACATCGTCTGACTTAAGTACACCAGAATTCACTTTAATTAATGAATACTTTCCAATATAAGGGTCTACCAATGTCTTAAATACATAAGCAGACTTTGCCTTAGCAAAATCATAATTCGCATCGAATACTTCATTTGACTTTGTTAAGATACCAGCACATTTACGCTTCTCTGGGCTTGGAAGATACTTCACAATATCAGTAAGAAGTGTAAACTGTCCTCTTGCCATGGTATTTGAACCCATAAGAACAGGAACAATAGAGCCATCAATTACATTCGAACGAAGCGCCTGACGGATTTCATCTTCTGAGAATTCATCTCCGTTAAAGTAACGATCCATGAAATCCTCTGAAATCTCTGCAACAGATTCCATAAGAGCTTCTCTACAAATACCAAGATTTTCAAACGAATAATCTGGCATATCTGATTTATCTACACCGCCGGATGCATTCCATCTCTTTGCCTTCTGCTGAATAACATTTACATATCCAACAAACTGACCATTTTCACGAATCGGAAGATGGAATGGAGCAATCTTCTTGCCATATAAGCCCTGAAGATCTTCTACAACCTGACGGAAGCTTGCATTATCAATATCCATATCGGTTACAAAGAACATTCTTGGCAAATGATACTTCTCACAAAGCTGCCAAGCCTTCTTTGTACCAGTTTCAATACCGCTTCTTCCACTGACTACAATAATTGCTGCATCTGCAACACTAACTGCTTCTTCAACTTCTCCAACAAAATCAAAATAACCAGGTGTGTCGAGGATATTAATCTTGGTATCCTGCCATGGAATTGGAACTACCGTTGTATGAATGGAAAAAAGACGCTTGTTCTCTTCCTTGTCATAATCGCTGATGGTGTTTCCGTCCTGAATCGTCCCCATTCGATTCGTCACCCCAGCGAGGTAAGCCATCGCTTCTACCAATGATGTCTTACCGCAACCTCCATGGCCTAGTAAAACCACGTTACGTATCCTGTCCGTTGTGTAAACATTCATGTAAAAACCCTCCCGAAATAATAATATAGTTATATTTTATATAAATTTGTCCGATTTTTCAATGGCTTTGTGCAAATTAACAAACTATTTGACCTCACAATAAAATTAAGTAAAATAGACTTATACCATGAAAGAAGGATGAACGAATGGCATTTCAAAAAGTAGGATTCATAGGCCTTGGCCTAATTGGAGGCTCTATCGCAAAAAAGCTTCATGCTCTCCATCCTGAATGCGAAATCATTGCAACAGCAGGACATGAAAGCACTATTATCGAGGCGTATCGCGAAGGCATTATTCATAATTCAAAATTACTTCCAATGACAGACTTTGCCGACTGCGACTATATCTTTTTATGCGCACCTGTACAGAGAAATCTGACCTATCTGGAAGAATTAAAAGACGTTATAAGTAAGAAAACCATGATTACAGACGTCGGAAGCACCAAGTCAGAGATTCACGAAAAAGTGATTGCGCTTGGCATGGAGGATCATTTTATCGGTGGTCATCCTATGACTGGGTCAGAAAAGACAGGTATATTAAATGCCAACATATATCTAATGGAAAATGCTTATTACATCATTACTCCTACTTCTACTACAAAAGCAGAAACCATTGATGAGTTCCGTGATTTTGTTCTCTCTCTTGGCGCAATTCCAATGGTACTGGATTATAAATTCCATGATTATGCGACTGCAACCATTAGCCATTTACCTCATATGATTGCGTATTCACTTGTTAACCTGGTACAAAAAATCGATACCGAGGACGAGAAAATGAAATCTATCGCAGCAGGAGGCTTTAAGGACATCACGCGAATTGCCTCTTCCTCTCCTGTTATGTGGCAAAACATCTGTGCTTCCAATAAGGAACAGGTATTACGATTAATGGATTTGTACATGGATGAATTGTCTGATGTAAGAAAACTAATCGAAACAGACGATGAAAATGGCATGCTTGACTATTTCCAATCTGCAAAGAACTATCGTGATTCCATTCAAATTACTAGAGCGAAAACTCATGGTTCTATTTTTGAACTTTACATGGATTTACCAGACGAAGCCGGTTCCATCGCAAGCACCGTTGCAATTCTAGCAGATAACGATATTTCGATTAAAAATATTGGAATTATCAATAACCGAGAATTCGAAGATGGCGTTTGCCGAATTGAATTCTACGACGAAAATGCTAGATCAATGGCCCAGAAGAAATTGATCACAAAAGGTTATCGCGTATACAAACGATAATTTACTTGTCATTGTTTTTAATAACTTGAAATCAAAAAACGACAACCAATTCACAAAAATTGGTTGTCGTTTTATTAATTTTAGAATCACTTTACTTCTTATCGTCGTGCTTTACAATATGGTCAAACACACTTGTTGCACCTTCTTTAACAGATGCTGCCGCTGCACCAGCCTTATCCTTAACTACACTTGCTGCAGAAGAAGCAGTTTCCTTCACTGCGCTAGCAGCTGAGGAAGCAGTTTCCATTACCACAGTAGCTGCAGAAGCAATTACAGGCTCCTTACCAAGCTCTCGGTCCTTTGCCATAAAGAACATGGCTACAGTATCTGGGCCTACATGACTTCCAGTACAGAAATCATAAGAAGTATTGATAAAGCCACGCACCTTTACTTTTTCCTGAATCTTCTCCATCACATAAAGAGAATCTTCATATGCATCTGCATGTGCGATACCTATGATCTGCTCCTGTGGATTCTCAATATTATCAATAACAAGCTTGGCTAGCTCATTAAGCGCAGCCTTACGACCACGATACTTACCGAACTGAACAATAAAACCTTCTGCATTTCCACGAAGAATTGGCTTAATACTAAGCACATTACCAACAAGCGCTGCAGCACCAGAAATTCGGCCTGTCTTAGCAAGATACTTAAGGTCTCCTACGGTAAATACGCCATTCATCTTCGCAGGATATGTTTCAAGAAGATCTGCCACCTCATCGATATCCATTCCCTTATCACGCATTTCGCTTGCATAAATTGCAAGGATACCTTGTGCAAGGGAAGCATTTAATGAATCAATAAGACGAATTTTACGGTCTTCATATTCGTCCTCATCCATAAGCATATCCGCTGCTACACGAGCAGAGTTAAAGTTACCACTGATATTCTTACTTAGTGAGAAATATAAAACATCTTCACCTTGATCTAACACTTCACGAAAGGCATCAATAAAGTTACCACTACTAATAAGTCCAGTCTTAACTGACGCTCCGCCACGAATAGCATCGTAGTATTCTTTTCCCTTTTCACGTTCTTCTTCTATGGTAAGATTTGGATCAAAACAAGTCACTTCCTTACCATCCACAAGATTCACAAAGGATAAAACGCGAATATTATACTGTTTCACAACCTCTGCAGGAATATTGGCCGCAGAGTCAACAAAAATCTGATACATAGTTTATCTCCATAAAAGCATTATCGTTACTATGTATAGTATATGTAGTTTTCAATACTACGTCAAGTGTTAATTTTCACTATTTGCTTTTTTTATATTTATTTTATAAGTCCCTCGACTTTCTTAAATTCTCGCTTTGCCACCTCTTTATTACGCTTTTTCATAGCTTTGCGCTCTTCCTTCGATGGAACTTTTGCGGTTCTTTTGTCGTGCTTATCCCCATGATTTCTGTAACTACTACGCTTATCTTCATGCTTTTTATCATGATGGTGTCCACTTCTTCCATTATGACGACCATCTCGACCGCTTCGATTTTGTCTATCATTTTTTCCACGGCCCTTACGCTCACGCTCTGGAAGGTCAATCTCCATCTCCTCTAAAAAACCGCCAATTTCTAGAGAAATGAAAGCGGCTGCAAGGTCATTGGCAGATAGCCCGGTCGCTTCGCAATATTGTTCCACCATACGCTGATAGCGCAGGCTAGATTCATCCCAGATTACTGCAGTTGCCTTTTCCAAGACCGCATTTACCCTAGCAGCATTAATTTCTTTTGAATTAGGAATTTTTTTCTCTTCCATCTTTGCATGGCAAAGGTCTTCTATTTCATGAATTCGACGGAACTCCTTGCTCTTACAAAGTGTATGACTCACGCCTTCTCTTCCAGCACGACCCGTTCGACCAATACGATGTACATAATATTCTGTCTCTTGAGGTATATCATAGTTAAAAACAGCCTCTACATCATCCACATCAATACCACGAGCAGCGATATCAGTTGCAACAAGAACCGATAAAGCACCTGTACGGAATTTTCCCATAACAATATCTCTTTGATGCTGGTTCAAATCACCGTGCAATGCATCTGCCGCAAAGCCTTCCTGCTTTAATTGTCCAACAAGTTCATCGGTCATGGCTTTGGTATTACAGAATACAATCGATTTGCGATACTGATGATATGCCATAAGACGGATTAAGGCTTGCGTCTTATACTCTCTTTTTACCGCATAGTAATACTGATGGATACGTTCCATAGTAAGTTCTTTTGCTGCAACCTTAATCATCTGAGGATTGCATTGGAAACGATTGGTAATATCAAGGATTTCCTTTGCCATGGTTGCAGAAAATAGGCAGGTCTGATGTGGATGCTCAATTGCTCCAAGAATCACTTCCATGTCTTCACGGAAACCCATCTTAAGCATCTCATCCGCTTCATCAAGAATAACCATTTTCACATCATCCATTTTGATGGTATGGCGACGCATGTGATCCATTACACGTCCAGGGGTTCCAACAATAATCTGTGTTCCGCGAAGACCTTGAATCTGTTTGCGAATATCCTGTCCTCCATACACTGGAAGTAATTTCACACTCTGCATATAAGTAGCAAAGCTACGAATCTCTCCAGCGACCTGCACAGCAAGCTCTCTTGTTGGACAAAGAACAATTGCCTGAAGCTTCTTATTCTCTGGATCAATCTGCTCCAGTAACGGAATACCAAATGCTGCCGTTTTACCAGTTCCAGTCTGTGCCTGACCAATAACATCCTTTCCTTTTAGCAATACCGGAATTGCTTCCGCCTGTATTGGAGTCATTAGTTCAAACCCAAGTGCATCTAAGCCTCGTTTAATCTCTTTCTTTACATCTAATTCTTCAAATTTATATTCCGAGAATGCTTCTCCTGCCATATATATGCTCCTTAATAATCTATAATAATCTGAAATCAAATATATTTCTTTTATACTTGCCCAAGACGTACAACGCCAAGCATTATAGCATGGGATATCTTTTATTCGCAAGAATTTTGTTTAGCGAAATTACATCTTATCACCATTTTCATACAGTTGTCGGCAAGGGTAAAAACGTTTTCATCCTTTGTCGACGATCCATGCATTTCAACTACAGTAGCATATAATTTATCGAGTTGTGGAAGTAATATTCTCCAAAGAGGATTGTGAAATCACTCCTTGCCGACAAAATGAGTGTCAATCCATGATTTGTCGGCAAAGAATGAAATGGCAAGCCTGCTGTACCTAATAATTGTTCCACAAGATGCTTGCCGCAAGGAATTTTGCATTATATCATCAAGATTGTCGGCAAGGCAAGGAATTAATTATCTATGTACCTAAATGCCAATTTAAATTCAGCTGATACAACCAATTAATGGTATATATGATAAATAGACAAGAA
>JAZQQA010000048.1:0-9448 GCA_045628825.1 Agathobacter sp.
ATAGCAGGGATTATTACCTGGGAGTCCCTTAAGACTTCTGCTATGCTAGTGCCTTTTATGCTGCTTGGAGTATTCCTTGGAATCAAAAGTAGCGCTGTCCTCAATGAGGAAGTGGTAAAAAAGATTGTTATTGTCATGTTAATGATTTCTGGCGTCGCAATGATTGCCATGAATCTTTAAGATAGAAAAAGGAAATAGGAAAGAGAGAACAGAATATGCTTTCATTTGAGTGTGACTACAATTACGGCGCGCATCCAGCGATTTTGGAGCGCTTGGCAAAGGAGAACGAGACCGCTTATCCAGGATACGGGGAGGATGTAATCTGCGATAGCGCAAAAGAGAAGATTAAAAAGGCATGTAACTGCCCAGATGCGACAGTCTATTTTACCGTTGGTGGAACACAGACCAATCAGATCGTAATCGATACCCTCTTGGACAACTATCAGGGAGTTGTGGCAGCAACCACTGGACATGTGGAAGTGCATGAGGCGGGTGCCATTGAATATACCGGACACAAGGTTTTGACCGTACCAAGCTATGACGGCAAGATGAAGGCAGAGGACCTTAAGAATCTTCTTGCAACCTTCTATGCAGATAGCTCTTATGACCATATGGTTTTCCCAGGAATGGTTTATATCTCATTCCCAACCGAATATGGTACTGTCTATACCAAGGAAGAGATGGCAGAGCTCCACAGCATTTGTAAAGAATATGAGATTCCTCTTTTTGTAGATGGAGCAAGACTTGGATATGGACTTGCAGCAGTAGAAGAGATGGGTGGACTTACCCTTGAGACCTTGGCACAGAACTGTGATGTGTTCTACATTGGCGGAACCAAGGTTGGTGCTCTTTTTGGAGAGGCCATCGTATATACTGGTGCCTTCCGTCCAAAGCATATGATTACCCAGATTAAGCAGCATGGAGCGCTTTTGGCAAAGGGATGGCTCCTTGGCATTCAGTATGACACCTTGTTTACCAACGATTTGTATCTTGAAATCAGTCGTCATGCCATGAAGCAGGCCAAGAAGCTTGTGGCTGCACTTACGGAAAAGGGATACGAGTTCTTCTTGAATTCACCTACCAATCAGATTTTTGTGGTTCTTTCCGATGAGAAGCTACATGCTTTGGAGAAGGAAGTTCGCTTCTCTGTATGGGAGAAAACGGATGCAACCCATACCGTTGTCCGTTTTGCTACAAGCTGGGCAACCACAGATGAAGCCCTTGCAGAACTCATTGCATTACTTTAAGACATTTTATGTGAAGAAAGTGGAGGTTGTATGACAAGACATCGTTGCTCTTATGAAGAAGCAGAGACCAAGAAGGAATTGGCCCATCGCCAGGTGGCGCTTGAAGCAGCAAGAGAAGGCATTGTACTTTTGAAAAATAATGGTGCTCTTCCAGTAGAACCAGGATATGTTGCCATGTACGGACCAGGTGTTACCATGACCGTAAAGGGTGGAACCGGATCAGGTGAAGTACTTGCAAGAAGAGATGTTACCATTTTGGAAGGAATGGAAGCGGCTGGTTTTAAGATTTCGACCAAGGATTGGATTAAGGAGTACGAAGAACTCTATGCCAAGGAAGAAGAGGCATTTGGAGAGAAGTTCCGTGCGGATATGGGAAAATCGGATGCGGTCAACCAGATTGGCAATAATTTCTCAATTCCTTTTGGACGTGCGGTTACGGAATCCGATATTATGGGAAGCTGGGCAGATGTATGTTTCTACGTCCTTACCAGACAGGCTGGAGAAGGTTCTGACCGCCAGCTGGACAATGGGGACAACAGCTTGACACCAGTAGAGCGAGAGTCCATTGAACTTTGTGCAAAGTCTTATGATCGCTTCATTTTGGTACTAAATTGTGGATGTACCTTTGATTTGGATTTCTTAGATGAGATTCCAGAAATTGACGCAGTCATCTTCATGTGCCAGCAGGGTTCTGAGGGTGGATATGCTTTTGCAGATGTCGTAAGTGGCAAAGTATCGCCATCTGGTAAGACGGTTGATACCTGGGCTAAGAAATACACCGATATTCCAAATGCCATGGAATATGCCTATTTGAATGGAAAGCCAAGACAGGAATTCTATAAAGAGGGTATCTATGTGGGATACCGTTATTTTGATACCTTTGGCGTGGAACCACGTTTTTGCTTTGGCTATGGACTTTCTTACACAGATTTCTCTGTAGAAGAGAAGGAAGTGGTTGTTGATAAGACGAAAGTAAGCGTCAAGGTACGTGTAACCAATACAGGAACCACATACGCAGGAAAAGAAGTTGTTCAGGTATATGTAAGCTGTCCACAGGGCAAATTGCATAAGGAGTATCAGAAACTTGCCGCCTTTGCAAAGACCAAGGAACTGAAACCAGGGGAAAGTGAAGAACTCACTCTGACCTTTGCAATGGAAAACCTTGCAAGCTATGATGAAGCTACTTCTTCTTACATCTTAGAGGCAGGAGATTATGTGCTTCGCGTGGGCAACAGCAGTAGAAATACGGCAGCAATGACACGTCTTGCATTGGATCAGGAGGTTATTGTAAGTCGCCACAAGTCCCTTCGTAAGCCAGAAGTTGCTTTTGAAGAGTTGGTTGGTCAGATTAATTACATGACTTTAAATGAGCTTGTTCCAGTACAGGTTTATGCGAAGGACTTTGAGACAAAGACATTTACATACGAAAAACCAGAGATCTATCATAGTGAAGAGGTGGATCGTCTGATGGCAAAGCTTACCCTTGAGGATGCAGCCCACCTTTGCATTGGTGGAGGAATGCGTATGATGGGTCAGGGAGCAGAATTCATGCCTCCTTACATTATGGCGCCAGGTTCTGCTGGTATTACAACTACTGAGCTTATGGGTAAGGGCATTCCAAATGTATGCTGTGCAGATGGTCCTGCTGGCCTTCGTATCCAGCGTAAATCCACAGAGACAGCGGATGGAAAGATTCGCATGATTGACTACCAGCTTTCCATCATGAAGTATTTCCCTGAGGAAATGAAAAAAGAGATTACGGGTGATCCTACCACAGAGACGATGATCTATCAGTTTACCACCGCGTTCCCAGTTGGTATGTCTTTGGCACAGACCTTTAATATGCCACTTCTGGAAGAGGTTGGATATGCAGTTTCTGAGGAAATGCAGCAGTTTGGTATCAACTACTGGCTTGCCCCTGGTATGAATATTCACCGCAATCCGCTTTGTGGACGTAACTTTGAGTATTACTCTGAGGATCCACTTGTGGCAGGTCGTTGTGCGGCTGCTATTACAAATGGTGTACAAAGAATTCAGGGCAACTATACCACCATTAAGCATTTCTGCTGTAACAACCAGGAGAGCGATCGAAATTACACCGATGCGATTTTAAGCGAGCGAGCTTTGCGTGAGATCTACCTGAAGGGCTTTGAAGTGTGTGTAAAGGAATCACATCCTAGAAGTCTTATGACAAGCTACAATCTGGTCAATGGTCTTTATGTCAATAATAGCGAAGAACTGATGACAGGTGTCCTTCGTAATGAGTGGGGCTTTGATGGCGTTGTTATGACAGACTGGATGGCAACCGGAGTGGTTGGCGTCAAGGAGCCAGTAGGAGATGATGTGCTGGCAGTAGCAGGTGGTAATGACCTTTTGATGCCAGGTAACGATCAAGCTTATGCATTTTTACTGGAAGCAGTAAAGGAAGGAAAAATGGAGGCTGACGATATCTATCGTGCAGCAGCCAATGTACTGCGCAGTATCGTAGATACAGATATTTATAAGGAATTCGTAGCAGGCGTATAGCTTGCTCCATGGAGGTTCTATGTTTGGAGTACTAAAGACGGTTCTTCCAGTTCTTGTAATGCTAGGACTTGGAATGATTTGTAAAAAGACAAATTGCGTGTCCAGGTCTTGCATTGATGGATTGAAATTTCTGGTTGTGAAAATTATGTTGCCAGTAGCGGTGTTTCATGGGCTGGCAACTGCCACCTATGGAAGCTATACTGTAATTACAGTAGGGATTCTCTTTGCAGTTATGGGCATTACCTTTGTGCTTGGCTTTGTGCTTCGCCCTTTGTTGCCAGCGCCATACAGCAAATATTTGCCTTTTCTGACTGCCGTTTACGAAGGTGGAATGATTGCCTATCCTTTGTATGCAAGTCTGGTGGGAACAGAAAACCTTTCCCTCATGGTCATGATTGATATTTCAGGGCTTCTATTCTGCTTTGGCGTCTTTTGTAATGTTCTTACCTTTATTGAGGATGGAGCTAAGGTGAGCGTCAAGGGCATAGCAGTAACAGCCCTTAAAAATCCGGCCTTCGTTGCCACCATTCTTGGTGTAATCGTGGGCTTATGTGGATGGATTCCTGCACTGATGGAATCGTCATTTGGACCTGCCTACATGGGAGTCAAGGATATGCTGACTGCAGCCATGTCTCCTATGATTCTTCTCGTAGTTGGCTATGATTTTGAAATTAGCAGAGAGTCCGTAAAGCCATGCCTCATTACCATCGCGCTTCGTGCAGTATTACAAGGCTTCTTTTGCTTTATGGTCTTATCCTTGCTTCACAAAACCGTAGGAAGCAATCACTTGCTTGATGTGGCAATCATTATCTATATGTCAGCTCCAGGTTCCTTTGGAATTCAAACCTTCCTGAAGAGTGAGCAGGGGGCTAAGTATCTGGCAAGCTGTAATTCGCTATATATGGTACTAACGATATGCGTTTATGCAATCATGTCGATTGCATAGACAATACGCACAAAAAACGATTGTTATTTTTGTAACAATTTATTTGATATAATATTACATAAGGGTGCAAAGAAGTGGTAAAATATCTATGTTTTCGGGTTTTTTTATCCACTTCTTTTTGCTATAAAAAGGGATCCGAAGGAAGAAAACAAAAGGAGAAATACTATGTCAGTTTTGTTATGCAAAATCGCAGTTCCATTCCTCATTGTATTCCCTCTGTTTGTTTCCATTTTGATGTATTGCATACGTGTGAATAAAGTACGTAATACCATTGCATACATCAGTGCAGTTTTGGAAATAATCGGTGTAGGAGTACTTGTGACAGGATGGCTCATCGGAGGATGTGAACCAATTCCTCTGTATCATGAAACCATGTTGGTAGACCGTACCATGTTGGCCTTTGAGCTTTTGTGCATGGTAGTAATTACCGTATTATGTTTCAAGTATAAGCGCTATCTGATTAGCCTTCTTACCATCGTTCCAACACTTTTGGTTGCATGGTTAGAGCTTTGGGGACCAGAAAGAGAACTGATTACGCATATTTATATTGATCATTTAGCAATCCTTATGTGTATTATCATTGGTCTGATTGGCGGACTTATCATTGTATACTCAGTTGGATATATGCACGGATATCAGCACCACCATTTGGAGGTTGAGGATAGAAGAAATTATTTCTTCATGCTTCTTTTCATCTTCCTTGGTGCAATGTTTGGTTTCGTTCTTTCTGCAGGTACACTTTGGGTAGATGCATTCTGGGAAGTAACTACAATCTGTTCCTTCTTATTAATTGGCTATACGCGTACCGAGGAAGCAATCCACAATTCCTTCCGTGCCCTTTGGATGAACTTAACAGGTGGTACTGCCCTTGCAATCGGCGTTACCTATCAGGTCGTTACAACAGGCTCTGATAGCTTCCATGGTCTTGTAGACCTTGGTATGGAGGGCGATATTCATGCCTTAATTCCAATTGCACTTATTGCTTTTGCAGCGCTTACAAAGTCAGCACAGATGCCATTCTCAAAGTGGCTTATGGGAGCCATGGTTGCTCCAACTCCAAGCTCTGCACTTCTTCATAGTGCGACCATGGTTAAGGCCGGCATCTATATTCTGTTCCGTTTGTCTCCAGCAATGGGTTCTGACAGCGGAAAATTGATTGGGCTTATGATTAGTTTCATTGGTGGTTTCACCTTCTTCGTTGCATCGGTTATGGCAATTGCACAGAGCGATGGCAAGAAGGTACTTGCATTCTCAACCATCTCCAACCTTGGACTTATGGTTGCCTGTGCAGGTGTAGGTAAGCCAGAGACCCTTTGGGCAGGTGCTTTCCTTATGATTTTCCATGCAGTATCAAAGTCCCTTCTTTTCCAGGATGTGGGAGCAACAGAGAACGCAATGCATTCTCGTGATGTTGAGGACATGCATGGTTTGATTTATAGACTTCCAAGACTCGGAGCATTTATGTTCATTGGTATTGCAGGTATGTTCCTTGCACCATTTGGTATGTTGATTTCTAAGTGGTCAGCACTTAAGGCAGCCATCGATGTAGGTAACATTATGCTTGTGATTTTCATCTGCTTTGGATCGGCAACAACTATGTTCTACTGGTCAAAATGGATGGCCAAGCTGATTAGCCAGACCAACGAGCCACCAATTCGTGATATCACCAAGCCAAATGAAGTGATTTCACTTACCATTCATGCGGTAATGATGGTTGCTCTTTGTATGCTTTTCCCATTGCTTTCACGTGTCTACGTAGAGCCAATGTTATTTGAGCAGTTCCATGCGCAGTCAGCAGTACTTCCAATGAGCATTATGTACATGCTGGTTATTTTGATTTGCTTTATTTTCGTGGTACCAGTTGTAACCTTCTATTTCACCAAGAATATGCACATGAACAAGAAGCTTTCTTACATGAGCGGTATCAACGAAGGAGACAATGATCATTTTACTGATGCCTTTGGTGCGCCAAAGCATTTGCAGATGTCCAACTGGTACTTCAAGGATTTCTTTGGACAGAGAAAACTGATGGTGCCATGTGAGATTATCTCACTTGCAGTGATTATTGTTATGATGTGTATGATTATAGGAGGTGTCTCATTATGATAACAAAGGTTATTTTAGTAGCCCTCTACTTACTTCTTGCTCCATTTGTTGGCGGACTTTTGGATGGTCTGGATCGCAAGATTTCAGCAAGAATGCAGGGCCGTGTGGGTCCATCCCTTCTGCAGCCATTCTACGATGTGCAGAAGTTGTTAGGAAAACAGTTTATTGTTGTAAATAAGGCACAGACATTTCTTGTATTGTCTTTCTGCCTGACACAGGTATTTACGGGATGTATGTTCTTTGCTGGAACCGATATTATGATGTGTTTCTTCGTTCTTTCGACTGGAGCAACCTTCTTAGTATTCGCAGCTAGCATTACCAACTCTCCATACTCCTCTATGGGTGCGTCAAGAGAGTTGATTCAGATGATGTCATACGAGCCAGCTGTTCTTTTGGCCTGCGTAGGATTTTATCTGGCAAATGGAACCTTTAGCGTGTCATCCATTGTAAATGCCCGCTTTAGTTCTATCATTTTTCTTCCAGGATTCTTCCTGTCATATGTATTCATTCTTACAATCAAGATGAGAAAGTCACCATTTGATATCAGTACCTCTCATCATCCACACCAGGAGATTGTAAAGGGTGTTACCACAGAGATGGGTGCGCAGAACCTTGCAATTTACACCATTACCGAGTGGTATGAGAATGTATTCCTTCTTGGCGTTGTTGGACTTTTCGTTGTTAACAGCAATCCATGGAGTTACCTGGCAGCAGTTGTTGTAGTACTTGCAACATGCTTCCTTGAGACACTCATTGATAACACGAGTGCACGTGTAAAATGGAATGTGATGTTCAAGAGTGCATGGATTTTCACAATCCTTGCATCTGGTGTAAACCTTATGATCTTGATGTTAGTGAAGTAGGAGAAGAAAAATGGCAAAGATGAAACGATCACCATGGCTTCTGCATTACGATGGAAGCAGTTGCAATGGTTGTGATATTGAAGTATTAGCTTGCCTCACCCCAGTCTACGATGTAGAGCGCTTTGGCGTAGTCAACACTGGTGACCCAATGCAGGCAGACATCCTCTTAATTACTGGAGGAATTAACACACAGAATCAGTCCGTAGTAAAGCAGTTATATGACCAGATGCCAAAGCCAAAGGTTGTTGTTGCAGTTGGTGTATGCGCTTGTACAGGCGGAATTTTCAAGGATTGCTACAACATCCTTGGTGGAGCAGACACCACAATTCCTGTAGACATTTACGTTCCAGGATGTGCTGCAAGACCACAGGCCATTATTGATGGTGTAGTAAAAGCAGTAGAACTTTTCCAGCAGAGAGCCGATGAGCATGATGCGAAGGAAAAGGCAGAAAAAGAAGCAAAGAAGAAGGAGGCATAACATGGCACAGATACTTTGTCCAGAAAACATCTTAGAAGAGATTCCTGTAGAGTTGCTTCTTGATGTCACAATGAAAAAGAAAAACCAGGGCCTGCGTTTGTCTCAGGCTTGTGCAGTTTATAAGGATGGCAAGTATGAACTGAGCTATTCCTTTGCAGATGATGTAACCATGCAGTATACCACCCTTCGTGTGGTATGTGATCCAGAGACAGAAGTTCCAAGCATCACTCCATTTTACCCATATGCATTCTTATATGAGAATGAGATGAAGGAACTCTTTGGTGTAAACATCATCATGATTAATGTAGATTTCCAGAACAAGTTATACAGACTCGGAGTAGAGACTCCAATGATGGATAAGGAGGGTAAATAAATGGGTAAGAGAAGTGTGATTCCATTTGGTCCTCAGCATCCAGTATTGCCAGAGCCAATTCATCTTGATTTGGTAATCGAGGACGAAAAAGTAATTGAAGCGATTCCTTCAATCGGTTTTGTTCATAGAGGATTGGAAAGCTTGGTAAAGACCAAGGACTACAATGAGATGATGTATGTCATCGAGCGTACCTGTGGTATTTGTAGCTTCATGCATGGTATGGGATATTGCGAGAGCATTGAGCATATCATGGGAGTAGAAGTACCAGACAGAGGCCGTTTCCTTCGTACTCTTTGGTGCGAGCTTAGCCGTATGCACAGCCACCTTCTTTGGCTTGGCCTTTTGGCAGACGGCTTTGGATTTGAGAGCTTATTCTACCAGTGCTGGAGAATGAGAGAGAAGATCCTTGATATGTTTGAGATGACCACAGGTGGCAGATGTATTTTCTCTGTCAACAAGGTTGGTGGTGTTCTTAAGGACATCGATGACGATATGATGAAGCTCATTCTTGGTGTTATGGATGACATGGAGAAGGAACTGAAGGATATCCGTAAGACCTTCCTTTTTGACTATACCGTAGAGTCAAGACTTCGTGGTATCGGTGTGCTTACCAAGGAGCAGGCACACGACCTTGGATGTGCAGGTCCATTCGGCCGTGCATCAGGCATTAAGATGGATATGCGTGTACGTGGTTATGCTGCATACCCAGACATTGATTTCGAACCAATTATCTCTACCGAAGGAGATTCTTTTGCAAGATGTGATGTGCGTATCAATGAGATTATTCAGTCTATTGATATCATTCGTCAGTGTGCAGCGAAGATGCCAAAGGGTGACCTTGCTGCTGTTGTAAAGGGCAATCCAGACGGTGAGTACTTTATGCGTGTAGAGCAGCCAAGAGGAGAAGCT
>JAZQQA010000049.1:0-4663 GCA_045628825.1 Agathobacter sp.
TTCGGATGGTGTATCGGTGTTGGTGATTTCGCTGACTACTGTCGTGAGACTGGTAAGGGTCATGACATCACCAAGGAAGAGGCACTTGCTATCCTTAAGAGAGCTGAGGAGAATGGTTTCGTTCATCAGATTACAAATATCGATGGCGACAACAAGATCTTCGGTATCTGTAACTGTAACGTAGAGATTTGTAACGCTCTTCGTACTTCACAGTTATTCAACACACCAAATATGTCTCGTTCCTCATATGTTGCACATGTAGACAAGTCTAAGTGTGTAGCTTGTGGTCGATGCGTAGAGTACTGCCCAGCTGGTGCAACCAGACTTGGACAGAAGCTTTGTGATAAGAATGGTGCTGAAATCCAGTATCCACAGCAGGAGCTTCCAGATGCAAGAGTTTGGGGCAAGGATAAGTGGGACTTCAACTACCGTGATAACAACAGAATTAACACACATGAGACAGGTACTGCTCCATGTAAGGCAGCTTGTCCTGCACACGTTGCTGTTCAGGGTTACTTAAAGCTTGCTTCTCAGGGTAGATATGAGGAAGCTCTTGCTCTCATCAAGAAGCAGAATCCATTCCCAGCAATCTGTGGACGTGTATGTAACAGACGTTGTGAGGATGCATGTACCCGTGGAACTGTAGACCAGGCAATCGCTATCGATGCAGTTAAGAAGTTCATCGCTGAGAGAGATCTCAAGGCAGATACAAGATTTGTACCACCAGTAGTTATTCCAGCAAGTATCCATATGGATCACTTTGATGAGAAGATTGCAATTATCGGTGGTGGTCCAGCAGGACTTTCAGCAGCATTCTATCTTGCAGAAAAAGGATATCGTCCAACCGTATTCGAGAAGAATCCTATGGCTGGTGGTATGCTTCGTTATGGTATTCCTTCATACAAGCTTGAGAAGGAAGTTATCGAGGCTGAAATCGAAGTTATGCGTCAGATGGGCGTTGAGATTAAGACCGGCGTTGAAGTTGGTAAGGACGTTACCATTGATTCACTTCGTGCAGAAGGATATAAGGCATTCTACATTGCAATTGGATGTTCTGCTGGACGTCGCCCAGGAGTACCTGGAGATGATGCAGAGGGAACCTTCACAGCAATTGATTACTTACATGATGCAAACTGTGGTGGCGCAGAGTATACTGGCCGCGTAGTTGTAGTCGGTGGTGGTAACGTAGCAATTGATGCTTCAAGAGTATCTGCTCGTAACGGCGCTGCAGAGGTTACACAGCTTTGCCTTGAGTCAGAGGCTGAAATGCCAGCATCTGAGGAAGAAGTAAGAGAAGCTGGAGAAGACGGCGTAACCATCAAGTGTGGATGGGGACCAAAGGAAGTTCTCACAGCAGATGGTAAGGTTACAGGTATTGTCTTCAAGAAGTGTACTTCTGTTAAGAATGCAGAAGGCAAGTTCGCTCCAACTTATGATGAGAACGAGACAATCACAATCGAGTGTGATCGCGTAATCTTCGCTGTAGGACAGGCTTCTGTATGGGGAGATCTCATCAAGAACGAAAAGCTTGAGTTCAACGGACCAGCAATCGTTGCTGATAAGGTTACATACCAGACAACAACACCAGACATCTTTGTTGGTGGTGATGTATATACTGGACCAAGATTTGCTATCGATGCAATTGCAGCTGGTAAGATTGCAGCTGAGTCATTACATCGTTATGTACACAATGCTCATATGAAGATTGGACGTAACCGTTGGCACTTCAACGAGCTTGATAAGGAAAACATCACAATTGGAAGCTACGATGCATCTCCACGTCAGGAAGCTGGTATGGATGCAGCTGTTCCAGCTAAGTCATTCCAGGATGCACATCTTACTCTTACCGAAGAGCAGGTTAAGATTGAGACTGCTCGTTGTCTTGGCTGTGGTTCTACTATCGTAGATCCTAACAAGTGTATCGGTTGTGGTGTATGTACAACCAAGTGTGCGTTCGATGCAATTACCCTTCATAGAGATCACCCAGAGTGCTCTAACATGGCTGTTGCAGAGGATAAGTTCAAGAAGATCATTCCTTACCAGATTAAGAGAATGGGTAACATTATCATTCACAAGAACGTAAAGCACTAATTATACATTAGGCATAAGAAGAGGGCGTGGTACTAAGTACCACGCCCTTATTTCGTGCAAAAACAGCTTGCGACTGTCTCATTTCCAAGGTTAATTTTTTCACACTCCTGTTAATATTTTAATTAAATTGCGTGAACAATTACTCCTGATATACAATGTTTTTAGAGAGAAATTTGGTCGAGAGGGAGACCGGATTTTTATTATGAGGAGGGTATATCTATGAGTAGATTAAAGGTATCTACACCAGATCAGGTACAGCTGACCGTAGAACGTCTGTACAAGGATTTGGAGCGCCACATCGTTGCAAGTCCACCTGGACTTTGCCCTGTAGATTTACAGCTGGCATTTCTTAAGGTGTGTCATGCGCAGACCTGTGGCAAATGTGTACCATGCCGTGTGGGATTGGTACAACTAGAGCATCTGATTGAGGATGTATTAGAGGGAAGAGGTACCATGGAGACCTTGGACCTGATTGAGCAGACTGCCAATAGTATTACAGACAGTGCGGACTGTGCCATTGGATATGAAGCAGCCCATATGCTTCTTGCAGGCTTCGATGGTTTCAAGGAAGACTATATCCACCATGTGAAGGAAGGCTGTTGTATGGTTCATGCAGACCATTCCATCCCTTGTGTGGCTCTGTGTCCTGCCCAGGTAGATATTCCAGGCTATGTGGCTTTGGTTGGAGAAGGACGCTATGCAGACGCTGTAAAGCTGATTCGTAAGGATAATCCATTCCCAACAGCTTGCGCTCTGATTTGCGAGCATCCATGTGAGGCTAGATGCCGCCGCAATATGATTGATACTTCTGTGAATATCAGAGGACTCAAGAAGATGGCTGTTGATAATGCAAGAGCCAATACTGTGCCTGTTCCAGAAAAGGCAGAGGCAACTGGTAAGCGCGTAGCGATTATTGGTGGTGGACCATCCGGACTTTCTGCAGCCTACTATCTGCAGCTTATGGGACATCAGACCGTGGTATTTGAGGAAAAGAAGAAGCTTGGCGGTATGCTTCGTTATGGTATTCCAAACTATCGTTTCCCAAGAGAACGACTGGATGAGGATTTGGAGACCATTCTTTCTACTGGCGTAGAAGTGAAACTGAACACCCGTATTGGCGATGGTAAGGGCGAAGTTCCATTCAAGAAGATTTCCGATGAGTTTGACGCTGTATATATTGCAATCGGTGCTCATACAGATAAGAAGATTGGCATTGAAGGCGAAGAGGCTGAGGGTGTTATCTCAGCAGTTGAAATGCTTAAGAAAATCGGTGATGAGGAATTGCCAGATTTTGCAGATAAGAAAGTCATTGTCATCGGTGGCGGAAATGGAGCTATGGACTGTACCAGATCTGCAATCCGTCTTGGGGCAAAGTCCGTAGGCATTGCTTATCGTAGACGCCAGGAGGATATGACAGCACTTCCAGATGAAATCGAAGGTGCAATTGCAGAGGGAGCAGAGCTTTATGAGCTTCGTGCACCTCACCATATTGAGGCGGACGAGAATGGACATGTAGCAGCGCTTTGGGTTGAGCCACAGATTATCGGACCAATCGATGCCTGGGGAAGAGCACGACCAATTAAGGCAGATGTAGATCTTGTGCGCATTCCAGCAGACATTATTGTTGTTGCCATTGGACAGGGCATCGAGGTGAAGGCCTTTGAGGATGCTGGAATTCAGATTAAGAAGGGCAACATCGGCGCCTTCTCATCTGGTGAAATTGCAGACCAGGAAGGCGTATTTGCAGGTGGCGACTGTGTAACAGGACCAGCCACAGTGATTCGTGCCATTGCTGCAGGAAAAGTAGCAGCGGCCAATATCGATGAGTATCTTGGATTTAACCACGTGATTTCTTGCGATGTAGAAATCCCTTCTCCAGATCTATCAGACAAAAAGCCATGCGGGCGTATTCAGTTGACAGAGGTGGAAGCAGCCAAGCGTCGCACCAATTTTGATCCAATTGAAAACTGCATGACAAAGCAGGAAGCATGCCAAGAGGCAGGTAGATGCTTACGTTGTGACAGATATGGATTTAGCGCCGTGAAGGGAGGTCGTAATTTCAGATGGTAAATATAACAATTGATGGAATCGCTATCAGCGTACCAGAGGGGACTACGATTATGGAGGCTGCAAAGACAGCGGGTATTCATATCCCTCACCTATGTTTCCTTAAGGGAATCAATGAGATTTCAGCCTGCAAGGTTTGTATGGTTGAAATCGTTGGAAAACAGAAGCTTGTAACGGCATGCTCTACACCAGTGGCAGAAGGTCAGGTGATTTTGACCAACTCCCCAAGAGCCCGCAAGATTCGAAGAACCAATGTGGAACTGATTTTGTCCCAGCATGATTGCAAGTGTGCAACCTGCGTACGAAGTGGTAACTGTAGCTTACAGACATTGGCTGGACATATGGGAATCTATGAGATTCCATTCCAGGAGCAGATTACAGATACTCCATGGGACCAGAGTTTTCCACTGATTCGCGATAATAAGAAGTGTATCAAGTGTATGCGCTGTGTACAGATTTGTGACAAGGTGCAGACTCTTAGTGTGTGGGATATTCAGAATACAGG
>JAZQQA010000050.1:0-2579 GCA_045628825.1 Agathobacter sp.
GGGGTCAAGAAGAATACAGTAACAAGCATGGTCAATGTCACACCAACGACACCCACAAGCTTCATAGCATAGAACCAAGATGGAAGCTTATCCTTTTTCCCATCCAGTACTCTCTTCTCCATCATTGCTGCACATAGAGCAACGATGCCCATTATAATATTGGAATCAACAGTATAGAACTTCAGCATACCAAGTCGACTTCCCTCCAAGACACTTGGTGCTTTTCCAAAGTGAATGCCACTGAACATCCAAATAGTTGAAAATAATATCAATGCAAAAGTGATGATATTAATACGATATGCTTTTTTCATTGTGAATATTTCCTCTCTATAAGTATTGTTTGCGATTTGATTGTATCCAATCGTTCGTAATTTGTCAATACTTTATTTCACAACAGGTAGCACTGCACCAATCGTTGCAAGAAGGGAGCTAATCACAACAATCACCTGGAAAACAATTCCCCCGAGTTTGCCACAGATTGGAGACTCTCCCGCCTTCTTCTTAGAGCGATTGTATGCCACAATAATTCCAATACCTGTAAGAACCTGAACCACACTCGCAAGTCTTGTAAATCCCACAAAGCTCTGCACCCCTACAAGCGCAAGTAAAAGGCATGGAATTGAGGAAACCAAATAGCTTTTTCTCACGCCCCACTTGGTCTGCTCGTGAACGATATCACGAATATTAAGTGTATTTGCCCAGAAGGAAGTCGACAAGGCAAGCAATGAGAAAATGTAGCCAACAATACCAACCCAGCCACCAAGCGCTGCCGATAAGTCAACCAATGCTCCATCCTCTGAAACAGTGCTTCCAGACGCAATCAGAGTCATAATGGTAATCAACAGAATGAGTCCCACATTAATGCCCGTTCCTGTGGCAATGGCGCCACGGATACGCTTTACATCACCCTTCAGCCCTTTTACTACCTGTGGCACTGACATAACCGCTGATAGGGAAAATGATACCATACCATAAAGAGCAAGCATGTTGGTTGCTGCCATGAACTGATTCGGAAGTGCGTGATGCTCTGCAAATAGTACAGCAACAAATAAAACACCCATTACAGCTACCATGGCACCAATGGAAATCTTTTCACAGATTCCAACCAACTTCATTCCAAAGTTCACAACAAGGGCTGCCAAGGCATAGTAAATCAGTTTTCCTGCCCAAATTGGAAGGCCGAACCAAGCCTTAAATACAGCCGCTCCACCTGCAATGAATCCAGCAACATTTAATAAAACTGATAAACCAAGAAAACCGAATGCAATCCAAGTCATAACCTTCTTGGTTTTTCCTGTAAACAATTCATTCTCAAAGCACTTAACGAACTGCGCTCCGCCGTTATTATAAGACAGCTCTGCAATCATAAAATGCATAACTAAATTGATGAAATATACAAGTGCGATAATAATGACAACATCAAGCAATCGATTTTTCGATGCAAGAAATGGCACCGACAAAATGCCAGATCCCACGCCATGTCCAACAATGATTGCTGTTGCCTCCCAAAATGTAAGTTCCGCTTCTGATTGAATCTCCTTCTTCATAATTAATCCTCCACGATTAATAAAAAGGCTTACCCTTTGGTAAGCCTAACCTATACGTAATTAAACTGTTGCAGTCATAGACGCCTGCACCTCAAGGACTTCTTCCTCGGTACATTCGCATAAATCCATAATCTCTACAACAGATTTATTTTGTTTCAGCATCTTCTGGATAATACGCCGGCGTTCTTTCGTTTCTCCATTTTCAAATCCAACATCATAAATTGTCACACGAGTTTCCTCCCATTCTTCAGATTCTTTTACTTCCTTCACAATGGAATCCAAACGCACAATGCGTTCGACTTGCACAATAATCTCTTCGTTCTCAAGATTTGTATTCTTCATATATTGTAGCAAAGATACAACCTTAGGGAAACCATTTTTGCTGCCATATAAAAAAGAAGTGCATACGCACTTCACAAGTTTTTCAAATAATTAGGCAAGTACTGATAGATGCATTTCTGCCCCCAGCAAACGTCCAAAACGTGCTTGCTTTATATTATAAATTATATATTGTCTACGTTTAGAAATCAACCAATATACGCGCTGCATAAAACTGCAAAAACGATATTACACACCATCTAAGAAAAAAGCAAGTACAAAAAAATGAGAAGTGAATATGCACTTCCCATCTTTATGTAATACAATCGGGTAACCTCTACTTCTATGTTTCAAACTTAATCCTCCACGATTAATAAAAAGGCTTACCCATTGGTAAGCCTAACCTATACGTAATTAAACTGTTGCAGTCATAGACGCCTGCACCTCAAGGACTTCTTCCTCGGTGCATTCGCATAAATCCGCAATCTCGGCAATCTCCATCTTCTGCATCAGCATTTTTTGAATAATGCGCTGTCGTTCCTGCTTTGCACCGTTCTCAGAACCATTTTCGTATCCATTTTCAAATCCAACATCATAAATTGTCACACGTGTTTCCTCCCATTCTTCAGATTCTTTTACTTCCTTCACAATGGAATCCAAACGCACAATACGTTCGTCTTGCACAATAATCTCTTCGTTCTCAAGATTTGTATT
>JAZQQA010000051.1:0-11510 GCA_045628825.1 Agathobacter sp.
TTTTACCATCTACCCACTCGAAGAAGGCACCTTCACCTGGGAATATCTGGACGATGACGGTGTAAACTGGCTCACGCCAGATAACCATGAAGTGATTGTGTTTACCGTGACCTGCGACAAGAAGGCAGTTACCGTTTCTGCTATTGGAAAAGTAAGCGGCCAGTCAATCAATTTGTCGCAGATGCATCTGCAGCTCGTAGACCAGGCAAAGAGAAAATTAGCACTTGTGTAAAAGAGGAGTAATACTATGACCAAAAAGCAACTTGCGCTCGAAGTCATCGAACGATTAAAAAAAGAATATCCTGCCAGTGATTGCACTTTAGACTATGACGAAGCATGGAAACTTCTTGTGTCGGTTCGTCTTGCTGCCCAATGCACAGATGCTAGAGTCAACGAAATCGTACCTGGACTTTTTGCAAAATATCCTAGCATCGAAGCCCTTGCAAAGGCTCCAGTAGAGGACATCGAGGAAATCGTAAAACCATGCGGTTTTTACCATAGCAAAGCCCGTGACATTAGTAAGTGCATGCAAATGCTCATGACAGAATTTGGCGGAATTGTCCCAGATAACATGGATGATTTATTATCTCTCCCAGGTGTGGGCCGGAAAAGTGCCAACCTCGTCATAGGAGACATCTACAAAAAGCCTGCTATCGTAACTGACACCCATTGCATTCGATTAAGCAATCGTATCGGTCTTGTAGAAGATGTAAAATTGAATCCGATTACAGGAAAAAAAGAAAGAAAAGGACCACTTTCCGACCCTAAGAAGGTCGAAATGGCCCTTTGGAAAATCATCCCTCCAGAGGAAAGCAATGACTTTTGCCATCGCCTTGTGGATCATGGACGTGCCGTC
The DNA here is from genome assembly GCA_045628825.1 of Agathobacter sp. Classification (GTDB taxonomy): domain Bacteria; phylum Bacillota; class Clostridia; order Lachnospirales; family Lachnospiraceae; genus Roseburia. The sequence continues at coordinate 857 of JAZQQA010000051.1, forward strand.
TGTACTGCACGAACCAATCCTTACTGTGAGAGCTGTGTATTAGACGATATTTGTAAACACAGAATTTAATTTGCAGAGTCAATCTTTTCATTGGTATCTGCCAAAATTTCTTTACGAAGCTCCATGAGCCAGTCAGAAAAAGCTACCGTATCAAAGGCATAGGTCTTGTTCAAATCATACTCGTGATCTGCCCAGGTCTCGATTGGAGCTTCGTTATGCTGAATCACAGCCTCCAATTTGTCCATGGACTTATAGATTTTAGCTTCCAAAGTCTCCATTGCATCCATTTCTGCATACAAATCCGCCAGCATATGAGACACCTCTTCTGGCAAAGAATCCACCCACTCTGCAAGCAGACGGTCTTCCCGTTCGCGGTCCGCATCTGTTTTATCAAAGACCGGAATGTCTCCCGTGAAGCACTCTCCCAAATCGTGAATCAGACACATGGCAACCACCTTATCCATATCTGCATCTGGGAATTCATTGCGCAGTAGCATTGCCATAAGAGAGATTCTCCAGCTATGCTCCGCTACACTTTCCACTCTTCCGCGGGAAGTTGTGCAATGTCTCGTGGTGTCTTTTAAGCGCTCCGCTACATGTAAAATTGATAGAAATTCTCTTGGCGTCATGCATTTTTCCCCCGCTTTAAACTCTTCAAATATTCCTTCTGCTCTGGCGTAATGCGATAGCTTTCTCGTGCCTTTTGTATGGTTTTATTGTGCGTCCACACGTCAAGCCTCTGGCCCGTAATGTATGGAATACTTGCATCCCACTGCTTTGCAAGCGCCGTTGCAAAGAACCAGGCGGTCATCATATTGACATAATATTCGCTGGAACGCACAGCCGCAGGGATCTCCAGATATTCTGGCTTAAAGTCCTCATCCAGATAAAAGGACATAAGCATCTCCATTCCAAAACGGCAGGTATAGGTATGCGAAGATTTTGCCCACTCACGTATTTTTCCAAGGAGCGCATCCTTATGCTTTTTGAAGACCTTCGGTGATATGGTGTCACACACTGCCCAATTGTCGATGTATGGGAGGAACTGCTCCATAGCCTCTATGCAAGCGTCATAGTCCTTCATCTCGGAAATCAACATTCCATGCAGCATGTCCTCATCATAGTACTGATGTGGGAGTTCCTGTAAAAATGCCTGATATTCCCCTTCTTTATAAATCTCCTTTGCAAGCTTGCGAAGCGTTGGCACACGCACGCCGATAAATCGCTCGATTGGAATGCCCGGTGTCAGCTTGGCCTGAAAAACTGCATAGTCACGTTCCTGTAATGCAAATAATCGCTCTCGAATATTCATATCCCTTCCTCCCAAAATCTCTAACTCCATTGTAACACAGGTACATACCGCGTGTCACAGGAACCGTCCCTCTGCCACAAGGACCGTCCCCGGTACATGGTACACATGTGCGTGGCAATAGGACCGTCCCCCTGTCACACAAATGAAAAAGCTCCAGCAACCTTTCCTGGTTGTGGAGCTTTCTCGAGGAGTTTAGTTATGAAAATGTTTATTAATAAAAAGGGAATTTACGTCTCGGGTTATCTCCCCTTGACACTATTTATACTAAAGGATAAATATGTCACAAATATGTCCATTTTCATAAACAAAAATAAAATTCTAAGGTGTTTTTGTTTATAATTCTTTTAGAATTATGACCACATAGCCTTCATAATGGTTGGGTACTCATCATCGATGATGTTGCAAAGTCTCATGATAAGCTCATGGCACTCTTCACCAGCGGTATCCATACGGATGACACCGTCACATGCAACAGTTACTGTGTTGTCATCATCATCAACATAGAACTTAGCCCAACGATATCCTCTGTTAAGGCCGTTGAATGCATTGATAAGAGCAGCTCTCTTATCCTCAGTTACCTTGATTCCGCCAAGGTTGAAGCAACGTACTGCTACGTTCTGGTTCTCATCATCAAAGAAAAGAGAGAACTTCATAGTATTGATGTTGGTTCCATCAAAACTGATACGAATGATTTCATCGTTTTCTCCGTCGTAACCGAAGTTCAAACCATCATTCTTAAAATAGTCACCTGTCATTCTTGCTAACATGCTTGCCATTATATTTTTTCCTCCGTACTCTTTGCGTCCCTACGCATCTTGTAATCCTATAGTAAAGGATATTTTCTATGATTTCAAGGGATTTCCCCCAATTAACCTAGCAGTTTAGGTTTCCATGAGAAAACGACATAAAGCGATCTTATCTTCCTTGTCTTTCCCCTCCAAACTATTGTCAAAAATCACGGTACCTTTTCGGTCTTCTGCCTCCAAAAGTCCTGCTTCATCTAAACGGCGACGCATCTCTCTTGCCGTTCCCTCTCCGCCATCAAATATTGCAACCTCTCTTCCCAAGGCCCTTTGAACCGTTCCCTTGATAAAAGGATAATGGGTACAACCAAGCACTACCGCATCCACAGGGCAGTCTTTATAATCTGCCAACATCTCACATAAGTAGCGGTACAAATCTGGATCATTCAACTGGCCTCGCTCCACATAATTCATAAGGCCTGGACAGGCAAGTGGAATAATCTCTGCGTCACTTTCGTATTGTGCCATCAGGCGCTGAAACTTTTCCTCCCGCACTGTCATTGGAGTTGCCATCACAAGCACTCTTGGATGCTCCATACAAGTAACTGCTGGCTTCACCGCTGGCTCAATTCCAACGATTGGAAGCTCTGGGTACATTTCTCTCATGACTCGTACTGCTGCTGACGTTGCGGTATTGCACGCAACCACAATGCCTTTTGCCCCACGACGAAGTAAGTCATCCACCACTGCAAGCGTAAGGGTTCTTACTTCCTCCAAGGTTTTAGTTCCATAGGGAGCATTTTTTGAATCGCCAAAATAGAGGAAATCTTCCTGTGGCATGATTTGTACTAATTCTTTTAATACGCTGATTCCACCAACACCGGAATCAATGACACCAATTGGTTTTGCCATAACTGGCTCCTTCCACCCAAAGTTGTACTATCAACTTCAGTTATGCTATAATAATTCTAGAGGGGATCCACACTATGGAGGATTAGTTATGTTACTGCGTGACTGTCTCTTTGGAGGAATCAAGCAATGTGCCTATTGTGGCAGGCGATTGCCAGATGACTACCAAGAGGAAAACTGTCCAAACTGTATTGAGTTACTTCTCCTTAACGAGGTGAAAGACTTCGTCCGCGCCCATGATGTCAATGAATTTCAGGTCGCCGAAGAATTCCATATCCCACTTCGTATTGTGAAGGGTTGGATTAAGGAAGGTCATCTCGAATACAAAGTCACACCGGGAGAAGAAGATAAAATTCATGCAATCTACTGCGAGAAATGCGGAAAAGCGATTGCGTTTGGTTCGCTATGCCCAGAATGTCTGCAAGCAGCCAACAAGGAAAAGCGACGCGGCTTTGCTATGGTTAAGCCAAGAGACGACGCCAAGCGTATGCACCATCGTTGGAGCGACCGCAAGTAACCGTTACATAGATTCACGAAACAAAATGCACAGCAAAACGCTGTGCATTTTTTATGCCTTTTTTATCTCTTACGAATGACCTTAGACGCATTCTTCTTACATACTTCGTCCAAGAACTTGTCATCCAACTCAATCATGTAAACTACAGTCTTTTCTGTAGTGCGACGCACCAACACATAATATGGCGCATCGGTACATGAGGTCATATTCACCTTCTTGACACCGTTGTCACGCAGATAGTTTGATACGCTTCTGTCATCGGAAGGCGCAAGCTGCATTACTTCTTCCATAGTAAAGGTGTCAAGCTTCTTGCGGCGACTCTTATTCATAATCTTTGCAAAACGGAATTCACCGTCAAAGTAAGACACTTCATACTCGATATTCTGCTGCTGCTTGGCATAATACCAACCACCCGCAACAAGCACAAATAAAACAAAAAATGTCAGGCTTCTTGCCAAAAAAGAAAAAACCAAAATGCCAAGTGCCAAAGCCAACAGAAAAATAGAACTAAGGCTTGCCAATTTGCTTCTCTTCACTTCCGTCAAACTATATACTTCAACCATCATTTTTCTCCTTCACATAAACTACTGTTATTATATCGCCAATTCTCATTTTACGCCATAAGATTATAGATTTTTCATATTTAGATTGATAGAATAGGACCTAGATAGATGCAAATATGCATGATTTTTTGAAGGATATGGTGAATCTATGAACTATCATTTTGACCAGAGAGAACTTACAGATTTTGAAGCAAACATCCGGCGCGAGTGGTCCATGACCAATGGACTTGGCGGCTATAGCGGCACCTCCATTCTTGGTGCACTAAACCGCACCCACCAGGGCTATCTCATCGCCAGCTACCGTTCTCCAGTGCAGCGCTACTTGGTATTTTCCCGCGTGCTTGAAGCGATTGCGCAAGGCGACGAGTTCTACCGTCTCGATGCGACACAATACAAGAATCTAGAGACCAATGCAACGGAATACGTAAAGGGCAACCAGTATCTAACCGCCTTCGATTATGACGGCACCGTGTGCTTCACCTATCAGGCAGGAGATGTCACCGTAGAAAAAACCATCGCCATGGTGCAGGGCGAAAACAAAGTCGTGGTTGGCTACCATATCCAAAACGATGGTGCTCCAGCAACCCTTACCCTGGTGCCTGCTTTCAATTTCCGTGAGCACAGCAGCTCTTCCACTCCAGAATCCTTGATTTTCACAGAGGAAAAAGTGGATAGCGGACTATACCTTTTCCCAGAAGCCTCAGAACTGGGGCGCGTCTTCATCTGGTTCTCTGCCAGCGAAGGTCGCTTCGAGAAGCGCACCAACAAAGTTGAGGAATGGGTACAGCTTCAGACGGAAGTGGATAATGAAGTAGATGGTCTTGACTGCAATTACACACCATACAACATCGTAGTCAATATCGGTGCTGGCGAGGAAAAGACCCTTTCCCTTCTCTGCGAGACTGGCATCGACAGCGATGAAATTGTGATAAGCCAGGAAATTGCAGATCCGGAGACCGCAGATTACTACATCGATAAGGCCAAGGATTATTATGAAAAACTGATAGAGAATGCGGGATATGAAGATGCATTTGCAAACCAACTGGTACATGCCAGCAATGCCTTTTTGACAGAGCGCGTATCAACTGGACTTACCACAATACTTGCAGGACTTCCATGGTTTACAGACTGGGGTCGCGACACCATGATTGCTTTTACCGGTCTCACCCTTTGTACCAAGCGTTATAAAGAAGCTGCTGAGATTCTGGAGTCCTTTGCGAAGTATCTACACAATGGCATGATTCCGAATATGTTCCCAGATTCTGGCGAAGCGCCTCTCTACAACACAGTAGATGCTTCCCTCTGGTACTTCTATGCGGTTGACCAGTATCTCAAATATGTAGATACCGAAGAAGCCTATTCCTTTGTAAAGGGCACCATTTATCCAGTCCTTGCCCAGATTATCCGCTCTTACCAGATTGGAACAGATTTTTCCATCTATATGACAGACGACGGACTGATTCACGCTGGATCTGGCGTAGACCAGGTAACTTGGATGGATGTGCGTGTTGGGGATTGGGTTCCAACGCCAAGACATGGAAAACCTGTGGAAATCCAAGCCTTATGGTACAACGCTCTATGCGTCATGGAAAAATTAAGCGAACGCTTTGGTCCTGTGCCTGGAGACACCAACAACAAAATTTCTTTGTCCCGCCCAGCGCAATATTATCGCAACCTAGCGGAGCAGGTAAAAGAAAATTTCTGTCGTAAATTCTGGTATGCCGATGGTGGCTATTTATATGATGTAGTGGATGGGGATGAGCTTTACGATAACAGCCTTCGTCCAAACCAGCTTTTTGCCGTGTCTCTTCCATACAGCATGCTAAGCGCAGAGCAAGAGGCATCTGTTGTAAAAGTGGTAACTGAAAAATTACTAGCTGGTCCTGGCATCCGATCCCTCAGTCCAGACCACAAGGACTATCATCCAATCTACCTGGGAGCTTTGGAAAAGCGTGATGCAGCCTACCATCAGGGAACTGCTTGGGGCTTCCTTATGGGAACCTTCCTCACTTCCTTCATGAAGGTCAATGGTCATACCAACGCTGCTGCAAAAAAGGCACTCGAATACCTGGAGCCAGTAAAAGCGCATATGCTAGAAAACTGTATAGGCTCCATTTCTGAAATATTTGATGGCGATGCGCCACATTATGGCAGAGGCTGCTACGCCCAGGCTGGGTCCGTGGGTGCAGTGCTTCGCGCCTATGTAGAGGATGTCCTGCCTTACCTGTGATGTAAAACTATTCAGAACCCCATTCGCAAAATAAAAGCCCAACAGAACGCTCATTCATGCAAGCATGATTCGCGCTGTTGGGCTTTTACTTTGCTCTGAATAGTTTACAGGAACCACACGGCAGGATTTGTAGATGACACACTGGTCACTCCTGCATCAAGTAGTTCAATCACATCCTCTTTCTCACTTACAAGTCCACCTGCAACAACCGGGGTGCTAGTAAGCTTACATATCTTAGCCACCACCTTAGGCATTGGCGCTGGCAGAATCTCGATAAGGTCTGGGCGCGCCGTCTTAATCTGGCGCTCAATGTTTTCATAGGCCATAGAATCAATGACGAAGAATCTAAGAATGGTGTAAAGACCGATCTCCTTCGCATGCTTTACTAAGTTGGACTTGGTGGAGATGATACCGTCTGCCTTCGTGTACTTCTTAATAAAGTCCACAGCCACTTCCTTGGAGCTAAGTCCAGCGATAAGGTCGATATGCACCATAGCAATTTTTCCATAGGATTTTACGGTATCCACAATCCCTTCTATGCTACAGACGTCTCCATATAAAATCAGCACTACTTGGCTGTCACTGTCCTCGCATTTTTTAAGCCCATCTTCATCCTTCACTGCAACAATAATTGGGGATGCCTCTAAGGCCTCTTTAAACTCTCTCTTCACAGACTCTTCTCCTTCGCAAAAATGATAATTGCTTGCATCCTTATCATACGGCAAACAAGGACCTATGGCAACAAAAAGAGCCCCTGCCGGAAACAAGGACTCTCTTTGAAAAGGAAACTATGTCTATACGTTATGTTTAAGCAATTTCAATGTTCTTGGTTGCAATTACATCTACACCAGTATCTGCAACATTTGCAAGAACCACATCACCAATCTTAACTGGAGCTGGAACAGTGACTGTTTCGAGTGCCTTGGTGATTTCAAAAATCTTTCCCTTTGGAATATCGCTAGCAGTTTTGCAAGAAACCATTACTGCCTTACCACCAGATACACGAACGGTTGAGGTTACGATTCTGGTTGGGTTGGTTACTTCCTTACGAGCATAAGCATCGCCTCTTGGACAGGTGTTGCCTGTTACAGAAGTTACTTCGCCATTTTCCATAGTTACGCTAAGGCTACATCCCAAAGGACAGCCGATACAGGTTAATTCTCTTGTTTCCATATCTTTTATGCCTCCTCAATCGTAATGGTAATCTTACTAAGGTCTGGGAACTCAGCAAGTTTCTCTTTGGTCAGGATTACCTGCTCCATTTCACCTGGAGCCATAACTGGACGCTTTCTGCGGTTGATTTCTGTGCCATCCAAGTAGGTTACAATCTGACAGTTCTTATATACTGCACCAACACGGAAACGAACAGTGAGTGTATCTTCCATCTCGGTTGGACGGACAAACTTAGGAACGGTGTAACGAACGCCACCTTCTGGAACGATTTCTACAACCTTCGCATCTGCGTTCTTGCCATTCTTAATATAGTTTGCAGCATTTTTACCAGCTGCAGTTGCTTCCTGTGATACATAGTCAACAAGGTCATGTACATGAAGTACGTTACCACAAGCAAACACACCATCAATGTTGGTCTCAAGGCTATCATTTACAACAGGACCAGAGGTGATTGGGCTAAGCTCTACGCCTGCGCTACGGCTAAGCTCGTTCTCTGGAAGAAGACCACAAGAAAGAAGAAGGGTATCACACTCGTAACGAATCTCTGTACCTGGGATAGGTCTTCTGTCTGGACCAACCTCAGCGATGGTAACTGCTTCTACTCTTTCCTTGCCTTCGATGTCTACAACAGTGTGGCTAAGCTTAAGTGGAATACCAAAGTCATCAAGACACTGTACGATGTTTCTCTTAAGACCGCCAGAGTATGGCATAAGCTCTGCAACAACCTCTACCTTAGCACCTTCTAATGTCATACGACGTGCCATGATAAGTCCGATATCACCAGAGCCAAGGATTACAACCTTCTTACCTGGCATATATCCTTCCATATTTACAAGTCTCTGTGCAGTACCTGCAGAGTAGATACCTGCTGGTCTATATCCTGGAATGTTAAGAGCACCACGGCTTCTCTCACGGCATCCCATTGCAAGGATCACTGCCTTTGCCTGTACCTCGAACAAACCATCTTCACGGTTCATAGCGGTAACAACCTTCTCTGCTGAGATGTCCATTACCATAGTGTTGAGCTTGTACTCAATGTTACGCTCCTTAACCTGATCTGCAAAACGAGTTGCATACTCAGGACCAGTAAGCTCTTCCTTGAAGGTATGAAGACCAAATCCATTATGGATACACTGGTTTAAGATACCACCAAGTTCTTTATCTCTTTCAATAATAAGAATGCTTTCAATTCCATTATCTCTTGCGGATACAGCAGCTGCAAGTCCAGCAGGGCCACCTCCTACGATTACTAAATCATAATTCAACATGCTCTTTCCCTCCTAGATCTGCTTGTTCTGGCCAACAACGAATGCGGATTTTCCGCCGTTCTTGGTAATGTCATACATGCTCATTGGAACTTCTCTCTCAAGGATTTCCATTGTTCTTGGAGAACAGAAGCCTGCCTGGCAACGTCCCATTCCAGCACGAGTTCTACGCTTTACACCATCAAGGGAACGAGCACCAAGTGGACGATGGATTGCATCGAGGATTTCTCCTTCTGTAATCATCTCACAGCGGCAGATAATGTTGCCGTATGCTGGCTGCTCTTTGATTAACTTATTACGCTCTTCCATAGAAAGAGTTTCTGGCTTTAAGATGCCCTTACGAACACCGATGAAATCTGGGTTTGAAGCAAGGCCAAGCTTTTCAGCGATAAGACCTGCAACCATCTCACCAATGGCTGGTGCAGATGAAAGTCCTGGAGACTCAATACCTGCTGCATTGAAGAATCCTGGAGCATCCTTTGCTTCTCCGATGATGAAGTCATCCTTTGACTCATGAGCACGAAGACCAGCAAAGCTTGTGATTACCTGACGAAGTGGCACATTCTTAACAGAAAGTGCTGCGGTTCCAGCAAGGGAATCAAGGCCTCCCTGTGTAGTGTTAACTGCTTCCTTATCCTCTACATCAAGAGCTGTAGGACCAACCAAAAGGTTGCCATGAACGGTAGGGCTTACAAAAACACCCTTAACCATCTTGCTTGACATCTGGAAAATCGTATGGCTTACATGTGTTCCAGCAGTTTTATCAAGAAGCATGTACTCACCCTTACGAGCAACGATGTTAAGCTTATCCTCTGAAACCATGTTGTTCATAGTGTCAGCATATACACCAGCTGCATTTACAACAACCTTAGCTTCGATAACTTCTGAAGTAGCTGCCTTACCAGCAACTGCGTCAGCACCAACTGCCTTATGGTCTACGGTAATCTTGTATCCTTCTGCTGCCTTCTCGATGGTCTTTACTTCTGTATTTAAGAAGAACTCTACGCCATTGATGCAAGCGTTCTCAGCAAATGCCATTGTCATATGGAATGGACATACAATTGCGCCGGTTGGAGCAAAAAGTGCACAGGTTACATCATCTGCAAGGTTTGGCTCCATTGCAATCAGTTCATCTCTCTGAAGAATGCGAAGTCCTGGAACACCATTTGCTTCACCCTTCTTAAGAAGTTCCTCAAGTCCTGCTGGATCCTGGTCCTTGGTACATACTACAAGAGATCCGTTACGAGTAAATGGAATATCAAGGTCCTTAGACAACTGATCCATCATCTCGTTACCACGAACATTAAGCTTTGCTTTCAGTGTTCCTGGCTTTGCATCAAATCCAGCATGAACAATTGCTGAATTGGCCTTTGAAGTACCACAGCACACGTCTTCTTCTCTCTCGATGACGCAGGCTTTTACCTGATACTTTGCGAGCTCTCTTGCGATGGCGCTTCCGATAACGCCTGCTCCAATAATCGCTACATCATACATAGTTTTCTCTTCCTTTCCTTAATAAGAAATAGTTTCTGGGACAAAAAAAGAGCAAAGAAAATAGAGCGAATTACTTCGCTTATTACCTTTGCTCATCGTCTCTAGGTTGCTTTCTTAAGTTGGTTTTATTATAGCACCTGGTGTTTGGAAACGCAACTATATTTTTTAGTGTTATTAATTAATTCCCTTCATTTGCATATATGCACTGAATAATATAAGTATTTACGACTTGACACAACGATGCTGTTCATGTATTATTACATCGTTGTCACGCGGGTGTAGTTCAATGGTAGAACACCAGCCTTCCAAGCTGGATACGTGGGTTCGATTCCCATCACCCGCTCTTTTTTATGCAAGGAATTTCAAATATGGTTGCAAATATGCGGCTCATTTCAGAACATCACATCTATCAATTCTGATGAAACTCTCTGCTTAAACAAATTAATAT
>JAZQQA010000052.1:0-11498 GCA_045628825.1 Agathobacter sp.
TTTTTACCATGACCGCAGAATCGGGCAAGGATGGCAAGTCCGTCATTGACTTTAATGTTCCAGCATTGAAAGCATGGTTGAAGAAGGGGGATACACCTCCTTCAATCAAGAAGATTATCATCAGTTATAAGGCCAAGGTGACTGACCAAGTGCAGGTCAACAGTGATGGAAACATCAATACTGCAATTTTGACAACAGATTCGGACGATCCGATTTCATCCGTAGCAAAAGCTTATACCTACGGTATGAAGGTAGTCAAAATCGATGGTGAGACATTGGGTAATGAGAATCCTGATAGACTTCCAGGAGCACAGTTTAAGCTCTACAAGGAAACAGGTACCTTCACCAAGAGAACAGACGACGGTGCAAGCGAGGAGCAAAAAAAATACGTCTGGGCTGGAGAAGGAGAGAATCCTTACACAGTGACAGTGGACGACGAAAAGGTTGCACAGATGCCTGAGGATTTGCAGGGTAAGACTGGATTCTATATCTTGGAAGAGACACAGCAAGAAGATGCGATTACCACAGTCATTGCACATGTTTACGAACTCTATACCATGCCAGGTTTTGGTGGAAGCTTTACGACCTTATCGAAAGATGATGCAGCAAGCCCAGCAGACATTGGTACCTACACCTTGAAGGGTCTGAATGTCGGCAACTACTTGTTGGAAGAGACCAAGGCACCTACTGGCTACAACGATTTGGCAGAGGACATCCTCTTTGCAATTACAAAGCTGGATGCAGATGTTGCCATGACAGAGACTTATAAGGCATTCAAACAAATCGATGGAACAGTCAATAAGACCGGTGTGGTTGAAATTGATGTATTGAACTTTAAAGGCTTTACACTTCCAAGTACTGGTGGTGTTGGAACCAACCTATTCATTATCTTTGGCATATGCGTCATGAGTGGTGTTATTTTCATTGCGGTGGCACAGCGCAGAAAGAGAGCAAGACAATAGGAAGATTTTTGGAGGTTATTCTATGAAAAATAAGCGCGTGGGAAAAAGAATCATTGCTGTACTTATGACAGCGGTGTTGTCTTCTTCTATATTGGGAGCGGTTGGGACGACTGCTCTTGATGTAAAGGCAGCAGAAGTGAATCTTGCAGCGACCAAAACAACCAAGAGCCCTGAAGATACCTACCAGGCTACCACCCTGGTCAACGGCGATTTTGAAGTAGAGCCTTGGATGAACTACACATACAACGGAACAACTTATACTAAAAAGTCATCATTGTCGTCAAACACCGTTGTTACACCAGTTCCAAATGGTGTAGGCGGCGGCTGGAATACCACAGAAAATACCATCTTTAGTGGTACCTTGTTTGAGTATTTAAATGCTGGAACCGTCAGATACATGAACAGCTATTTGAATCACAATTCTGGCTATGCGGTTGAGATGAATGCGAATAAGGCAGCTACCCTATATCAGGATTTGGCGACCAATAGTGGTGATATCATCAAGTGGACCTTGGATCATGCGGTTCGTTATAACTTTGGTGATAACGTACAGAGTATGCAGGTAGAAATTGGTGGAATCAATGGTCCAGCATCTGGTACCCAAGAAAGTATTAACACCAATTTGATTGAATCTACCAAAGCAGTCTACAATAGTCGCGGTGTTACCAATGGTGGTGCCACTTATGGTTACGCCAACAATGCAGAACTGGTGGCCCTTGATGTAAGCAAAACAGATACGGTAGGAAGAACCAAGTGGAATAAGGCAGCAGGTGTCTATGTCATTCCAGAAGGCCAGACCACTACCCGATTCGCCTTCGTATCTACTTGTACCACAACTCCTGATGGCGGTAACCTTTTGGATAACATTACTTTCCAGACCCTTCTTGGACATCTGGAAGCAAAATCATACACCAATGGTGCAGTAAGAATTACTGGATATTGGGGCGAAACAGATCCTACCAAGAAGCTGGTTGTAGATTTGGAAGGAAGAGACTATGCAGTAGATATGTCAGCCGTAGTTGGTGGCAGTTACTTCCAGATTGAGGTTCCTGCATCTGTTATTGGAACAGCGAGTGAAGCAGTGGTATGGCATGAGAGCTATACACAGGCTAGAAAGAATGTTGAAATTTTAAAATACGTCAACTATAACATGGACGGACTCAACAATGTCGGAGTGAAAAATGCCGATGGTAGTGCCGTACAGCCAACAAAGCGCGTTAGTGGAAACTATGCAGATGACACTACGAATAATAGTGCAACACTTGTAGTCAACCTAAACGATGCAAGCGATACTTTGACGGTATATAAAATTGCAGATGTAGCCTACAAGACAAAAATGGTGGACAATGTTCCAGTTGGATATTATGAGACCACCTGGGTGGATGAAGTAAAGACTTGGATGACAAGTGGCGCTGGAAAAACAGACTATAGCGGTACCATATACAAGGATCCTTTGAGTCTTGGAAAAAACAGCTCTGAGACTCAGCGGTCAAAGTTCTATAAGGCGTTGCTTAGTAATGCAGACAATATTTTAACTGGGGAAGGCGCACTTACTCCATTTGTAAAGGGAAAAACTCCATTAACTAATGTAGGTCATGATGCGGATTCTGATACAACCGTTACATTTGAGCAGATGCCATTTGGAATCTATGCCATTATGACACCAAGCTCTGCACCAGTTGTGGCAAGTATTGTTCCTTATGCCAACGGTCCTGCAGGTCAGTACTATGTGAACTATGTCTACTCTGCATCTCTTAAGGATGCGGCAGCGTCTATAGAGAAAACCATTAAGGGAGCTGCAAATAGTACGGTTGCCATTGGAGAAGAAGTAGATTTCGCCATTACAGCAAGCCTTCCACTTGCAAAAACGCGAATTACAAAGAAAACGGATGGTACAGAGGATGTAGACCATGCTTATAAGCTTTACATTGAGGATACCATGGCAGGAGCATTCCTCCTACAGAGTGACAATACAACCGTAGATGCAGACGACTTTAAAATTACCTATAAAGAGACAGAGGGTGGAGCGGAAAGTAAATTACCATCGACTCCGGTTACCTATTATGAGTTTGGACCATCAGATTGTACCCTTGATAGTCCTACTCCTACCGCAACCATTGATGCATCAAATTATGCGACCTATATCTTTGATAAAGGAGAACAGGATTCTAATTTGATTGGTGCTAAGGCTTATGCAGTCAGCGCACCTATGTATGAAATCGTCAGTGACAGTACTATCGTCTATGGACAGCCAGTGCAGTTTAAGGTAGTCTTCAACGTACCAGCAATCAAAGCTTGGCTGGCACAGGAGGAAACACCTTCCTCTATTGAGGACGTCATTGTGAACTATAAGGCAACTGTGACAGACAAGATCACAGTAGGAAGCGATGGCAATACCAACGAGGCAGTGCTTCATTCAGAAGGAAATGATCCAGTACCTGCTATAGCAAGGGCATATACTTATGCGATGAACCTGATTAAGATTGATGGTGAGACAGCATCGGAGGAGAACCCTACAAGACTTCCAGGAGCGGAATTCGAGCTTTACAAGGAAGTAGGTACTTTCACTAAGAGTACAGATGAAGATGCAACCGAAGAGCAAAAGGAGTATAGCTGGGATGGCGAGGGTGCGAACCCATATACAGTGACTAAGAAAAATGCGGACGAAGGGGATGAGGTAGTACCTGCAACTCCAGATGACTTGAAGTCGAAGAAAGGCTTCTACGTCTACGAAGAAACCGCGGAAAAAGAAGTAATCGCTCATATCTACGAGCTTTGCGCCGTGAAGATTGCGAAGGGTGACAGTACTCTCTATAGTTTCAATGGTTCCTTCACCACCTATAACAAGGATAATGTTCCTGGTGGAAATCTGAATCTCGTCGGTACCTATAAGGTAAGTGGTCTTGCTCCTGGTGAGTATGTATTGGTAGAGACCCATGCACCTACGGGCTACAACGATTTGGCAGAGGATATCTTATTCTCGATTAAAGAATTATCAGCAGACGAGGCAATGACAGAGTCTCTTAAGGCTTGCAGGGATATGGATGACAACCTGATTGCATCCGGAACACTTGAAATTGATGTATTAAACTTTAAAGGCTTTACCCTTCCATCAACTGGTGGAGATGGTATTGGCTGGTACCTCTTAGTAGGAATGTCTGTCATGATGGCTGTCATGATTATTCTCGTATTAAGAAGAAAGAGTAACTAAAAGACTTTATGGCAAAGAATAACGTGTTTGAGGAAGATGAGAAAAAGTCCATAATTATCGCGTTAGTTGTAAGCGCAGTTGTCGTGTTTGCAATTGTGCTTACCTTTGTCGCCTTGATCAAGTATAAGGGGCGTGGCGGCAATAGCGTACAGAATGTTGCAGTCGAGACCGTCGCGCCTACTGTGGATTATAGTGGGGAGGTTATTGTAACCAATCAGGAGGAACTGGATGCCGCCTTACAGAATCGCTGCCTGAACCTCGTGCTTCAAACTGAGGAAGAGCAGGTGATTACCATTGAAAAGGGCGATTATTCAGATACCGTTCTGATGGTGGATGCCCCATTTACAACCATAGAAAATAATGCGGTGTTTGCAGAAGTCGTAATCAATCAGATTTCCGCAAATACATGGTTGGAAAATGCCGAGGGAAATCGCTTCTATATCAACGCTCCAACCGTACACCTCATCGTCAACGATATGGCGAAGGTAAAGAGCATTGAAAACGTACAATATTATGCAACACTGGCCATGGAAATCTATGGATCAGTAGAAGTAATCTCTTGTAACGCGACCAACTCCATTACCTCGATTCAAATCGATGGTAGCGTTGGCGCAATCAACGTATATACGCTGACATATTTGACCTTGTCAGGAAAAGCAGAGGGAGCGATTCCAGTGAATTTCGAGAATGGATCCAGTGAATCAACCCTCACAACCACCGTTACCTTGGTGGAAAATCTGTATTCGGGTGTGGAATCCGAGTATCTTGCAGGCGCAGAGAATTCTCAAATCAATATCTACACCTCTACGGCCCGCAACGTAGTAAGCAACCACACTACCGATACGATTACAGTAGCAACCTCTGCAGGGGATTCCAAAACCTTGCAGGCGGATGAAGAATACGAAGAAGGAGAAAAGGAAGATACTTCCTCATCTGGAAGCTCAGGAAGTAGCAGTTCAAGTTCTGGAAGCAGTAGTTCTGGTACAAGCAGTGGTAGCAGACCTTCCACAGGTACGAGCCACGCAAGCGGTACTACAGCAACACAGACGACAACACAGACAACAACATCGAAGCCTACAGAGTCGCAGGCAGCAGAGAAAACACCAGAGAAAACACCGGAGAAAACGGATACCACTTCTGAAAACAAGAAGCTCCTTGAATATGTGCAGTCCTTGCTTGGAAAAGTGGATGACATGAAAAAGGATGTCGATAAGCTGGCTGAAGAAAATGAGAAACTAAAGGCAGAGATTGAAACAATATCAAAGACACTGACCATAGCAGGTTATCCTGTTACCCGTGCAGTGGTAGAGGACCCTACGGATGCAGCCGAATGTGCCGATGTCCTTCCTAAGAC
Source organism: Agathobacter sp. (assembly GCA_045628825.1). GTDB lineage: Bacteria > Bacillota > Clostridia > Lachnospirales > Lachnospiraceae > Roseburia. Next base: position 5,528 of record JAZQQA010000052.1, read on the forward strand.
ACTCAGTGCTTACCTGGCAACCGGTGGTACGGAGACCGTGGAAGTGACCTGGGGTACACTGACAGCAACAGCCGAGGGAAGTTCGGTATACGTGGTAAAGGGAACGATATCAAGTAATCTCACTGTTTCCGAGGAGGCTGGTGTACCGACCGCATATCTCTATGTAGCAAGTGATGGTTATCAGTTTGCTACACGCGTGACAACAACGACCCTTGGGGGAGCAGGAACGCCTCCGGTGACGGAAAGCGAAGATTTGTATATTATTCTCCATAATGCCATGGCAGAACAGGTTACGGTGGACACGGTGACACAAGCCACACTTAAGGAGTGCTATCTGTTTCCAATCAGTGCTTCTGATTCAGAGAAGCATTATGAAGTGACACTTCACTATTATTATTTTGGAACAGACAAAAAGCAGATATTCTCACTTGGAACCAATGCCTTTTTGGAACACTCAGGAGATCCAGTCGTTCTTGGAAGCGATGAGGAAGAGGAGTCGGGAGACGGAGGAAGTCCAACCCCTGCTCCGGGAGGAACGCCTGCAGATCCGACGGAAGCTGTTCCAGGCGCTTATTGGGACCCAGCAAAATTGATTTACAAATATTGTGTAGTGGAAGTCGAAGTGAAAGAAATTTCAAAAAGTGCAGAAATTACAGAATAAATAATGGGACTTTGTAACTATTTTGTAACAGGGTAGAGAGTAATATGTGATTAAGATAATGATTATACTATACATAGAAATCAGTATGATAAGGAGTATGCATCATGAATAAGACAAGAAAATTTATCGTAAGTCTGGCATTATTGATGGCAATGGTCATGGGAACAACGGTCGTTGCAAGTGCATCAGGCTACAAAACCATTCCAAAGCAGAATTATGCTAATTCGGAGAAAGACGGTCATACAGAGGTGGAATACGGTGATACCGTAAAATTTACCTTGTATACAAAGCGTGAATCCGATACCTTTGCGGTGTACAATTTGACAGAAGTCAATTTGAACTCAAGTACACATAATGGCATCGTAAAGTGGAATGATGATTTCATGGCATGGATTCAGGAGACCTATGAGACTGCTGATCCAACCGCTTATGCATTGTATCAGTCCCCAAACACTTTGGGCTGGGACCGCAATGGTAATAAGAATGACCTTACGAAAGAGGCTGCAACTGTGCAGTTGTTGCGTGATCTTCGTGCTGCCATGAATGCAGATGCAACTCTGAAAGCCAACATAGAAAAGTATAAGGTTGCAGAGTACAAAGCTGAAGATAATAAGACTGCTAATGTCGTGGTAGCAGAGAGCTATAATCCTGAAGCAGATGACTCTATTTGGGCTGGGGCATATGAAATTAAAGACCTGAACTTTGGCTTATACTATATCGATGCGAGAAGCTCTGCAAAGACCTATCAGCCACTTCTGGTAGATTTGGTTCCAGCACAGACCGGACCAACTGGTCACTGGTATGTAGACAATACCATCGAAGCAACCATGAAGTACGATGATTTGAAGATTACAAAGATGATCAACGGAAAGAGAGCAGACATTGTACGTTACGGCGAGATTGTAAACTTTACTGTAGATGTACAGCTCCCACACTATGACAATGTAGATAGTACCTATGTAGCTGCTTTCGATAACATGCAGCAGGGCTTTACCTTAATTACTCCTTCCGCAACACTTTCATATTATGATGCAACAGGTCATATTTACCATCCACAGACCACAGGTCTTTCCACCGATGTATATGGCAATGTGAAGGTTAGTGATGTAAACAAGACCTATTCTGCTTCTCTTTGTGAGACAGCATATCCTTTCTATATTGAGGGAAATGAGCATGAGAATGTCCTCTATGCGACACCAACCAATACCGAGGGCTTATATCAGTTCTGGGGAGAAGTCAATGGCTCGCTTGTAGAGGTAGGTCAGGGTGCGCTTGATAATGCAAGCAGTTATTCAGAGGCACTGAATTCACTGAATGAAAAATTGGTGGATGCAAAGCTTCCAACCTATCCAGCTGGAAGTGTGATTCGTCAGGCAGAGTATACTAAGTCTTTGATTAGTATTACCTTTGACTATGACAAGTTGATGAAGGCTGCAACCTATGTAAAGGATGCAACACATGCACAGAATACAGCAGCAGATGCCGATGGATGCACTCCTTGTGCTGATTTTACCATTCCAGAAGGAATGAAGGTGACTTATCAGGCTGTCATCAATGAAAATGCATACGTAGGTGATATGGACGAGTATGATGTCAACACCAATACCGTGGCTGTTTACTATGTAGATGATCCAACCGGTCATGTGGGCAAGGCAGAGGATGAGGTAAGAGCTTGGACTTATGCATCTAGAATCATTAAGGTAGATGGCGATAAGTATGAGACCTTTGATCCAGAGGCAGAGATTGATGAGGCAACCAATCCAGATCCATATCTGAGCGGTGCCAAATTCAGCGTTTATCGTCTGGATACTACCTATTGTGGAAGTAACAACACAGATGCTGCAATTGGCTTAATTCCAGCTGGAACTGTATTAAATACAGAGCCTACCACTAGCGATTATAGCAAGTATTTCTTCCTTAAGGATACTTTAGGCTATGATAACTATGTAGATGCAAGAACAGCATGGGTTGGACAGCTTGCCAACTATATTAAGTATGAATATACCAACAATCTGAACGTATTTGACGCTACAACTATTCGCGGTGCCATTGCTTTAGCCTTAGGCGCAAACGCAGATGGCCAGATTACAGGTAGTAAGCTTGATCAGTATAATACTGCAGATATTTATGCCAATAAGTACAATAAGGTTCCAGGCGCAGCAGCGACTGACGAACTTAAGATTTTACAGAACTGGGTACTTCCGGGTGCGCCTAATTCCGGTGTGGAATCTCTGATGATTCCAAGCCGTGTAGAAACATGTACCCACTGTAGTGAGCCACATTATCACTTGGATGCCTATATGGTATTCTACGATGACATTGTATCTGATGGTACTGCAGAAGGTGTCGTAAAGGTAGGATTCGACGATACCACCTATCTCTTGGTAGAGAAGGAAGCTCCAACCGCAGAGGGTGTAACTTACAATGCCATGAACGAAGCCGTGCAGTATGAATTCATCAAGTGGGCAAGAACCGAGGGTTCTTATGCTGGATTCAAGGATGATGAAGGCAATGAGGTAGAAAACGGTATCTACGATTTGATCGTTCGTAACTATACTGGACTTACACTTCCAAGTACTGGTGGAATGGGTACCTTGCTCTTCACCTTGATTGGTTTGGCAATTATGGTATCTGTTATGATGATTGTTTTGATTAAGAGAAGAAATAGAGTGGCAAGCGTTGCATCCTATATTGCAATCCTTGCAATCTTAGTAACATCGATTTGTGCCAATACCGTACCAGCTTACGCGCAGACCACCATTCAGTTGGGTGGAGGCAATATTGCAAAGATTAGTTCCGATGGAAACACGGACTTTAAGGTCAACCTGAAGGAAAGCACAGACACCATTGAAGCATATAAGCTTGCAGCGTCTACTTGGAATGGAACTACCCAGTCCTTTGATGGACCTAACTGGCTTTCTGGAATTAGTGGTCGTCTTGCCACCATTGCAACAGCAATTGGTGTAGAGCAGAGTCAGATTGAGAGTCCAGCGGCTTTGGGCCAGCAGGATAATGAAGTGCAGAGTGCGTTTCTCAACTGGTTGTATGATAACCGTGAATCAAACGCATTGACTAGCTCGGCAGTTGCAACTAGCAAGATTACCTATGATGGTAAGGTTGCTACCGTATCCAATGTAAGCTATGGTGTATATCTCATTAAGGCAACTGGTGCTAACGGAAGAAGCTATGGACTGATTACAGCCAATGCCATTCCTACCAGATCTGGCCCAGGCAATGATTGGACCATTGACAGCAATCTTACTGTTAGCCTTAAGTTCTCTGATATCAATGTATCAAAGACCATTTCGGTACATGGAGAAGACGGAGAGAAGTCAGCCACAGTTACCATTGGTGATGATGTAAAGTTCGAGATTAAGGCAGATGTTCCTTCTTATCCAGCTGTGGATGAAAATGGAAACATTATTACAGATTCGGAAGCAATCGAAGCCTACGACTATAGCGCGTACGAATATAACTTCGTCGATACGATGTCAAGTGCATTCGCAATTGATCGCGGTACTCTTAAGATTCAGGGAAAAACAGCCGCTGGCGAGTTTGAAGACTTAGCTTCTGATAGCTATACCGCATTGTTTAAGGATGCTGCAGAAGCAGCAACAGCATCTTCTGGACTTATGGTATACCAGGACAATAAGCTGGACGGAAAGCATTTCTTATATGCAGATGTTACCTATACAAATCCTTCTTATGCAGTAGACTGGTATGCATACAATGCTGAGACAGGAAAGCTAGTCAAGGTTGGTTCTTCTACTACAGCGCCTTCTGCAACCGTAGGGGATGATGTGGTTCCTGGATTAACAGAGAAGTATATTAAGGCGACTGGATTAGAGGTGGATGGAACCTTTACCAGAACCGCACAGACCAACTGGAAGGGCTTGCAGGTAATTTCTTACAATTATCAAACCTTAAGGGAAGCAGGTATTACCAATGTGAGAGTGGCTTACACCGCAAAGGTAACCGATGAAATCCAGGTCGGTAGTCAGGAAAATAACAACAAGGCTACCTTCTACTACCAGGGAGATATGGGTGGTAAGATTACCAGCAAAGAGTCTACCGCATTTGCTTATACCTATGCCGTACAGATTATGAAGGTCGATGGCGAAACCAATACTCCATTGGCAGATGCAGAGTTTATTCTTTTCCAGAATAAGTATATCTATGTACCTACTGATGACGCTAGCGCAACAGTAGTTGCTGGTGAGTATGCAAAGTATCAGTTCGCACAAAAGGCTTATGGCGATGACCATGTTGTAAAATCATCAGAAGCTGCTCCAGTAATCAACTTTGGTACAGAAGAAGTGCCAAAAAATGTTACAGTTGCTACATTTAAGGACCTTGATGATAATAATCAAAGTGGAAACCGCTATTATTACCGTTATGTAGATGTTGCAGCTAGTGCCTGTGATTACCCAGGATGTGGAAAGATTGGCGGCGATGCACATCAGCACATTCATGTATATGAAGCAATGGATGTGGATGGAGATGGCGAGACTATCTTCAAATCTGTAGCAAATGTAGTTGGTGTTACCTTAAAGGGCTTAGCAGCAAGAGATTATGCATTAATCGAAGTGAAGGCTCCAAAGGGCTATAACATTTTGACGGAAGCAGTGCTCTTTAAGATTAGAGAGCTCACACCTGAGCAGGCAACTGCACTGATGGGCGCTGACTATAACCTGGCTGGATTCGTATCAGATGTGGAAATCGATAAGGATGATTTAGCGCATGCAGCCGATTATGTAACTGTAGGCGAAGGTGAAGCAGTGAAGTACTACCAGGCATACCGCGATGGTTCTTATCCAATTACCATCAAGAACTTTGCAGGAATTAAGCTTCCTAATACCGGTGGAATGGGTACCTTGTTATTCACCATTCTTGGTATCGGTGTCATGACCATGGTTATGATTCTCATCGTAGCTAAGAATCGTAGAAAGGCTTACGAAGTTTAATAAAAAGTACACCAAATAGTAAAGCAATAAAAAAGGAAGCTCTCCCGAATCGGGAGTGCTTCTTTTGATTTTGAAACACCATATAGAATCTTAAAACATGGTAGAAAACATTGCTACCTTGTTGGTGGTAGGCTTTTTCTTTGGAATCGAAACCGTAACAGTGGTTCCTTCTCCGATGGTAGATGTAACCGTTACATCTCCACCACATAGGCTTTGTAAACGCTTCTTCACATTCTTCATTCCGATGTGAGACTTGGAAGTGTCATGGTGTGTAACTGCTTTGGTATCAAAGCCTGCTCCGTCATCCGAGATCTCAATGATGTAATCTGTTGGGGTCGCGTATGTA
>JAZQQA010000053.1:0-2753 GCA_045628825.1 Agathobacter sp.
AAGTGGCAAGCCACAAGTGATCTTGATATTGAGCTTATCAATTCCTATGCAACACGCCTGGATTATTCCATTGAGCGTTGGGATATGGATTACGATTTCTCTGCAGCGCGAATTAAGCCAAACTATATGCAAAAGAAGGCTCTAAAAGAGCTAAATCGATACCGTGCGGTTGGTGTCAATCGAGCCCTTACAATTGCATCAGCAGGTAGTGGAAAGACATATTTAGCAGCATTTGATGCTTTGAATTTCAACCCAGAGAGATTGCTCTATATTGTTCACGAAGGCTCTATCTTGCAGAAATCGTTGGAATCTTTCCAGGAAGTATTCGGAAATAGTGTGACCTATGGAATCTACAACGGTGAGCATAAGGAGTTCGATGCAAACTTTGTCTTTGCAACGAATTTTACCATGGCCAACAATCTAGAACTGTTCGCCAAGAATGAATTTGACTATATCATTATCGATGAGTGTCACCATGCAACAGCGGAGACATATAAGAAGATTATTGCGTATTTTGAACCAGAATTTTTACTTGGATTAACCGCGACACCAGAGCGTCTGGATAATCAGGATGTCTTTGAGTTGTTTGATCATAACGTACCTTTCGAGTTAAGATTGCGAGATGCAATTGCTAATGATTTAGTAGTGCCATTCAAATATTACGGTATTCGTGATGCGCTGGTAGACTATGGATTAACAGGCAGTGCAGAGCGAAAAATGATAGCGCAGATTGCTTGTGAAGACCATTGCGACTTCATTGTGGAGCAAATCGAAAAGCATCGGCCTAAGGGAAAGCTCAAAGCGATTGCATTCTGTAGAAGTGTGCAGCATGCAAGAATGATGAATGAGGCGATGGGAGAGCGTTACCACACGGCCTGTTTGACTGGAAAGAACAATATTGGAGAGCGTGTGAAGGCCTATAATGACCTGCAGAATGATGCATGCGATTTAGAGATTCTATTTACAGTAGATATTCTGAATGAAGGTGTAGATATTCCTGGTGTCAATATGGTTTTGTTCTTGCGTCCAACAGAGTCTACGACCATTTTTATTCAGCAGCTAGGAAGAGGCTTGCGCAAATATGCTAACAAGGAATACGTAACAGTATTGGATTTTATTGGTAATAGCTATAAACGAAGTGTTCAAATCGCGTTAGCTCTTGGTTCTTTGTCGCAGAATTTCATTATGGAGAAGAAGCTAATGGCTTCTCTGGTCAGAGACGATTTTACGGCCTTGGATTTAGGACAATATGGGGTGGAAATACATATTGATGATTTAAGTAAGGAAGAAATTCTTACTTACATTGACCAAGAGAATTTTAATGCCATCAAGTATTTGAAACAGGATTATTTCAATTTTAAGCTGTATATTGGAGCGGAAACATATCCAAAACATATGGATTATTTGAATAATGATTGTGCACCGGATCTTCTGAAATTTATGAATGTGAAGATGAATGGAAAAAAGAATTATTCCTACTACAATTTCTTGCTTGGAGTTGGCGAGGAGAATTTACCTATTTTCAGCGAGGAGCAGGTAGCGTTTATCAACTATCTTTCTAGTCTGCTTCCGTTGGTAAGACCGCATGAATATCTGATTATGAGAGCATTGATTGAAAGTTCTGCCTCATATGAAGGATTAAACCAAATTCTTTCACAATCCATAGGTGGATATACTTCAGAAGAGTTGGACCATGCGCTTTTATATCTTCAGTTTGTTGAAAAGGAAGGGGATAAGTATTCTCTGAAGCTTCCTGTTCTAGTTCTAGATCAATTTAGGGAGTACGTCGTAGACCTTCTTGAATACGGGCTAACTAGATATATGGTTGATTATGCAGGTGATGATGAGTTTAAGCTGTGGCAGAATTATCGCATGGATCAGGTACAGCTAAAGCTACTTAAGAATCCTGCAAACAACCAAGTTGGAACCTATTATTATGATGATGTGGTCGTGATTTTTGCTTCGTTAAAGAAAGATTTAGATGATGCGGATCGATTGAATTACAAGGATAAGTTTCTAGAGCCTTCTGTATTCCAATGGGAATCTATGACAAATCTTCCTCAAGCCCATTTGGAAAAGCTAAACGTGAGTCGCTTTGCGTATCTGTTTATTCGAAAAGTATCAGAGGAAAATGGAATGGTTCTTCCTTTCACATATGTGGGAAAGGGTACAATTACGAATCCACGTAAGACTGAAGGTGAAACAGGAACCTATTTATTCGATATTATGATGGAAAATGAACTTCCTGATTATTTACAGTATGATTTTGGACTTACTAAGGAATAGGCTATGAAAACAGTAAAAGTTGTGGCAGCAGTCATATGTGACTCTGTTGTGGAAAAGAACAAGATTTTTGCCACCGCTCGTGGATATGGAGAGTTCAAGGGCGGTTGGGAATTCCCTGGAGGAAAAATTGAGGCAGGAGAAACACCGCAGGAGGCATTGGTTCGAGAGATACATGAGGAGCTTGATGCAACAATAAGGGTTTATGATCTCATTGACATCATTGAGTATGATTATCCGAACTTTCATCTGTCCATGGACTGCTTTTGGTGTGAAGTGATCTCTGGAGAATTGGTTCTCAAGGAGGCGGAGGCAGCTAGGTGGCTTACAAGGGATGAGTTGGATTCAGTGGAATGGTTGCCTGCGGATATTACTTTGGTGGAAACAATATGTGCAAAGATGTCAAAGTTTTAAGTGAGGAGAGAATGTTGAAAGAATAGTCTGGAAGATTAAGGCATAGCTTATTAATT
>JAZQQA010000054.1:0-4704 GCA_045628825.1 Agathobacter sp.
CCATTATGTGTCGTCGTCTTTAAGTCCACATTTCTCCAGGAAATGCGCTTTCCATCCTCAGGGTTGTCTCCAAAGATGTTGCATACAACTCCACTTTGCTGGTTGATATTCAGTCCCAGTGGTGCTCCATTGTGAAGGTAAGGCGTGATAAATACGCCATCTGCATCACGATCGATGACATCTGTATAGAATTCAATCACCTTTTCGCCCCAGAGAATCTGGATAATTAAGTTTTTCGCAAAATACAAGTCATGCAACTTCATGATGAGAGGTCCCCCATTGTGAGTAATATATCGTAATTGTAGTACTTTTGTACACAATAGTCAAACATATTCCCTATTCTCATATCATTTTTAAACAAAAAGGACCACAGTTTCCTGTGGTCCCCAGCGATAAAAAATTATAGTCTAAAAATGATGCCGACAATTGCTCCGCACAGTATCCAAAATGCGGGATGCAGCTTCTTTAATTTCTTTAAATTCATAAGTCCATAAAAGGCCAAACACATGACAACCAGGCCGATTGGGAACTGGAATTCCCCTGACTTTGCGGTAAACAAAGCCGTTTTCCAAATGCCATATACCGCAGTTGCAATGAGTCCTGTCACTGCTGGTCGTATCATCCAAAAGCTTGATTTGACATACAAGCTCTTGCTGAACTTGTCTAGCACCTTGGATACAATCACAATGACAATGATGCTTGGAAGCACCAAGGATAAGGTCGCCACAATTCCACCCAACAGCCCTGCCGCATTGTAGCCTGCGTAAGTCGCCATATTGATGCCGATTGGGCCTGGCGTACTCTCGCTTACTGCAAGCATATTGGCCACATCCGCCACCTCATACCAGTCGTGGCGCTTTGGAATATCCATAAGAAAAGGGATAGTGGCTGGACCACCGCCTACGGCGAAGAGTCCAATTTTGAAAAATTCGATAAACAGGTCCAAATATACTTTCATTTCCATCATTCCTTGTACCTGCCCATCTTATATAATGCGACGCCAAACACGCCTGCCAGCACCACAATCAGTACCGTTGGCACTGGACTAAACATGGCAAGCAAAAAGGCAACGAGACAGACAACTGCTGCAAGCTTACTTTTTACTGTCTTTTTTGCCATAGTAACAACGGTCTGTAACATCAGAGCACAGACAACCACCTTGATTCCACCAATGGCGTGTGCCACATAGATGTTACTCATGAACTGGTCTAGGAACATGGCCAAAATCGATACGATGATGAGGGACGGACTTACCATACCAAGGGTCGCAAACACACCACCCACGACACCTTTTCGCTTGTGTCCTACGAATGTGGCGGTATTGACCGCAATAATACCCGGCGTACACTGGCCCACAGCATAGTAATCCAAGAGTTCGTCTTCCGTTACCCATCCTTTTTTCTCCACCAGCTCATACTTAAGCATAGGCAGCATGGTAAGACCGCCACCAAAGGTTAAGCCACCGATACGGAAAAAGGCAAAATACAATTCCAATAGTTCTTTCATAAACAATCCTTTTCTAAAAGTTCTCAATATCTACATAATATTTGCGTGGATTCTCTGGATCCAAATAGATTGCAATTGGCTTTCCCTCGCAACCATATGGATTTTCCCACAGATTTCCACTGCGGTACTGTTTGGTCTCCCCGGAAAAAGGATCCTCGTATTCCACATCCAAAACAAATGGATTTCTTCCATTCACAGACACTGCCGTATTATAGTGCCAGCCAACTACGGTTCCATAAACCTTGCGTCCTGTAGCAAGAAGGCGGGCGCGATTCTTTCTGGATGATACAAGAGCCACAGTAAATCCCATTCCGATGAGGAAGAAAACAATTCCAACGCCACCAGTAATCATGGATACGAGATAATTAATCGCTCCTGCTACCTGAATCCGATGTGGATCCTCGTTATGAATCCAAATTGGAAGCTGTTTTCCCACATACCAGTTGGAAGAAGTCACGTTGATACCTGTCACATAGTTGCTTCGGTTGACGGTATAGGCAATCCATGTGGATGCGTCTGGGTTGGTTAAGTCTGCATCTGTAGCGACACTGATATCGCGGGCTACGATATGCCCAATGCCCTGCTCTGCATTTCCCTGAAAACGCAGGGTAAAGCACAAAGCAATGACTGCAATGATGAGACAAATCACGCCCACCAGGCTAAAAACAATCGCAAAAATGTTCTCAACAATATTTCCTTTTTTCATCTTCTCCTCCATCTCTATGAGAGTCGTTGGCAACACAGTGTGTCATGGCTTGCTACAGCGCAATGCCACGAAGTCGCTTGGTTACTAGGGCTCCCAATATTCCAATAAGGACTCCAGAAATAATACCAGTTACCATAAGCACCGGCAGGTAATAAATCAGCGAACTGGTCTCTAGCACAACCATGGCCACAAGAATCTGGCCGACGTTGTGAAAGACTCCACCTAGTACACTGACACCTGTAATCGAAAGCTTGCCTGTCTTCTTGGCCAAAAGCATAACAAGAAAACTAAGCGTGGCGCCAGCAAGACTATACATCATACTCATGGCATTTGCAAAGGTTAATCCCACGAGTAGGATTCGAACTAGCGATAAGAGAAATGCATCTCTTGTTCCTATAATATACAAAGCCACAATAATCACAAGATTGGCAAGTCCAAGCTTTGCGCCTGGCACGCCAATATTCACTGGAATCAAAAATTCAATATAGGAAAATACAAATGCCAGGGCAATCATAAGCCCTAGAAAGGCGATTCTTTTTGTCTTCATCCTCATAATTCCTATCTTGCTATCGCATCAATATCCGACGCTTCGCCGTTTTCAATCTCAACTACCATCTTATTGGGAAGGCATACGATGGTCTGACCGTTTTTACTTACTGGTCTGTGCTTCACACAAATACCGTCTGGGCAGGAAGCTTCCACAATGTCTGCCTGTCCATTTTCAATGACCAGAAGATTGTAGGCTCCATTTGGAAGCTCAATCCGCTCTGTCGCGTCCACCACCAGTGGAAATCTTCCATATACCTCTCCGTCGATGGTTACAAGTGCCGTTCCATTCTTGGTGCTGGCTCCTTGGAAAAGGGTTATGGCAAGGTATGCTCCCAGTCCGATTACTAACAAAGCCACTATTAATATAATATCATTTTTCCTTAAGTTCGTTTCCATATCGCTTAAATTTATACTTCCCTCTTCCGTGAAATTCTTCTCACGCATTACGCATGCATCGTATATGCCACATCCTCATCAATCATCTGAAGCATAATTCTTGCAACCTCAGGCGCAAACTGTGTGCCTGCATTTCGCTCGATTTCCCCACGAACCTTTTGCTGTGGCATGACTTCTCGATAGCTACGGTTGGAGGTCATGGCATCATACGCGTCTGCCACCGCAATAATCTTTGCAATTTCTGGGATCTCATCTCCCCTCAGGCCCTCCGGATATCCGCCCCCATTTACCCTTTCATGGTGATATCTCGCGCCGATACTAATGTCTGGAATTTCTGTAATAATCTTTAGGATATCGTAGCCAATTTCTGGATGACGCTTGATTTCTGCAAATTCCTCATCGGTCAATCTTCCAGTTTTGTTGATTACCGCATCTCCTACGCCAAGCTTTCCAATATCATGAAGAAGCCCGATGTAGTAAATATCATCAAGCTGCTCCTCTGAGTAGCCCATGCGCCTTGCGATTTCCTTAGAGTAGTTGGCAACACGCTGTGAGTGACCTTTGGTATACAGATCTTTTGCCTCCACTGCATTGGACAGTGCCATGATGGTTTGCGATGCAAGCCTTGAAAAACGCACGGTCATAAGCTCATTCATGCGGTTATTGATGCTCGTCCGAATAGAGTAAGAGCGAAGACACTCCGTCGCAAATGCAAAGGATAAAATGATGGTTGTTACACTAAATAAGGAACCCGCCTCCATATTCTGCGCAAAGCCAAGACTTAGGATTGCGATAAGTGCAATGATAATGGCGTAGACAATCAAGTTTTCCCGTGCCTTGTAAAATGGAATTACCAAAAAAACAAACAAAAATACAAGATACGCGCCAATCGTCTTCTGCCGGACAAGAATATCTGTTGCTATGAACAAGCTGATTGCGACAAATATTGCAAGCTTATAGAAAAATAGTAAATTGCGGCGCGCTCTTTGATTCGGAAAATCCTTTTTTGCATATGTGTTGCAAAGGACATTCACCATAAGAGAGGCTACGACAATGATTAGTTCCCCTATCAGGTTGAGATAATTAAGCGGATGCTGGCTAAAGAATCCACCTAAAAAATCCAAAAGTGTAATAATCACTTCTCCTATGAAAGCAATTGCAGATATAAGGTTAATTCGCGTAATACTTTCTTCGATAAATTCGTGATAGACATGTGCCTTGTCTTCTTGGTTTAAGGCTCCATAATCGATGTAAAACACCTTCTTGAAGCTACTTGTTATTGACATAATTTTTCTCCTAACGAACTTCTCTATCTATAAAAAGATAATCTAGGTATATTACATTATTTCGAGTTTTTCAATTATTTTCATTTTTTCGGAATAGATTGTTATCTTCCATTAACCCAGAGTTTCACAGTAAATGAAGTTCCCATACCCAATTTACTTGATACCGCTATGTCACCACCGTGTATATCCACAACCCTTTTTACCAGAGCAAGGCCTAATCCATTACCTGCCATAGAGTGAGAGGTATCTCCCTGATAAAAT
>JAZQQA010000055.1:0-2868 GCA_045628825.1 Agathobacter sp.
GAAGCTCCCTTAAGAGAAGCAAATGGATTGGTGTGAAGGAATACTGCTTCACCGATCCAGTAAACAACAGAAGCAATTAACATACCAAGGATAACTGCTGCCTTCTTGCCATAGTGTGCAAGAATGATGATAGCAAAGAAGCCAACGAACATAGTAACAACAGTAAGAACCATTGCAGCATATCCGCTTCCCATGCTCTCCTTAGCAAGTGAAGGAGTAAGTGCTCCGAAGAAGTCTCTCATTACATAGAATGGTCCACCAGTCTCTGAGTAGATACCAGCGTTTGAACCAAGTCCGATGTTCATAAGCATAAGACCGATTGCTGGAGAGATACCAAGACGAATTCCGAGTGGAATTGCATCTACAATCTTCTCACGAACATTAAGAAGAGAAAGTACAAGGAAAATAACACCTTCGATTAAGATAATACCAAGTGCAGCCTGGAAAGATACTACCTGGCTTGTTCCGGTAATTGCCATGATGTTTGCAACTACCACTGCGAAGAAGCTGTTAAGTCCCATACCAGGAGCAAGACAGAATGGCTTGTTAGCTGCGAATGCCATACATACCATTGCAACGAAGGATGCAATACAGGTAGCAAGGAATACGCCGTTCCAAAGTGGAGAGCCTACTGCAAATCCTGTTAAAAGGTTTGGATTCAAGGCAATGATGTAAGCCATTGTCATGAAGGTTGTCAATCCAGCGATGATTTCTGTCTTGACAGTTGTGTTGTTTTCTTTCAGTTTAAATAACTTCTCAAACATAACTAAAAATCTCCTTTTCCCTTATTTTGTTTGAAGTTCAATTAATAAACCCAACTATCATTATATAGTTCGAAAAACCCCCGTTCCATAGTACATATGTCCCGGTTTTATAAAAAAAGGACCGTACTAAAAAAGTACGGTCTTTGCTACTGCAGGTAAGTCTGCAAACTGATCAATTTTTGCTACTGGAGCATTTATGGTTCCAAACCCATAGGCTGCATGGATAAAGGAAAGCTCCTGCCCTAAAATACGGCCTGCTTCCATGGTGGAATCATAGTCTCCCTGGATATCTCCTACGTAAGCGCACTCTGTCAGATGGTTACGCTCCACCACAAGCGCAATATTGTCTGCCTTTGGCTTGTCATTGTTGCCGTAGCACTCAATGTCCTCTACCAAATCCCACATCTTATAATGATCCAAAAAGGCTTCAATGTATCCAGACTGACAATTGCTTACAATATAAAGGTGGAAATCCTCCTTGAGCTTCTCCATGGTTGCTCTAAGCTCTGGGTAAAGGGTTGCTCCATGCTTCGCCAGGTATTCATTTTCCGCCTTGCAGCATGCGGTAAGTGCACGCTTTCTATCCCAATCACTGAATTCTGGCATCAGAATCTTGGCGATCAGGTCCATGGTCTTGCCCATAACGCCCTGAATATCTTCTGTTGTCACCTTAACATTAAACTCTGGATTGGCAAGAACCTCTGACCAGGTCAGTGCCACCTCCTTTGAAGAATCCCAAAGGGTTCCGTCCAGGTCAAAAATAATACCTCTCTTGTGTTCCAATCTATCTTCCTCCAAAAATCAAGCCGCCACCAGAAGTGACGGCTGTTATGTACTATTTTAAAAGCATTGCAATCAAAGCATCGATTTCCGACTGCGACATCTGATGTCCATCATCTGCCGGAATCTCAACTGCTGGTTTCGACTCTTCTGTAGTTGTTGGCGCTTGATCCTTTTTTTCTTCAGCTCCCATACAATGCTCTCCATGATTAGTCTTTTAGTACCAAAATCATTATAGCATAATGTCTTTTGACATAGCAATAAGGAATTATGTCCCTTGTTAGAAAAAGTGCAATATGCTATGATGGAGCGTCGCAGTGTGCCTAATGCTACATTTCACTGCTACTGGAGGAAAAATGATTACAAAATATAATGCATTTATCAGTTACCGCCACTCCGATTTGGATATGGAGTTTGCGAAAAAAATACATAAAGGTTTGGAAACCTTTCAGGTTCCTCATGCCGTAAAAAAGAAAACTGGCATAAAGAAAATCAATCGTGTTTTCCGCGATCAGGAGGAGCTTCCAATCGGTTCAGACCTTGGCAGCAATATTACGATGGCTCTAGAGAACAGCGATTGGCTCATCGTGATTTGCTCTCCAAGACTTCCGCAGTCTTACTGGTGTCTCACAGAGATTGAGACCTTCATCAAGATGCATGATAGAAACCATGTCCTTGCGGTTCTCGTAGAGGGTGAGCCAGAGGAATCCTTCCCAGAGATTCTTCGTGTCGATGAAAACGGCAACACTGTAGAGCCTCTTGCTGCAGATGTACGAGGTACTACCGCTAAGGAACGTAATAAGAAGTTTAAGACCGAAATCATTCGTCTGCTTGCACCACTGCTTGGAGTTACCTATGATGACTTACGCCAGCGTCACAGAGAACGCCGTATGCGCAAAATCATCACCTGGACCTCCATTGCTGCTGCAACAGTAGCTGCGCTTTCTATCAGTTTTGGCATATACAATGCAAGTCAAACGCAGAAAATCAAGCGTAACCAGTCCATGTTTTTAGCAAGCCAGTCTATGGATTTGTACAACGATGGCAATCGTATGGATGCTGTGCTTGTGGCTCTGGAAGCACTTCCTGGCAAAGGCAACAAGCGTCCCCTTGTTCCGGATGCAGAATACGCACTTAGCCTTGCTGTGAACGCCTACTCTGCTGGCAATAAGCTAAGCTATGACCGCGTGTTAGAAACAGAGCTTGGAGCAAACAAAATATCCTTTGCTTCTTCGGAAGGAATTGATCCACTCTACACACAGATTGTAGACGCCAATAACACGGTCTATCTTTATAACAATTGTCTTATGGCAGACCATAGTGA
>JAZQQA010000056.1:0-5611 GCA_045628825.1 Agathobacter sp.
AAAGACGCTTAACTGCCTGAGCAAGTACGTGTGCGCAGGAATGGTTCAGTGTGTGTAGGCTCTCATCTTCTTTGAAATCTACCATTTTTGTTCTCCTCTCAAAATTATAATAAAAAAACCTTTTACACATTACTGTGTAAGGGGCGATTATTTCTACTCGCGGTTCCACCCTTAATTATTCCATAGGAACATCTCTCATGATTATAACGGAATCACCGGGCCGGATTAGGGCCACTCGCAGGTGGTCTTCCATCAGTTTTCCCCTAAGGCACTCACACCACACATGCCTCTCTCTGAAGGTTCGGACACATGGACTTTCCTCGTCTACGTTTTACTGACATGATTTTATTGCATAAATGCAGAACTGTCAAGGGTTGTCATACAATCGGCCACCATTAATCTCTTGGAGAGGAATAGCTTTCACCTCTCACCTCTGCTAACTTATGCGCAAGGGTGTAGACGCGCACTCTCGTCCAGTCGCCGCCTGTCGTATACTGCGCAAGTGGTGCCATGCTTCCGCCTTCATACTCCGCTGCTTTTTCTGCCATGGCCGCTTCTTTTTCTCCGATCCAGCCACGTTGCTCCTCTAAAAGTGTTGCCTTCGTATTGGCATCCAATTCCTTGCTGAGACGACTCCAAAGGCTGTTGAGCTCTGCGTCCCAGAATTCGTAATAGTCACGCGCTGCAAAGTTCAAGGTTGTCTGTGGATAATCACCCGTCATCGTTTCTTCGAACTGCTTTGACATAGCCTCTACCGCATCCAACTCTTCCTGGATACTTGCATAGGTTCCTCCGATGACACTGTCCACATCCATGTCCCCCGCTGACTCCTCTGCCATATTTTCTTCATAGTCATCCGCTTTTACTCCGGCTGCAAGATAGTCATCTCTCTTGAAAACACATTCTCGACAATCCGCATCATAAGCACCGGTCCAGGCCAAGGTCTTGTTCCTGTCGCTCCATTCGAAATAGCCGCTTTGCCCCTCATAGACTACGTCACACTTAGCACCACCTTCTGCATCATCACTTGCAATGTCTTCTCGCTTCTCGTTGGTATATACAAATCTTTTTGACGATGCATCGTAGGTTGCTGTCATCGTCCATCTAGAATACTCGCACCAAGAGCTAGACCAGTCTACCTCTATCTCAATCCCGTTCTCGCCTTCTGTAATCGTCATCATAGCCCTCTGACTATAAGTATCGCTATACGATCCAAGCATTTCACTGTAGTCAAAGTTCTGCCCTTCTGCTCCTTTGCCTGGTGCACCTGTCGTCTCTTCTACTCCAGCAACTACGCTACTTGGCTCATCTCCTGAGGTGTTTGCTTTACTATCATTTTTCCCACAGGCTGTTGCTATAGCAAGTATCATAGTCGCTATCCATAGGGTTGCCATCAATCTCTTCTTCATAAGGTCTTTCCTTTCCAATTGTTCTCATCCTAATGCCATTATAGCTATAACTCTTGGAAAGTGTTTTAAGATTCCCTTAACTTTATCTGATTATTGTGGTGCACCTGCGGCAATCTGTTTTTTCACCTGCTTCAGCCTTAGAGGAAGTAGTGCGCTATCAGTTTTTCAATCTCCACAGTTCCAAGCGATGCAGAGGTAGTCTCCTCAGTGATAATAAGGTTATCCCCCAAGAAAATTTCATTCTCAATGAACTCTTTTAGCCTCTCAACCGTGTGGTTCGCATAGTTTCGATCATCCATCATTCCTCTGTGCTCCCAGTAGATTTCCTTTCTTGTCCTTATGTTCAAAATCGTGAAATCCGGATAAATGATTCGTCCTGAACGAAGCTTTAGCGGAGCTTCATACCTATAGGGGATTCCTCGACTATTTAACATATTGGCAATGGTCAGTTCGGACTTCGATCGGACACGCTCACCTCTATCTGTTTTCCGCACTGGACCATCTTCATAAAAGGTCTTCCCTTCGTACGGCACTCCCTGCCACTCTCTAGCATAATCTTCATCCTCGACATCAATTGGTTGGATGTATTGCCTTACTTCCTGCGGATATTTAGCATATGCATGACGAATTTTCATGGCGCTTTGATCTGCTTTTCCCAACAGTTTTTCTAGGCACTTCACTTCTAACTCCAACTGCTTGAGTACTTCTTGATCATACTTCTTTTGCAGAAGAGCGCGAATGAGTTTCTCCTCCTTTTTCGAGATGTAGGTGCCTGTTTTGTCCTTCGCATCAGTTCTGAGATAATACTGAATCCCTGCTTTTCTATTGGCCACATGTATACTCCCTTGCGGATATCGCTCCTGCCTTCGTGCTATCAGTTTTTCCCTCCCTCTTAACTCCTCCAACCGTCGTCTAGCTTCTTGAAACAGTTCGGTCGGCATCAAATAGTGATTCATCTTGCATTGTCCTTTCTTTTTCTGCCTGTGGTATACTCCAAAATCGCGCTATTGAAGAAAAAGACAACGCATTACCCAATACAGACATTTTCGTTGTCAAAAATAGCGCTATTTAAAGTTTTTAACCACGATAAAATAATAAATGGATTTTCCGGCGCATGATTTGCTTCCTATCTTGCGGAAAACACGCCGATTTTCTTTGCATCGATGATATCCGTTGTCTTTTTCGAAAAAGTAATAGTTTTTCCTGGACTAAAATGCCCCATTTCAGTCCGAGGAAAAGGTATCAAACAACAAATATCTGCAATATTGATTTCTCGTTGTCATACCCAACAACGAAACTTTAAAAAATGATTTTTCCGTGGTTCCAACCACCGACACTGGCATTTAATACCATATCTAACGCCAATCGCCTGCGCCAAATGGCCCTTCCTGCGTCTATGCGCGCCAGCAGCAAACCACCGATTGCCTTATTTTAGTGGCCCGCACCACTTTTGTCAAGCAATATCCCTTCCGTCATAGACGGTATCTGCAGCACAATGCCTCCTGCCAGCACATAATATTCCTCCAGCACAATGCCCCCCGCTAGCACAACGAAAAGCCCTTGACCACAGGCCAAGGGCTTTCTCAACAATTCTTTATCAAATTGGGAAAAGCTTAAATTGCGGAAACCTCGAACATCAAGTCGCCGTAGGATGGCATTGGCCACATATCCTTAGCAACAATCATTTCAAGCTTATCGACTGGAGCACGGAGTGCTTCCATTGCGGTAACTACTTCCTGTCTCATGAAGCGCGCTTTCGCTTCACCATATGGCATCTTCGCAGCTTCCTCTGTGACATCCTGAAGCTTCTGAAGAGCAACCTTGGTGTCAGATAAAAGTGCTGATGTCTCAAGAAGGAGTTCCTTCTGAACAGACGCATCTGCATCAGGGCATGCTGTTGTCACTGCGGTCAATGAATTCGCAAGCACAGTTGTGTACTTGATAACCGCTGGGATAATCTGCTTGGTTGCAATATCAATCATCGCACGTGCTTCGATATTCTTGGTCTTTGCATACTTCTCATACTCGATTTCTGCACGGGACTCAAGTTCAGTACGTGTAAATACGCCAAACTTCTCAAACAAGGCAATACTTGATGCATCCACATAAGCTGGAATTGCATCTACCATGGATACGATATTTGGAAGGCCTCTCTTGGTTGCTTCCTCGAACCACTCCTTAGAGTAGCCATTGCCGTTGAATACGATTCTCTGATGCTCAGTTGCATACTTCTTGATGAGGTCGTGAATTGCAAGCTCAACATTATCAGAAGCTTCGATATAATCACATGCCTCTGCAAAAGCCTCTGCAACAATGGTATTCAGTACGATATTGGCCTGTGCTACAGAATCCTGTGAGCCCACCATACGGAACTCAAACTTGTTACCAGTAAATGCAAATGGAGAGGTACGGTTACGATCTGTCGCATCCTTCATGAAATCAGGGAGCACCTTAACACCAGTGTCCAACTTCTCTCCCGTCAAGCTGTGGGTTGCAGAACCTGTGCGTACCAACTGCTCGATTACATCTCCAAGCTGTTCTCCGAGGAAAACTGATAGAATCACTGGTGGAGCCTCATGTCCACCAAGACGCTCATCATTACCAACATTAGCTGCTGCCACACGAAGAAGTGGCGCATGCTCATCCACTGCTTTAAGAATACAGCAAAGAACCATTAAGAACTGAATGTTCTCATGTGGTGTATCGCCTGGATCCAGAAGATTCATTCCATCATCGGTAGTCAGTGACCAGTTGTTGTGCTTACCAGATCCGCTCACACCTGCAAATGGCTTCTCATGAAGCAGGCACTGTAAACCATGACGGCCAGCGACCTTCTTAAGTGTCTCCATTACCAGCTGATTGTGGTCAACGGCAATGTTACACTCTGCATAAATAGGAGCAAGCTCATGCTGTGCTGGCGCAACTTCGTTGTGCTGGGTCTTTGCTGAAACGCCAAGCTTCCAAAGCTCCTTATTGACATCATTCATATATGCAGCAATACGAGAACGGATTGCACCGAAATAGTGGTCATCCATCTCCTGTCCCTTAGGTGGCATAGCGCCAAACAAGGTACGACCTGCAAAAATCAAATCCTTACGCTGTAAGTACTTCTCACGATCAATGATGAAGTATTCCTGCTCTGCACCAACAGAAGGAGTTACCTTCTTTGATGTGGTGTTGCCAAAATGTCTGAGAAGACGAAGTGCCTGCTCATTGATGACTTCCATCGAACGAAGCAGTGGAGTCTTCTGGTCCAAAGCCTCTCCTGTATATGAACAGAAAGCGGTTGGAATGCAAAGAATTGCACCAGCCTCATCCTGACGAACGAATGCAGGTGAAGTACAATCCCAAGCAGTATAGCCTCTTGCCTCAAAGGTTGCACGAAGTCCACCACTAGGGAAAGAAGATGCATCAGGCTCACCCTTAATCAGCTCCTTACCAGAGAAGCTCATAAGTACCTTTCCGTTGGTCATTGGTGCAGTGATAAAAGAATCATGCTTTTCTGCTGTAACACCAGTCAAAGGCTGGAACCAATGGGTATAGTGAGTTGCACCCTTTTCAATTGCCCACTCCTTCATCTCGTGTGCAATAACATCAGCAGTCTCTAAATCCAATTCGCCGCCCTCTGCCATAATCTGGTGAAGCTTTGCATATACCTTCTTTGGAAGGCGTGTCTGCATCACGGCGTCGTTAAATACATTCTCTCCAAAAATATCTGCTACATTGTAAAATTCTGACATAAATTCGTCCTTTCCTTTCCCACGCCTATCCACAAAGAAATTGTGAATGATTGTGGCCAAGCAACAATTGTCGATATATCCTATCTAACCCTAATTTTGGGAAAAATGCAAGTATTTCGGCAATTATATTTACGAATATTAGTAATAAGGCAATCTTATCAACAGTCCGTACTTATCTATATTTCTAATATTTCACATCAGGGACGGTCCTTGCGACAAGGGCGCGCTAGCGTGACACAGGGACGGTCCTTGTGACAAAAGGACCGTCCCCGATGCGAGGCAAGCGTGACAAAAGGACCGTCCCCGATGCAAAGCAACAAAAAGCCCGCTGCATAAATGCAACGGGCCATTATATTATCACTAGGAACTATAAAATTAAGCGTTAGCCTTGCCAACTGATCCGAATAATTCCATCTTCTCCTTAACAGTAGCCTTGATAGCCTCTGTTCCTGGAGCGAGAAG
>JAZQQA010000057.1:0-8659 GCA_045628825.1 Agathobacter sp.
GAATAAGTGACTACTTAATCACTCGGCGTGGAGTAAGAGAGTAGAAGGAGAATATATGTTACAAAATCTGCATGTGAAAAATCTTGCATTGATTGATGAAGCAGATGTGGAGTTGGAGCAGGGGCTTAACATTCTGACTGGAGAGACAGGAGCTGGTAAATCCATTATTATTGGTTCTATCAATTTGGCCTTAGGAGAAAAGGTGCCAAAGGAAATGTTAAGAGACAATGATGAGCCAGCTTTGGTGGAACTTGTCTTTGATGTACAAAATCCGATTACCTTGCAAAAACTCAGGGAACTGGATGTGGAAGCAGAAGATGGTCAGATTATTTTAAGCCGTAAGATTACGGCAGGAAGATCTGCGCTTCGTATCAACGGGGAGACTGTTTCTGCCTCTACCATGAAGGCAGTAGCTGCACTATTAATTGATATTCATGGACAGCATGAGCATCAATCACTTTTGCATAAGAAAAAGCATCTGGAATTGGTAGATGCATATGGATATACCTTGCATCCAGAGGATTACAAGGCACTGAAGCAAGAGGTTGCAGAGGCCTATGCAGGAGTGAAGAAGCTGCAGGAAGAACTGGATGGAACGAATCTAGATGAAGATGCGAGAAGACGTGAACTGTCGCTGCTTGAGTATGAGGTAAATGAAATTACAGAGGCCAATCTGATTCTTGGGGAAGATGAGGAGTTGGAGCAGGATTTTCGTCGATTTACCAACGGAAAGAAGATTATGGAAGCGGTATCGCTTGCAGCCAATGCTACTTCGGGAGATGGGGAGAATGCTTCCGAACTCATCGGCCGTGCAGTGCGAGAACTTGCGAGTGTTGCTGATTATGACGACAAGCTGGGAGAGCTTCTTAATATGCTGTCAGATGTAGATAGCCTTCTTTCAGATTTTAATCATGAGTTGTCTGGCTATATGGATGACGCGGATTTTGACGAGGAGAAGTTCTATCAGATCGAAAAGCGATTGGATGTGATCAATCACTTGAAATCAAAGTATGGTCATACACTAGAAGCGATTTTAGCTTCCTGTGAGGAGAAGTCTCAAAAAATTGCAAAGCTTTTGGATTATGATGCTTATTTGAATCAATTAAGAGGAAGTCTTGCAGTAGAAGAAAAGAAGCTTGCACTTGCAGCTGGGAAACTATCGGATTTGCGTAAGGAGACTGCCGACGGGCTTTGTAAAGCAATTACAGCGGCACTTCTTGATTTGAATTTCCTTGATGTTCGTTTTTGTATGGACTTTAAGGCTTTGGAAAAATCGGGCGCCAACGGAATTGATGATGCGGAATTCTTGATTTCCACCAATCCTGGAGAGCCATTGAAGCCGCTTGTATCTGTTGCAAGTGGTGGTGAGTTGTCACGTATTATGTTGGCAATCAAGACGGTTATGGCAGGGCAGGATGCAATTGATACCTTGATTTTTGATGAAATCGATAGTGGTATCAGTGGCCGTACTGCGCAGATGGTTTCTGAAAAAATGAACGAGCTTGGTAAGAATCATCAGATTATTTGTATAACCCATTTGCCTCAGATTGCGGCAATGGCAGATGCACATTATCTGATTGCCAAGGAAGTAGAGAATATGAGCACCAAGTCAAGCATTATGCGTTTGTCGCAGGATGCAAGCATCAAAGAACTTGCACGTATGCTTGGTGGTGTTGAAATTACAGAAACAGTGCTAATGAACGCAAGGGAGATGCGTGATTTGGCACTTACAAAGAAATAGAATGAGATACTATGGGGAATTTTTAGGGGGAAAAGGCGTGAAGAAGGTATTATTTGTTTCATCAGAAGCGGTTCCTTACATTAAGACGGGCGGACTTGCAGATGTTGTAGGAAGTTTGCCAAAGTATATTGATAAGGAGGAATATGACGTAAGGGTTATTCTTCCAAAATATGCTTGTATGGATCCAAAATTTGCGAAGGAATTGAAGTTCTTATGTCACTTTTATGTGGATTTGAACTGGAGAAAGCAGTACGCAGGTATTTTGTCCGCAAATTATGCTGGGATTACCTACTATTTTGTAGATAACGAGTTCTACTTTAACGGACCAAATCCTTACAACAATATCTATGAGGATGTAGAGAAATTTGCATTCTTTGATAAGGCAGTTTTGCAGGCGCTTCCATATTTGGATTTTTGCCCAGATATTTTGCATTGTAATGATTGGCAGACGGGACTTGTTCCAGTATTTTTAAAGACAAGCTTTGGCTCAGATAATTTCTATGCAGGAATGAAGACGATCTTTACCATTCACAACATGAAATTCCAGGGAAGATGGCGCATTCGTGAGATTATGGATATTACAGGGCTTCCAGAGTCTGTCTTTACTGCAGACAAGCTTGAGTCTTATGGAGAATCCAATTATTTGAAGGGTGGTTGTGTCTATACAGATGCCATTACCACTGTTAGCCCAAGCTATGCTCATGATATTTCAACTCCAGAAGGTGGAGAAGGCTTACATGGATTGATGGAGGCTCGTAGAGATAGCCTTTATGGTATCTTGAATGGTTTGGATTATGAGGAGTTTAACCCAGAGAAGGATCCATATATTAAGCATCATTTTACGATAGAGACGGCTTTGGAGGGTAAAAAGGCCAATAAGGCAAGTCTTCAGGCTGATTGTGGGCTGCCAGTCAAAGAGGATGTCTTTTTGCTCGGAATTGTATCGCGCATGACAGATCAAAAAGGTTTTGATTTGGTGGCATACATTATGGATGAAATGCTTAGCACCATGAACGTACAGGTTGTTGTGCTTGGTACAGGAGAGAGTCGCTACGAGAATATGTTCCATCATTTCCAGAGCAAATTCCCAGATAAGGTATCGGCGCATATAGGGTATTCGGAGGAAAAAGCACATCGAATTTACGCAGCTTGTGATGCCTTCTTGATGCCATCCTTGTTCGAGCCTTGTGGGCTGAGTCAGCTTATGTCTATGCGCTATGGAACCATTCCAATTGTGCGTGAGACTGGTGGACTTAAAGATACCGTAGTTCCATTCAATGAATATGAAGGAACTGGAAGTGGTTTTTCTTTTGATAATTACAACGCTCATGATATGTTCCATGTGATTCGCTATGCAAAGCAAATCTTTGACGAGCAAAAGGATGCATGGAATCAGATGTTACTTCGTGATATGCAGCTTGATTTCTCCTGGGAGAAGTCAGCGAAGGAGTATGAGGCACTCTATACATCACTTTTAGCATACTAAACACATAAAAAAGAAAGGCTACACCCTTTGTGACCGTATAAGGTACAAAGGAGTGTAGCCTTTTTTGTTCCTAGGAAATTCCTGTGAACAAAAACGCGTTACAGGGTATGCCCCATGTGGGTGCGCGTTTCGTTTGAAATTGGGCAGAAGCCTTCCTCTCTGAAATAATAATATGGGTGGCTCGATAGAATTTCTTCTGGGTGTAATTGTGTGGTGTTAACTTCATTAATCATGTCTGAATAGAAGTCAAAGTGGTATCCATCGTCCATTGGAACCACCAGCACTTCATGGATACTACTAGGAATAATGATAAGATCATGCTTTAGCATGCCTGCAATTCGATCCATAAGTTTTGGATAAGCCAAAACGCTGGCACCATTGGTCCTTAGTTTATTGGTAAGTACATGCATTGGAAGATAGCTTAAGTCGTCTATGTCCATATCCTCAGGCTCCATGTGGGAGAGGGCTTCATACATATTGCAGAATTTGGATGGAAGCAGTTTTGGAGTATTTTCCATGGCAATCTGATAGAGGGTTTCTTCATTGGTTTGCCATACTTCCATATGATGATTGTGTACCAAGATGCTATATTGGCCGGCTGCATGTTTGTCATAATAGCAATAATAGACGATGGCTAGGTCTTCTAGAAAATCTCGGTGTGGAACATCTAAAAGAAGAGATTGGTTGCGTTCCTTGTTCACAACACGAAGCACGAGGTTATTCTTTGCATTTTCAAAGTTCAAAAAAGCTCTAGCATCGATACTTTCCTTTGGAAGGTTGTTGCAATAGGAGGTCCAAATTGCATCCTGAATCTCATCAAGGTCTTTTCCATGTGTGTATTGGTTATAATAAGGATTGAGATAGATAGATGGAGCCATTTCAGACTCGCTTGTATAGGCGACTATGGCATCGTAGACAGTGTCGTTATTCTTAGTGACCTGCTGTATCTCAATACGTGCACCTTCGGGAAGGCGTTCTTTGAAGTGGTTAGTAATATTTGCAATAAATTCCTGATAATTCATATTTCTCCTATAATCAGGAAACGAGAAAGGAAATACTTGGGAAGGGAATTCCTTAGGAGGAGACTATAGCAAGAAGTCTGGATGCATGCAATGATTATTTGGAATATAGACAAAAAATTAGAAGTGTTGCATAAATTGACAGGGGTCAAAATTGTGCAACACTTCTAAAATTTAATTGTTTGCCTTTAGTTCTGCCCACAAATCATTGTAGAGAGCAGTAGTTTCATCATCTAACACATCATATAGGATGCAGTTTGCCAAATCTTCTTTGCTTGGACAGACAGCTTGGAACATACGCTCGTCAAGATCCATGTTTTCACTGACATACTTAATCGGTGATGCATAATACACATAATCAAAGTTGGCCATGGCTGGCTCATCCTGACAGAGATAGTCTAGGAACAAAAGTACAGCTTCTTCATTGCGGCAGGTCTTTGGAATAAACCAAGAGTCAACCCAGAAGTTGGAGCCTTCCTTTGGAATGACATACTCTAGATTCTCATTGAGGTCCATAGCAGATGCAGCCTCTCCAGAGTAGCATAGGGCAATGGCATAGTTCTCTGCCACCATTTCATCCTGCGTTTCATCCACATAGTAGGCAGCCACATCAGGGCTTTGCTTAATTAACATATCAAGTGCCTGACGAAGATGAGCTTCATTGGTTTCGTTGATTGAGTAACCAAGAGTCACGAGGGCAGGGACGAAAGAATCACGCACGGAATTCATCATGGTGAAGTCCCCAGCATACTTTCCGTTCCAAAGGACATCCCAGGACTCCACATCGGATTTCTTTGCCATGGTAGTGTTATAAAGAAGACCAACAGTGCCGTAGAAATATGGAATGGAATACTTGTGCTCAGGATCAAAGGTACACATATCAATGATGGTTTCATCCACAGAAGCATAGTGTGGAGTCTTACTAAAATCGATAGGAAGCACTTCGCCTTCGTCAATCAGTTTTCCTACAATGTAATCGGAAGTACAAATCAGGTCAAAGTCGATGGCACCAGTCTTGTACTTTGTATACATTTCCTCTGGTCCTTCGTATTCTTCGTACTTAATCTTAATTCCGGTTTCTTCCTCAAAATTCTTAATGACATCCTCGTCCATATATTTGCCGTAGTTTAATACCGTAAGGGTTTGCTTACTACGACTGATATGGTTGGTGGATACAAAAATTGCAGTGGTACCAACGAGGAGTGTTACGATAATCGCAATACTTGCAACCTTCTTTGCCATGTACTGACGTGCCTTACGCTTTGCAAAGCGCTCAGGGTTTGCAATTTCTTCTGCCTTGACTGGAATTGCAATGGTTTTTTCAGGATGCAAATTGGCTGCAATAAGAAGAAGCAGCACAGTCAAGAACAGGATGGTTGACAAAGCATAGAGTTCTGGGCGAACACCCTTTTTAAGCTCGGTGTAGAGCATGGTAGAAAGGGTATTGATGCCAGCGCCCTTGGTAAAATACGTAATACTAAAATCATCCAAGGACATGGTTACGGCCATAAGAAATCCAGAAAATACGCCAGAAGAAATTTCAGGCCAGGTTACCTTGAAAAATGCATAGGTTGGTGTAGCACCAAGATCCAATGCAGCCTCATAGGTGTAACGGTTCGTTTCCTTTAGCTTTGGCAATACGTTAAGGATGACGTATGGAATGTTAAAGGTAATGTGTGCAATCAAAACGGTGACAAAGCCAAGATCCATGAATTTTACAAACAAAAGCATCATGGAAATACCAGTTACAATGTCGGCATTTAAGAGCGGAACATTGGTTGCTCCAAGATAGAATGCCTTGCCAGCACGCTTCATGTAGCTTATACCCATAGCAGCAAGCGTACCAATGATGGTAGAAATGATTGCTGCCAGAATGGTAATCTCTAAGGTGGTTGCAAATGCGCTCATGATTTTCTCATTCTGGAAGCAGCTTTTGTACCACTGTAATGTGAAGCCGCCCCAGTTGACGCGAGACGTAGAATCATTGAAGCTTAAAATAATGAGTACCAAAATTGGTAGGTATAAGAACAAAAAGATAAGCGCCATATATAGGCGGGATACAATCTTTTTTACCACAGGCTTGTACCTCCTTCCTCGTCACCAGCAAAGAGGTTGGTAAGGGCCATACTTACGATGACAAAAATCATAAGAATAATCGACAAGCCACTACCAGCATGCCACTGAGAGCCATAGACAAAATCCTGCTCAATGATGTTACCAATGAGAAGTACTTTGCCACCACCCAGAATCTGAGAGATTGCAAAGGAGGTCAGGCTAGGAACGAATACCATAACAACGCCACTGACAATGCCAGATACAGTTAGGGGCAGAATTACCTTAAAGAAGGTAGTGATATTACCTGCTCCAAGGTCATGAGCTGCTTCAATCCAGTCCTTACGAATGCGACTCATGGAATTGTAAATTGGCAACAGCATAAATGGGAAAAAGTCATAGACCATTCCAAGAATTACTGCACCAGGGGTGTTTAATACTTCGATACGACTACCACCAAGACTTACCAGAATGGAGTTGATGACACCATTTTTGGCAAGCAGCTGCTTCCAGGCAAGGAGACGAAGCATAAAGTTCATCCACATAGGAAGCATAAAAATGAAGACAACAAAGCTTTGGTTTTTGATTTGCATACCATTTAGAATCATAGCAAGTGGATATGCGAACAAAAGACAAAGAACTGTACAAATAAGGCCCAGTCTAAGAGACAACAGAATTGCAGATAGATTGGAGCTATTTGTAATCAGTGCAATATTTTCAAATGAAATCTGGCCATCTGCATTGGTGAATGCATAATATACAATCATAAGAAGCGGCAGAATGATAAAGCCGATGATCCAAATCAGATATGGGCCAGCCAAAAATTGACGGCGTAATTTATTCATCGATTTCTACTGCCTCCTCGTCAGATGATTCTGGCTTGTGCATAATCTGAATGTTGAATGGAATTACTTTAACGCCAACCTTAGTTCCAACTGGGACATATTTGGTGGTGTGAACCAGCCATTCATAGCCATTTGCCATGACATCCAGTTCATAATGTACACCCTTAAAGATCAGGGAGGTAACCACACCTTCCATGTAGCCTTCGGATGGATCAACAAGCTCAACGTCCTCTGGACGAATTACTACGTCAACAGGGGTGTTACAGCCGAAGCCTTCATCTACACATGGCATTTTTACACCAAGAATCTCTACAAGCTTGTCCTCAATCATAACAGCATCCAGAATATTACTGTCTCCGATGAAGTCAGCAACAAAGGCATTCTCTGGCTCATTGTAGATGTCTTCTGGGGTACCAATCTGTTGGATATAGCCCTGGTTCATAATGACAATTTTGTCAGACATGGTAAGAGCTTCTTCCTGGTCATGGGTGACATAGATAAAGGTAATGCCAAGCTCTTCCTTCAATCGCATAAGCTCATACTGCATGTTCTGGCGAAGCTTCAGGTCAAGGGCACCAAGTGGCTCATCCAAAAGCAGCACCTTAGGTTCATTTACAATGGCACGTGCAATAGCAATTCGTTGCTGCTGACCACCGGAAAGTGAGTCGACAGAGCGGTGCTCATAGCCCTCCAAATTTACAAGTTTTAATGCGTATTTGATTTTATCGTCGATATAGCTTTTGCTTTTTTTACTAATCTTAAGACCAAAGGCAATATTTTCAGCAATACTCATATGAGGGAAAAGAGAGTATTTCTGGAATACCGTGTTTAGCTTTCTTTCATTGGCAGGAACATGGGTAATGTCTTCGCCGTCAAACAAAATACGACCTGCATCTGGGGTTTCAAAACCGCCCAAAAGGCGAAGGGTAGTTGTTTTGCCACAGCCGGATGGACCAAGCAAGGTGACAAATTCATTTTCAGCCACAGTCAGGTTAAATTCATCCAAAATGAGAGTTCCATCATAAGACTTGGATACATCTACAAATTCAATTAGATTTTTACTCATTTTTCCGTTCCCTTTCTATTGGAATAGTCATTTTTTTGAATAAATATTCGTGGGTTTTATCATAGCAGAAAGTTGTTGCTTTTAAAAGGTAAATTTGATAGAATTTCTCATGGAAATATTAGCTGATATGGCTCAGTAGGTAGAGCGACGCACTCGTAATGCGTAGGCCACCGGTTCGATCCCGGTTATCAGCTCTAAAAAAGCCCCCGAATTGTTAAGTTCGGGTGCTTTTATTAGTTCATAGGAAAATTTAGTATTTGACTTGGGACAGCGTTTGCCATGACCTTGTAGCCGTGTGCACTTGGATGCAAATGGTCACCGGAATCGCAACCGTCTGCAAATCGACTAGGGTGTGCTGGATCTGCAGTTGCCTGATCAAAATCGATGCAACCATCAATTTCCCCAGTAGAAGCCATGGTGCGAATGGCACTGTTAAAGGCCACTCGGAGT
>JAZQQA010000058.1:0-13620 GCA_045628825.1 Agathobacter sp.
TTTTCCACCAGCTTATTCTTGTGGGTGGAATAGACATAATCAATCATGTCACGGAATACAAACTCTCTGGATTCCAAAGTAAACTTTCCTGCATCCAACTTGGAAAAATCCAAAATGTTATTGATAATGGCATTCATATCTGCACAGCCGCGCTCAATCAGTGCCAAATATTTTTGTTTCTTAGGGTCATCTTCGATATCTACAAGTTCTCTTGCGTTACCGAGGATTCCATTGACTGGGGTACGAAGTTCGTGGGTAATATTGGCAACAAACTCAGAACGCACACGAAGTGCTGCTTCAACCTCTGCCTCTGCCTTTGCCTGCTGCTTCTCCAAAAAATCTCGCACGGTAGCATCGTATCCAGCAAATCCATAAAGGCTTTCTTCCTCGCTCAAAAGAACAATTCTTCCTGCAGTAGGGAAACAGGTCAGGTTCTTACGATAGGCATTAAAATCGCCTTCTTGATCGAAGGTAATGTTGCCAAAATCCAACTGGCCATCAATCATTTTTATTTCGTTTTGGAAAATATCGGTGATTTTGCAAGACAAGGCAATCTCCTCGTATTCAAGGAGATCATGTGCCCTACGATTGGCATAACGAATAAGACCTGTACTATCAAAAAGAAGTACAAATTCAGAAAGATTTTCTAATGCAATTAGAGCCATTTCTTCTCTTTGCATATTCCCACCCCATACTAGTAACAAATACTACCTAAATTATAGTAAATCACGCCTATATTTACAAGAAAAAAATGCAGAATATTGTGTAAAAACCACCATACTCTGCATTAAAATCACTATATATTGTGTATGCCGTCTAAAAGACGTGACAATCCATCCTCCACGTATGCTCTTGGGCAAGCAATATTCCAACGAATAAACTTACGTCCACTCTCTCCATAGTGGCTTCCAGCGTTCATATAAAGGCCCGTTTTCTCACGAATTGCATGTGCAAGAGCCTCGGCATCCTCCGTTATTTTACTGCAATCAAGCCACAACAAATAAGTAGCCTCTGAAGGTACCACATAAATTTCAGGCAGCTCCTTTTTCAAGGTATCAATCACCAACTGCTTATTCTCATAGATGTATGCACGAAGTGCATCAAGCCAAGGTCCTCCCTCTGAAAAAGCCGCAATTGTCGCCGTCACTGCAAAGGCATTTGGCTCAGCCACCTCATCTGTATTTAACGCTCTCCACATCTGATGACGTAAACTTGGATTGTGTGAATAAGCTGCTGCTGTCTGAATGCCTGCAAGATTAAAACACTTGGTTGGTGCAATTAACGTAATGCTATTCATGGCACAGGTCTCACTCACCGATGCGAATGGCACATAGGATTTCCCTGGATCTGTAATATCACAATGAATTTCATCCGCAATCACAAGCACATGATGCTTTGCACACAGTTCTCCCACACGTGCCAAAGTCTCTTTATCCCAAATCTTTCCTACCGGATTGTGTGGATTACAAAGAATCATCATACTGGTCTGTGGATCAGACAATTTTTCCTCCAAATCCGCAAAATCCATATGATATTCCCCATTTTCATAAACAAGGGGACTCTCGAGGATATTGCGCCCGTTATTCACAATGGAATTGAAAAACATATTGTATACTGGAGTCTGCACAACAATCTTTTCTGCCGGCACACTAAAGCGACGCACCGCAGTCGAAATGCCAGGAATTACCCCTGTTGTAAAAATAAGCGCATCTGGATCAATCGCAAAACCATGGCGATTTTTCCACCACTCCACATAAGCCATATTCCATTCTCTTGGCAAAGAAGAATAGCCAAAAATCCCGTGGTCTACGCGTTTTTTCAAAGCCTCCAAAATCGGTGGTGCAGTTTTAAAATCCATGTCTGCAACCCACATTGGAAGTTCATTTTCTCCCACATTCCACTTCTCAGAAAAGCTATCTCTACGATCAACGATTTCATCAAAATCAAACATATCTTATCCTCTACAAATGATTTGGGTCTTGCTTGGATCCACACGATCCTCCTGCAGAATCAGTTCATCGATGTGCTCTGCGGTAATGGTTCCTGAAGTAGGATTCATCACACTATCAATTTTTCCTGTAATCTCAGCATCCACCGATGAGTACTCAAACGCCAAGGTTGTGTTAATCAGCTTACAATTCTTCATTACAAGGTTCTCAATGTAACACATTCCCTGCAAGCTCTCGATGGTACAATTAATTAGCGTTAAATTCTTCGCATTCCAGCCCAAATACTCTCCGGAAATGAAGGAATCGTACACGGTAACATTTTCTGTATTCCAAAAAGCATCCTTGGACAAAAGCTTCGCATTGCGGACTGTAACATTCTTACATCCATCAAAGGTATAGTTGCCATACAAGGTCAAACCGTCTACTTCCACATTGTCCGTATTCATAGCAAAATAGTCGCCTCTTGTAACTGTAACATTCTCCATTTTCACGCCATCACAGTTCCAAAGTGTCTCTGCGGCATTGGAAAAAGACACATTCTTTAAGCTCAAATTCTTACAGCGACGGAAATTCTTTGGCGCTTCGATGCTTGCGTTTTCCACTGCAATATCCTGTGAATACCACACACCAGCTCTGGCCATGTCAAACCAGGTACAGTCCACTGCACGAACCCTCTTTGCATACCAAAGTGGATATTTCCACTTAAACATACTGCCAAAGAGTGCAATGTCACTACTTTCCTTCAGCGGCGACTCTCCATCATCAAAAATGGTGTCGTAAATATCCATTTCCTTTGCAGCAAAAAGTGCACGTTCCCCCGTCAAAAATTGCTGTCTTACTTCTGTTCTACTCATATCAATTATTTACTCCTCATTTGATTCTTGTTCCAATTCATTTTCCTTGGTTTCCGTCTTGCTTGACCTTCCAAGCATACGATCCGTCACCTGTTGCATGAAGCCATCTACATCATCACGCACTGCGCGCCAATCTAAGACTTCAAAGCCATAGAGTTCTTGTTCACGATCCCCAAATACATCTGGTGGCGTTGTAAGGCGTTCTACAGAGCCTTTAAAATAGCCAGTTGCAATGGTCTTATCTCCCACCGTCATCACAGCTTCCTTGACCTGGATATCAAATCCCTCTTCCTGATCTTCCCAATGTAGTCCACAGGTCGTGTTATACACCTCTCCATTATTGGCATAATAGTGAACGGTCACATCAATCCAATCCATGCGACTTGAATTACGCTCCATAATGCACTCAACCCACTCATACTCTGGCAGCTGATAGGTAAACACACACCTTCCAAAAGAAGTTCCTTCTATGGTCATCTCAGCACCAGGCAAGACATCCTCCAGGTTCATGTAGACCCTTGCAAACTGGTTTTTGTCGTTAATCCAAATCGTAGAAACCACATCATAATCTGGGTCGTCCATACCAAGAAGTTCCCAGATAAAATGACCGCTTCCCTGTGGAATCGTTGTCTGGAAACAATCGCATTTGCGCCCATTCTCATCCACATAGTCGCTATCAAGCTGCACCGTGGAAATTTCAGACATGAGATCCACAATATCCTTGCGATGAGCCCGAAACCACTCCTGATTGATGTCCGATGTCAAATCCGGCATACGCATGAACAGGTTCACCCCAGTCGGAAACGCATACCCAAAATCATCCGCTATCATTGGTGCGTAGAGGAATACCGTTTCATTCTCCGCATAGAACTCCATCTTTCCTGTGTTCATCCAAAGAAGCGCCATGTCTGCACTCGCTGACAATCGCTTTTGCGAGAAGGAGCGCGTCATAGATACCCGCATCATGGAAGACGCCGAAAGCTTATCCGTACTTGGAACTCCTGCTCTGCCTGTAATCTTCACATCCGCATTGATGTAATCATGAATGAGTTCCATGACATCTACCCCATAGGCGAGATATGCAGGGTCTTCAAGGGTCTTATTGGAAAAATGCATCGTTCCTAGCAGCATGCGCACCTGTGGTTTCGCACAAAGCACACGATATTCACCGTACAAAAGCGCAAATAAAAATGCCCCGACAACTATAAGCGTCAGGGCACGTTTCTTTTTTCTAATTTTTGAAATCTCTTGTTTCTGCTTTTTCTTCATGTAGTTTCATGCCTCTAACGGGACTATTGTACCACAAACCAGAGGCAGGCTCAAATTGTTTCCCAAGATTTCACTATCTTTTAATAATTTACAAGGTTTCGTTCATGCTACCCATGCGATATCCCTGTAAATCAAGGGCCACATAGGTGAATCCATAGGACTTCAGTTGCTTTGCAACCTCTTCCCTTAGCTCTTGCTCTAGCATTCTTGGCAGTTCCTCTGGCAGAAGTTCAATTCTTGCCATCATCCCGTGCATACGCACGCGAAATTGTGTGAAGCCTAAGGATAGCAAAAGTTCCTCTCCCTGCTCCACCATGTGAAGCTTGTCCGCTGTAATTGGCTCTCCATATGGAAAACGCGACGCCAGACAGGCAAAGCTTGGCTTGTTGAAGGTTGGTAGATGCATTTCCTCTGAAAGTGCGCGAATCTCCGCCTTGGTCAAGCGGCATGCACGAAGCGGACTTTTAATGTCCAATTCCGCAATTGCCTGTAATCCTGGGCGATAATCCCCCTCATCATCTACATTCGAACCTTCTACGACGCAATGCATGCCCTCTTCATCTGCTTTCTTTAAAAAGTTCTGAAACAATGCCTTTTTACAAATATAGCAGCGGTTTGGCGGATTTTGTGAAAAGCCTTCTACCTGCAGTTCATCCGATTCTAGCACAATATGCTTTACCCCAAGACCTTCGCAAAAGTCAACCGCTTCCACCAATTCACGACTTGGAAACGAGCTAGACTTTGCAGTCAATGCAATCACATCATCCCCTAGCACCTCTCTTGCGACGGCTAGCAAAAATGTGGAATCCACACCACTAGAATATGCCACTGCAACCTTGCCATAGCTACTCAGAAGCTGTTTTAATTCTTTAAGCTTCAATCGTGTTTCTTCTGCTATCATTTTTCTTCCTTTCTCTATCAGACACTACTACGCCCTTGTATCCTTCGTCAAATCCTTAATAACTTCGCCAGCCACAATGAGCCCTACTACCGATGGAACAAAGGCAATGGAACCAGGTAATGCACGCCTTGTGGTTCCACCGTTCTCTTCTCGACACTCCTCTGCCGCTTCCCCCATTGGAGTCAGTGGCTTTTCCTCGGAATACACGACCTTCAGCTTCTTAACGCCTCTGGCCTTTAATTCCTTTCGCATAACCTTCGCAAGAGGACACATATTGGTCTTGTAAATATCTGCTACACGAAAGGCTGTTGCATCCAATTTATTTCCCGCCCCCATGCTTGAAATAATCGGAACATTCTTTTCCTTACATTTCATAACAAGCTCGATTTTCCCCGTCACGGTATCAATGGCATCTACCACATAATCATACTGGTCAAAAGGAAAATCATCCGAGTTTTCTGGAAGAAAAAAGCACTTATACTTGTACACGCAAATATCTGGATTGATGTCCTTCATGCGTTCCTCCATAACATCCACCTTATATCTTCCAATGGTGTTATGTGTCGCAATAATCTGTCGGTTCAAATTGGTAAGACAAACTTCGTCACTGTCAATAAGATCAATGGTTCCAACGCCACTTCTTGCAAGCGCCTCACACACATATCCTCCAACTCCTCCAACGCCAAAGACGGCA
Organism: Agathobacter sp.; assembly: GCA_045628825.1. GTDB lineage: Bacteria > Bacillota > Clostridia > Lachnospirales > Lachnospiraceae > Roseburia. The sequence goes on from JAZQQA010000058.1 coordinate 5,668, forward strand.
ACTCTTGCGCCAGCAAGACGCTCCATACTCTCTTTCCCAAGCAACAATTCGGTTCTGGAAAACTGATTTAACATAAATTCCTCACTTTCATTGCAAAAAGCCGCGGATAACCACGGCTTTTCGTAATTCTCTATAAGCACTCAATTAGAGTAAATGCGCACGAATTTCCTCACCACTCATATTGATTAAGTATGCTGGCGCAATGTCGAATACGGTCTTACAGCCTGTTACGCCTTCCTTGTTGAGGCGAGCAATTGCTCTCGCATATGCAACAAGAACAGATGCAGTAAATTCTGGATTTGAGTCAAGCTTAAGGCTGTACTCAATCACATGCTTATTCTCACCATTTAGTCCGGTAATTCCTGTACGGATAACAGAACCACCATGTGGAAGCCCCTTATGATCACGGTCCATCTCTTCCTGTGTGATGAAGTTGACAGTTGTATCATAATCAGAGAAGTAGTTTGGCATCTCAACAATTTCCTTCTCAATCTTTGCCTTGTCAGCGCCTTCTGCTGCTACAACATAGACAAGTCTAGTATGCTTTTCTCTTGTAGTAAGCTCTGGGTTTTCCCCATTTCTTACACGCTCAACAGCTTCTGGAACTGGACAGGTATACTGTCTCGCATCCACAACGCCCTCAATTCTTCTACAAGCATCTGAATGTCCCTGGCTAACACCCTTGCCCCAGAAAGTATAATCCTTACCATTGTTAAGAATTGCTGTTGCATAAAGGCGATTCACTGAGAACATTCCTGGATCCCAGCCAACAGAAATCATAGCTGTCTTACCAGCTTCCTTAGCCACCTTATCTACATTTGCAAAATGCACTGGAATATTTGCATGCGTATCAAAGGAATCAATTACATTAAAGTTTGCAGCAATAGCTGGAGTCATCTCTGGAAGGTCTGTTGCAGAACCGCCGCAGATAATCATGACATCAATTTCATCCTTGTGTGCAACAGCATCAGAAAGAGCATATACAGGAACACCTGCTGTACGAATCTTAAGACCAACTGGGTCACGTCTTGTAAATACAGCTACAAGCTCCATATCTTCATTATTTGCAATTGCTGCCTCTACACCTTTACCTAAATTTCCATATCCTACAATACCAATTCTTGTCATTATTTTTTCCTTTCTATTGTCAGGGCTATGCCCTTTTTTCCTAACTATATTTATACTACTTTAAAACCATAGTACACAAGTAATATTTCGGAATACCTACTATTCCTTCTAGAAGCCGCGCCTCTTAAGATCCGCCACCAACTGTACGTAGAATTCGCGTACATCAAAGCCCTTGATATTCTCACGATTCAAATCAATCACATCTCCGTGAGAAATGCCTCGTTTTCCTATTACAGTTAAAAATTCATATTTACTACCCCAGGCAAAGGATTTCTCTCCAACCAGACCATCATTTGGCCCATCAAAGTATTTCACAAGGCTGTAGGTCATATTCAGAGGAAATTGTCCTGAGGATAGTTGATTGAGTTTTGATCCATAGGACTGATAATAGACACCTGAATCATCTAACACTTCTTCATTTCTTTTCTCACAACGTGTATATGTCAAATCGTACACTGCTGAGATAAAATCAGGATTTACATCCCCCAATTTTTCTGCAGCTGCATTATAGGTTTTTGCAACCACTTCCTGCTGCTTTTCCGGTATTTTTTCAAGTAAATAGTCTGCAAACTCACAACCTCTGTGCGGTGTGTTGATGGTAGTAAGACTTGCCACATAAGGTGCAATACTGGTTTTGGCAATGGCAGTTCGTGCATCAAGCCCACCCTTTGAGTGAGCAATGATATTCACCTTCTCACAGCCTGTTATGCGAAGGATTTCCAGTATACGCGCCTCGAGTTCCTTTGCAGAATCATCCACTGCGGCTGCACTATTATGATTTCCATAGAAGATTGTCGCACCATTTTGGATTAGCTCATCTGGAATTCTTCCCCAATAATTAAGATACTTAAAATCGCGGAAAAACACACCATGTACCATAAGGATGGGATACTTTGTCTTACAGATTTCATCCTTGGCCCTTGCGCTGTTCAGTCGAATTTTTGCCTTTTCAAAGTGAACCTCTGCCAGGCAGGTTGCAATAATTTTGCCAAGCATAATAAGGTGAACAATCGGTATCCATCCGCATACAATGCCAAGCACTCGCCACTTAATCCCAAGCTGCACTGAGTTCAAATAAACAAGGATAATTCCAACCCAAAACAGTAAGGCTTCTACCCCCACAAGCAAAAGTACCAGAGCCAGCCAATTCCCAAAGGATAAGCTTTTCCATTCCAATACAAGCGCAATGGCTGCAGCAAAAGTGCTTACAAGAAAAGTACAAAGAAGGACACAGCCTGCACATAATCGGTTCCAACGTTTCATTATTTCTTCCTCTTCTCTTCAAAAAATCAGATAAACATAGTATAGCAATAATCAAAAAAATGACCATACCTCTTACGAAGTATGGTCATCCATAAATTGCTCACTATAAAAATACTAGCTATACTGCTGATTCTGAGTAATAGCCGCCATTTCTTCTGAAATCTTGTAGATTTCTCCAAGAAGTATATTGAGTTCATCCACAGAAGCTACACTCTTTCTCATCATATCTCTGCTATATTCAGAAGAAGCTGATACCTCTTCACTCATTGCAGACAAGTTCGAGATGCTCTCTGTAATCTGTGTATTGGCCTGCAAAATCTCTTCGATTTCCTTTGCAATAGAACGCATAAGTTCTACAAGAATTTCATTCTTCTTGGCAATCTCTTCAATATCTCCAATTGCTACACCAACCATACGATTCTGCTCATCGGTAGCCGCAATGGACTTGGTCATATTGTCAGAAGCCTCATTTGAGTTCTCAACCAAACGATTGATAATATCTGTAATCTTGTTAACCGAATTCTTGGTCTGCTCTGAAAGCTGACGAATCTCATCTGCAACAACCGCGAATCCCTTACCAGCCTCGCCAGCTCGTGCTGCCTCAATGGAAGCGTGTAATGCAAGCAGATTGGTCTGGCTTGAAATGTTAAGAATTTCTCCTGTAATTTCTTCTACATCATGAATACGAGCGCCAAGCTCTGATGTCGTCTCCTGACTACGGCGATTTAACTCTCCTGTCAATGAAGCCTGCTTTGCCAAAAGTTCCATTGCCTCACGACCAGCCTTTACTGCAACTGAAGACTCCTGTGCAGCCTCCTGCATAGAACGAGTCTCACGCTCTGTGTTCTCAAGGCTACTCTGAATCTCTGTCGTAAGTCTTGTCTGCTGTTCGATAGCCTCTGCTGTTACACGAATGCTGTCCGCGATTTCAGAAACAGATTCTTCGGTAGCAGTCATGTTATCTCCCATTTCAGATGCATTATCCTTAGCTACAACAAACTTTTCGCCAAGCTCCTCAGACAAAGCGATGATGCTGCTTCCAACATCGGACGCCTGCTTTGCACGCTCTGTAATTTCTTCCAGATTCTCCTTCGAATGCTTATCATTAAGGGCTACCACGTTGTACATCATAATGCTTGCGAAAATAGCAAAGACACCCTGAATCAATGCATTATCCACAGCAGCAGGATCCATAATCATAAAACGAACCATTACCACAATACTACAAGCGCTAAGAATGAAGGTCCAGCGGAAGGTAAACTTCTTATCTACATACAGCATGATGTAAATCATAAGAAGATAAATATATGCATACATATATGCTGACTTGGTAAACAAAGCGATATCAAGATAAGAAATAAACAAGATAAAAGAGCCAATATTTAAGAAGGTCTTGGAATCTTTATGGGTTCTATAATAAACCACATATACTACCAATAGGATTGGAAACAGCAACGCTCTTCCAATATTAAGTGGAGTCATACCAAGATTTGCCAAGAATCCCAAAGCTACCAAACAAAAACCAAAGATAAGCATCGCAACGCCTACGATTTTCGCTCTGCGGTTCTTTTCCATCATCTGTCTGTTCTCAATTGTCATATTACGCATCTCCTTAAATAGAAATAATAAAAACCCTTGTATAATTTTACATCAATTGTCAGAAAAATAAAATACTTTTTTCCATTATATTAGTACTTTTCTCCTTGATTCAAGTGTGATACTCTGTATATAAAAGTGAATTCATTAAGGAGAAGGAACCCATGGAAAATGAAAAATTGCAAACACTTATTGACGCTTTACCAGTGATTAAAGAGCTCTACGGAGAACAGACCTTTTTTTCTGTCATTGACAAGGAAAAAATCATACGCGCTTTCGTTTTACCAGCCGGAGTAAAGGCTTCAACACAGGTTGGGGAAGAATTTGTAGATCCAACCCATGCGCTGGACGAAGTACTGCGCACTGGAAAAAAGAAATTCAACAAATTACCAGCAGACGTAATTGGAGTTCCAGCTGAAGGCATCTTAGTTCCTATCATGGACGGAAATGAAATTGTTGGTGTATTTAGCTGTACCTATTCCGTTGAGAACCAAGCAAACATGCTGTCACTCGCTGCGCAGTTTGATGAGTCAATTAATCAGGTCAAGGATTCTGTTACCTCCATTGTGGATGCGCTGCAGAGCCTCTTCGGTATGCTTTCTGAGCTCAATTCCAAGACCGAAGGCATCGAAAGTGACGTTACCGCTGCACTTGATGTTGTAGGAAAAATTAGTGGAAATGCTTCAAAGTCAAATATTCTTGCACTCAATGCTTCCATTGAAGCCGCAAGAAGCGGTGAATTTGGTCGCGGATTTGCCGTTGTTGCAAATGAAATGGGCAAACTAGCCAAGGATAGTGGCCAGTCTGCCAATGAAATTCAAGATACACTTAAGCAGATTACAGAGCATCTTGCATCCATCATTGGTGAAATCAAGTCTGCAAATGAGATGTCAACCTCTCACCTTGCAAACGTTACAGAGATCACCAGCACCCTGGATGAAGCAATTGCGCTTTCTGCCCAGTTAAAGACAGGATTAAAGTAAACTAATTCCATACGGAATCAAAATTAATACGCTTATAAAAAGCAGCTTCTCTCGATTTGGCATCAGATTCGGCATTAGCAAGAACCCACATGGTCTTTGCAGCGACCGCCTCTGGTGTCATATCGTAGGATTCTAAAAAGTTGCACACAATTTTCATATCATGTCCCACCTCATAGACCGTCATATCACTGCCCTCATGAGCCACCTGCGTTGACATAATAATCAACTTATCCGGATTATCCTGACACAACTGAAAGAATTCTTCTTTGATGCTTGCAGGAATTCCACCCACACCAAAGCTTTCTACAATAATTGCATCATAGGTAGCAAACACCATACGTAGAATTGCTGGTTGAATGCCAGGAATCAGTTTGAGCAAGAATACGTTCGCATTGAGTTCATCATAAAAACATACCGGTTCCTTGTAAGGTACCATAGGAATGTAGCGCATAATGCGACGATCCTGCACTACCGCAAGATTCGGAAAATCAATCGAAGAAAAAGCATTAAAGCTCTTGGTTCGCACCTTCTTCGCTCTTGTTCCCGCAATCACTTTTCCGTCAAACACGATTTGCACCCCCTGGGATGCATCATCACAGGCATACAAAAAGCTATCATACAAATTGGTCTTTGCATCCGTCGTATCCAAATTGATTGGGCGCTGAGCCCCCGTAATCACAATTGGTTTCTTCGAGTTCTGCACCAAATAGGAAAGTGCTGCTGCCGTATAAGCCATGGTGTCCGTTCCATGAGCAATTACAAATCCATCATACTTCTTATATTCATCACGTATGATGCCCACAAGCGTTTTCCAATGCGTAGGCTCAATATTGGTACTATCCAAATTGAAAGGCGCCATAACCGTCACCTGACAAAGTTCTGCTATATCTGGAACATAAGAAAGTAACTCCTCCGGAGTAATCTTTGGCTTTAATCCCTTTTTCGTCTTTTTTGATGCAATGGTTCCACCTGTTGCAATAAATAAGATATTTTTCATGTGATTTCTCCCCTTATTTGAACCATTATTCTATCACATTTTTCTGGAATAGACAAAGCGTGCAAAAAGGCATATACTGATACAGCCCATAGGCAAGATAGGAGCTAATCACTATGACTAAAAAAGAAAAAATCAAAGCAACCCTAAAAGAATATTTCCTACTCACCATTGCAACCTTTATTCTTTGCATCGGTGTATATGTATTTAAATTTCCAAACCATTTTTCCTTCGGTGGAGTCACCGGTATTGCCATTGTGCTAAGTGCTCTGGTTCCAAACACTCCAGGCTTCTTAACCATGATCATCAACATGGTGTTGTTACTCGTCGGATTTATTTTCCTTGGAAAAGAGACTGGACTTAAGACCACCTATACAAGCGTTCTCACCTCTGTCCTTCTCTGGGGAGCCGAATATATTTTCCCAATGGAGCGACCTCTTACGGATGAGCCAGTGCTCGAAATGATTTTTGCCATCGCACTCCCTGCTTTTTCTGCTGCAATCTTTTTTAACCTGGAGGCATCTGGCGGCGGTACTGATATCCTTGCCATGATACTAAAAAAGCACACCTCCCTAAACATCGGAAGTGCGCTCTTTGTTGTTGATTTATTAATTGTTGTGGCCGCATGCTTTGTATTTGATGCAACCACTGGACTCATCTCTCTTTGTGGACTTCTTGCCAAGTCTCTTGTGGTGGATGAAGTCATTGAGAACCTAAATCGTTGCAAATACTTTACCATTATCTGCAACAATCCTGAGCCAATCTGTCACTTCATCACGGATGAATTGCATCGCTCTGCAACCATATACCATGCAGAAGGTGCTTATGAGCACAATGAAAGAACCGTCATTATCACCATCATGAAGCGTTCCCAGGCGGTACAACTTCGTAACTTCATTCGCCGCAATGAGCCAACTGCTTTCATTGCAATCACCAACAGTAGTGAAATCATCGGAAAAGGCTTCCGTGGATTCAACTAAAGCTTTCTAGTCCTCAGGATCAAAGCTATCAAAAATGAAGATATCAAAATCCTTCTGTCGATCTTCTAGCTGCTGCTTGCTCTTAATGGTCCAAGCAACGGCTGGCAGACGATAAAGCTTATGGCATAAGACCCTAGATAGATTCTTGTAATACTTGTGATTGTATGCCACAAAATTAGGCTTAATCAAAAAATTCTCCAATAGGTTATGCATAATTCCATAACCGATCTTAGGAAGTGTATTCTCCCCTTCCTTGATATAGGAATCGGATAGGATTCCTCGAACAATGTCTCCCCTGTGCTTCTTGTACCAATACACAATCATTGGGTTAAAGGATTCCACACAATATAAGCCCTGATATCCCTGCAAAATCCCATCCACACGATCACAAATATGCATATCCATATCAATGGACTTATACTCAATAATCAGTGGCACTCGTCCATCTACCAGAGCCAGTACATCGGTAAACCTTGGAACCGTCTGGTCCGAGCCATAGATTTTGTACTGCTGCAGTTCTTCATAGGTTAAATCCTTCACCTTCACATCCTGCCCACAGACACGCTTCAAATGAAAATCATGGCATACCACCACTTCATCATCCTTTGTAAGCTGCACATCCAGTTCGATGCCATAGCCTCTCTTCACTGCCTTTTCAAAGGCGCGCATCGTATTTTCCGGTGCATCCCCCGCATTATCGTGAAAACCACGATGGGCATACAACTGGTGCATAAATGGCTCCATATCTGGGCGATGCAGCATACGTGGCATAATTGCAAGCAAATATAAAATGATAACAATAAGTAAAACAACCCCAATAACCAACATAGTTCCTTCCCCAATAAACAATTTATACCCTTTGAATGTGAATACACGTGTATATAAATAAACTTTTATTTTTTCTCATTATAAAAATCATCAACCATCCCTATTTTGACAGGTTTAGAATAGAAATAACCCTGAATATAGTCAAATCCGATTTTTTCAATATATTCCTTTTGATGTTCAT
>JAZQQA010000059.1:0-4035 GCA_045628825.1 Agathobacter sp.
AGAATGTCTTAAAGACTGTATCAGAAAACTATGGGGTTAAGACCTGTATTATGGAGACTTCATATCTCTATACCACCGAGGATGGAGACTGTAATGGCAACTCGGTATCAGAGCCGATGGCAGAGTATCCAGCAAGCCCACAGGGACAGGCAATGCTTGTGCGTGACGTGATGGCAGAAGCCAACGAGGTCGGTGCACTTGGCGTCTTCTATTGGGAGGGTGCCTGGACACCAGTTGGAAGCGATTACGCAAGTAATTCCAAGATATGGGAAGAGAAGGGAAGCGGATGGGCAAGCAGCTTTGCTGGCGCATACGATCCAGATGACGCAGGTCAGTATTATGGTGGTAGTTCTTGGGACAACCAGGCTTTCTTTGATTTCACAGGACATGTGCTTCCAAGCCTTAATGTTTTTAAATACGTAAACTATGGTGCTGTTGCAAGTGAAGTGGAAGTCATTAATGTGAATGATGTTGCCCTTGAACTTGGCATTGGAGAAACGCTTACCCTCCCTGCTGAGGTGGATGGCTTATTCAATAATTCCACTGTGCAGCAGGTAGCGGTTGCGTGGGATGAAAGCCAGATAAGTGCTGTTGATACAACTATAGCAGGTACCTATAAAATTGATGGTATGGCAGCAGGCAAGCTTCCATTGGTTGCAAAAGTGAAGGTTGCAAACAAGAACTATGTGCAAAATCCAAGCTTTGAAGATGCAGATACCTCTATGTGGAAGGTAGATGCAGTTGGTTCAAACCCAACGGATGTACAGGAAAAGGCAGCAGATGCTTTTTCAGGAACCAAGGCGTTCCATTTCTACAATGTGAGCGATATGGACTTCTCTGTAAGCCAGACCATTACAGGACTTGCAGAGGGTACCTACAATGCCTGTGCAAATCTTCAGGGTGGAGACACTGGTGCAGACCAGCAGATTTATTTTGAAGTGGCAGTTGGGGATATGGTATTCCAGTCAGAGAATATCCTGCTTACAGGTTGGCAGGATTGGAAGACTGTGGAACTGAAAGACATTCCGGTAGGAAACGGCCAGGATGTTGTGATTAGTGTAAGATACAAGGTGGCAGGCAAGGCCTGGGGAACCTTGGATGATATTGAATTCTACTGTCAGAATTAATAAAGGAAGCCTCGGCAATCTGCCGAGGCATTTTTTATGCCCATTAACAGTACAAACGTGCACCTACTCATTATTGGAGTAAGACAACGAATTTTTATACTTTCTATTTTTCGTGGTGGCACTTGACAACGATTTATTGTTTTCCTGTAGTCTCGTGGCATATAATTGTGATTGGGCTAGAATTTGACTGTATGAGAAGGCTATTGTCATTATCCATTTCTTGAAAATACGCCGAGATTTATGTATCGACAAAATTCCGGCGTATTTTTTCAGTAATTTTCCTCTAATAGAACAACGAGAAATTGCGTTTTTAAAATCCCGTTGTAAAAAGGCGAAATAACGGCTATTTTTGACAACTAATTTTGCAAGAACGCTTATTGCGTTGTCTTTTTGTGAAATGGGTTGTTACTGAGTAATGTAATTATTAGATTCCACACAAGAAAAGTGCATTGTAGCCTGCAATTTCAACACCACCACTTACATCAAGGGTGTCACCAGAGATTAAATCAATGGCCTTTGCGGCACCAATATCAAAGTGTGCGAAATAAGGTTGGTCGCTTGCGTTGATACAGACATAAACCGTTTCACCATCACAGGTACGGGTAAAGACACATTGACTGTTGGTTAATACCACAGATTTGAAGTCTCCATAGCATAGTGCTTTGGAGGCTTTTTTTGCCTTGGCAAGGGCAGCAATCCACTCAGTCAATCCGTTTTCCACTGGCGTATCAAAGCAGGCACGAAGGGCTGGATCTCCCTCTTCCTTACGCGCTCTGGCTCCCCATTCACTACCATAGTAGACGCAAGGAATACCAGGCATACCAAAGCTTAGTGCATAGATCAGTGGTACATGGGCCGGATTGTTGATAATGGATGCTACACGGCTTACATCGTGATTATCTACAAAAGATAAAAGATGCTTACCTTTATACAAAGTCCACTGATCTGGTCCGAACTGGCGGAGGAGAGAGTGGTTGATTTCAAACATATTCATAGAGTTGAAACTAGAATGAAGACCCTTGTAGCACTCATAGTTGGTAACAGAGTGGAGCATAGCGTCATTCATAATCTGGTTATAATCCCCATGAAGTGTCTCACCAACCAGGAAAAAGTCAGGCTTTAGGTCATCACAGAAGCTACGCAGACGGCGCATAAAATCCTTATCCAGACAGTAAGCCACATCCAGGCGCAGCCCATCAATATCGAATTCCTGGACCCAACCTTTGATGCAGGAGAAAATGTGCTGTACCACATCTTCATTATGAAGATTGAGCTTCACCAAATCGTAATTGCCTTCCCAGCCTTCATACCAAAGACCATCGTTGTAGCCATTGTTCCCACCGAAATCAATGCGGGAAAACCAGCTGACATAGGCTGAGTGTTCACGGTTTGCAAGGACATCCTGAAAAGCCCAAAAGCCGCGTCCTACGTGGTTGAATACACCATCTAATACCACGCGAATGCCTTCCTTATGCAATGCTTTGCAGACCTTAGCAAAGTCTGCGTTGGTGCCAAGCCTGCAATCGATTGTGCTATAATCTCTGGTGTTATAGCCGTGGGTATCGGATTCAAAGACAGGAGAAAAATAGATGGCATTGGCGCCAAGCTCCTTTATATGTGGAATCCAGTCCACAACCTTGGTGATGCGGTGTGTGAGCTTTCCATCATTCTCAAATGGTGCCCCGCAAAAACCCAAGGGATAAATCTGATAAAATACACTTTCATATGCCCACATAAAGCATCCTCCAAACAATAATTATTTCTCTTGGCTTCGCATGCCCCTGCGCATGTGAATAGCGGCATGGCTACCCTGAACAATCATGGAAACAGCAAGAACAAATACCAGGAAACCAACCATGGAACCAGTAACCATATTCATGATACGGCTGAGATAAAAGTTGGTTGGCATACCATATTTCGCAACCCAGGCTGTTTCTACGGAATAGGCAGAGACAAGAGCGGTTGCCATACTAACGCGCTTAGCAGCAGTAAGGATTGGATTGTTCATATTGATAAAATGAACCATGTTCACAATTGCTACAATGAAGTAATATACGGCAAAAAGCACAAAAGCTGTCATAATCCACTTCGGATAGTCATGGAATGGATTCTCGTAAATCATAGGAATCCCCATACCTGCAAGCAGGAAGCTGACAAATAGGGTAAATACGCCGCACAGACGGCAAGATTTGTAGCCGTGGAGCATATGCTCGCTTTCACTCTCCTGTCTTGATCTACGCCATTCTCCGAGAAGCAACATAAAACGGATGCCGCTAAGCAAAAGATAATAGATACCAATGGAGGTAATCCAGGCGGAATCAAAGACAAAACCACAAATGATTTTAAAGAAAGATGCGGAGAGGTTGACGATGGCTCCCAAAAGGAGTGATACATAATTGCCGACCTCGCGCCAGGTCATGTCCTGGGAATAGTCTGGATTTCGAAATGCAAGCTTGCATACCCATCTTCGGAAGGTTGTGCCATATTCAATTAACTTGTCAAAATACGCTTTCCACTTTTCCATAGGTACCATCTTACCATATTTGGCTGGGGAGTGCAAAATTGTAGAGACTTCTATAAAGTAAAAAGAAGGCTTCGATATCTATGTAAGATACCAAAGCCTTCATCCTGTGTGTAGGGGTAATTCCCCAATAATTTACTTATTCTGGAAAGGAACCTTCTTAAGCTTCTTCTCTGGATCCTTCTCAAGGAAGTTGGCCATAGCAGCAACCTGGTCAGCTGATTCGAAGCAGCTTCCGAAGAGCTTCTCTTCGATTACGATTGCTTCATCCATTCCTACATCAAGACCATCGTTGATAGCCTTCTTACAAGCACGAACTGCGATTGGAGCGTTGCCTGCGATAGTAGCAGCAAGCTTCTCAGCAGCTGGCATAAGCTCTTCTGGAGC
>JAZQQA010000060.1:0-6216 GCA_045628825.1 Agathobacter sp.
GACATCACAAATAAAACGTCCAACCTTTCCCTGCTGTGGACGCCATGGAATAATAACAAAGCTATCCAAATCTGGATGCAAATATAAATGCTCCTCTGGCTTATAAAGACCATCAAACAATGCAGATGCATCAAAGGCAAAGCCCTTCTCAATTGCATTCTCAATGTGTCTTGAGGTAACTGCGATATTCTTTAAGTTACCAAAAATGTCTACAAACTGAAGACGGATGAACTCAATGTCTTCCTCTTCGATAATTGCGAGTATTTCTTCCTTTTTTTTCATATATATCCTCCCTTACGCTTTCGCGCTTTTCCGCTTATTAAATACCTAGCATTATTTTATTACATATGAACTGCAAACTGCAATAAAGAAAACCTACATATGGTATGTAGGTTTTCATAATGATTTTTGACTTAATTTACAAATTTGTATATCCCATGAGAGATTCATCTACAGCCTTGGCAACGGCGCGTCCTTCTGCGATAGCCCATACAACTAAGGACTGACCACGATGCATATCACCTGCAACAAATACGCGGTCCTGTGAGGTTGCATATGCGCCCTCTCCAGTTGCAACGTTGGTACGTGCATTTACCTCTACACCAAAGTCAGAAGTAACGTATGCCTCACTACCAAGGAATCCTGCTGCAATAAGAACAAGGTCTGCTGGAATCTTCTTTTCTGTACCAGCTACTGGCTCCATCATCATACGACCAGTCTTCTCATCCTTCTTAGGTGCAAGGCTTACAATGGTAATGGCACAAAGCTCACCCTTGTCGTTCTTGTGGAATTCCTTCACTGTGGTTGAGAAGATGCGTGGATCATGTCCAAATACATGAATGGCTTCTTCCTGGCCATAGTCGGTCTTAAGAACCTTTGGCCATTCTGGCCATGGATTGTTATCTGCACGCTTCTCTGGCGCTGGTGGCATCATCTCAAGCTGTGTAACACTGGCTGCACCAAGACGTACGCTGGTTCCTACACAGTCGTTTCCTGTATCACCACCACCGATTACAATGACATGCTTTCCCTTAAGGGAACCAAAGCTATAGTCACTTGCTTCCATAATGGCCTTAGAATCATAATCCATATCCATGAGTTTCTTGCTGACTTCCTTTAAGTAGTCGACTGCAAAATAGATATTCTTTGCATCACGTCCTGGTGCGTTAATATCTCTTGGATTTGAAGCGCCACAGCAAAGAATGATGCGGTCATATTCCTTAAGCAACTCTTTTGCAAGCAAGTCCTTACCTACGTTGACATTGCAACGGAAGGTAATGCCTGCAGCTTCCATAAGAGCAATTCTACGATCAATGGATCTCTTATCCAGCTTCATATTTGGAATACCATAGCGAAGGAGTCCACCTGGTCTGTCACTACGCTCAAATACCGTGACACTATGCCCTCTTTTGTTCAAAAGCTGAGCTGCTGCAAGTCCAGAAGGGCCACTTCCGATGACAGCAATCTTCTTGCCTGTACGAACAGCAGGTGTTTCCTCTACCACAAGTCCCTGGGAAAAAGCATAGTCGATGATGCTTCTCTCATTGGTCTTGGTTGCCACTGGAGTATCCAAGTATCCACAGGTACATGCCGCTTCACAAAGAGCTGGACACACACGTGAAGTAAACTCTGGGAAGCTATGGGTTTTGCTCAAACGAATATACGCCTGCTTCATATTCCCCATCTTAACCAGCTCATTGGTTTCTGGAACCAGGTTGTGCAAAGGACAACCGGATGCCATACCAGAAATCATACATCCACTCTGGCAGAAAGGAACGCCACATGACATACACTTGGTTGCGCCCTCTTTTGCCTCTTCTGGAGTCAGTGTTCCATGAAATTCTTCAAAAGTTGTAATTCTATCTTCGATTGTTCGTTCCATGTGCTTCCTCCTAATGCTTTGCGCCGATGCTTGCATAGAATGCCTCAATCTGGGCCTCTCCAATGCTCATACCGCGCTCAATAAAATCTTCTGTAAGCTGTACCATCTTCTTGTAATCAGCTGGGATAATCTTCTTGAATTTTGGAAGATATCCTTCGAAATCAGAGAGAACTTCCTGGGCTTTCTTTGAGCCTGTGTACTTCACATGCTTCTCCAAAAGACTTCTAAGCTCCTCTTTGTCTGTCTTATGCTCAATGGCTTCCATAAGCACCATTTCCTTGTTGAGGTTACGATACAAACCATTCTCCTCATCAAGTACATATGCGATACCACCGCTCATACCAGCAGCAAAGTTCTTGCCTGTGCTACCAAGCACGACTGCAACACCACCGGTCATGTATTCACAACCATGCTCACCAACACCTTCTACGACGGTCTTAGCACCTGAGTTACGTACACAGAAACGCTCACCTGCCATACCTGCGATAAAGGCTTCACCGCTGGTTGCACCATAAAGTGCTACGTTACCAATGATGATGTTGTTCTCAGCGTCATAGGCTGCTTCTTCTGGAGCCTTTACAATCAGTTTTCCACCAGATAAGCCCTTACCAAAGTAGTCGTTGCTATCACCCACAAGGCTTAAGGTAACACCTTCTGGAAGGAAGGAACCAAAGCTCTGTCCACCAGCGCCCTGGCAGTTCACGGTAATGGTATCCTCAGGAAGTCCATCGTGATGGGCTCTGGTTACCTCTGCACCAATCAAGGTACCAAAGGTACGATCAATGTTGGTTACCTCTGCAGAGATTTCAATCTTGGTACCATTCTTAATTGCATCGCGAAGACCCTTTTCCTTCTTCAAAAGAATTTCATCCTTGGTCTTCTCAAGTTCAAAGTCGTATACCATCTCTGGGTTAAAAATGCATGATTCTGTGGCTGGAGCAGTAAGAATACGACTAAGGTCAATCTTAGCCTCTACTTCTCCACAGTCCTCCTTCTTCTTAAGAAGGTCTGTTCTACCAACCAACTCGTCAATGGATTTTACGCCAAGACGTGCCATATATTCACGGAGTTCTTCTGCAATAAAGAGCATGAAGTTCTCTACGTATTCTGGCTTACCAATGAACTTCTTACGAAGCTCAGGATTCTGGGTTGCAACACCCATAGGACAAGTATCCTGATTACATACACGCATCATGACACAGCCTAAAGTTACAAGTGGAGCGGTCGCAAAACCAAACTCTTCCGCTCCGAGGATAGCTGCAATTGCAACATCACGTCCACTCATGAGTTTTCCGTCTGTCTCGATAACAACGCGGTTACGGAGTCCATTTTGAATCAAGGTCTGGTGTGTCTCTGCAAGGCCAAGCTCCCATGGAAGACCTGCGTTATGAATAGAACTCAGTGGCGCTGCACCAGTTCCTCCGTCATAACCAGAAATCAGAATAACGCCAGCACCTGCCTTTGCAACACCTGCTGCAATGGTACCAACACCTGCTTCTGATACGAGCTTAACAGAAATACGTGCCTGCTTATTGGCATTCTTAAGATCATAAATCAGCTGTGCCAAGTCCTCAATCGAATAAATATCATGATGAGGTGGTGGCGAAATCAGACTTACACCTGGTGTAGAATGTCTAGTCTTTGCAATCCATGGATATACCTTCTTGCCTGGAAGGTGTCCACCTTCACCTGGCTTCGCACCCTGTGCAAGCTTAATCTGAATCTCCTGTGCAGAGCATAAGTATTTACTGGTAACACCGAATCGTCCTGATGCAACCTGCTTGATTGCAGAGCTTCTATCATGCTTTGTTCCAGCACTTTCCAGACGCTCCTCGCTCTCTCCACCTTCACCAGAATTTGATTTTCCATGTAAGTGGTTCATTGCAATTGCAAGCGCTTCATGTGCTTCCTCTGAAATAGAACCATAGCTCATAGCACCCGTCTTAAAGCGCTTAACTATTTCGCTTGCGCTCTCAACTTCTTCAAGTGGAATTCCAGCCTCTGGATATACGAATTCCATCAGGCTTCGGATATATCCAGTCTCCTCGCGGTCAACCATAGCGGTGTACTGCTTAAACTTCTCGTAGTCGCCTTCTCTGGTTGCCATCTGCAGCATATGAATGGTCTGTGGGTTATAACGATGCTTCTCACCCTGGGCACGCATCTTGTGACGCCCCATAGAATCAATGGTCATATCAGTAGAAAGGCCAAGTGGATCAAAGGCCTTTGAATGCTGCTTATCGGTATTTGCCGCAATATCAGAAAGAGTGATACCACCAATTCGTGATACGGTTCCAGCAAAGTACTTATCGATGACAGACTTATCAATACCCATAGCCTCGAAAATACGGCTACCCTGGTATGACTGAATGGTAGAAATACCCATCTTAGAAGCAATCTTAACAATGCCTGAAATAACAGCATTATCATAATCAGAAACTGCTGCATAGTAATCCTTTGCAAGAATGCCATCCTCAATCAGAGCCTTAATAGAAGCATGTGCGAGGTATGGATTGATTGCGCAAGCACCATAGCCAAGAAGCGTTGCAAAATGATGTACTTCTCTTGGCTCACCAGTTTCAAGAATCAAAGACATAGCAGTACACTTCTTTGTTGCAACCAAATGATTATGTACAGCCGCAACGCAAAGAAGGGATGGAATGGCTACATGGTTTTCATCCACACCTCTGTCTGAAAGAATCAGAACACTTGCGCCATCTCTGTAGGCACGATCTACTTCTACAAAAAGATGGTCAATTGCACGGTCAAGTGGTGTGCTCTTAAAGTAGCAGGTGCTAATGGTCTCAACCTTAAGACCTGGCTGGTTCAGTTTCGAAATCTTAAGAAGGTCAAGGTCAGACAAAATTGGATTATGAATCTTAAGAACATTACAGTTCTCTGGTCTCTCAGATAAGAGATCTCCATTCTTACCAACATATACGGTTGTTGCAGTTACAATCTTCTCACGAACAGCATCGATTGGTGGGTTGGTAACCTGTGCAAACAGCTGCTTGAAGTAACCAAATAATGGCTGGTTCTCTTTTGAAAGAACTGCAATTGGAGTATCCACACCCATGGCTCCAATGTGCTCTGCACCATTTAATGCCATATTGCAGATGCTGTCACGGTATTCCTCATAGGTGTAACCAAAGGCCTTCTGAAGACGTGTTAACTCTGCACGCTCATAGCTTGGTACCATCTCATTTGGAATCTTAATATCAGAAAGATTTACAAGATTGGTATCCAACCACTCACCATATGGCTCGCGGCTTGCATACTTCTCCTTAATCTCTTTGTCAGAAATAATGCGCTTCTCCTTGGTATCAACAAGAAGAATCTTTCCTGGATGCAGTCTCTCCTTTTTCAGGATGTGCTTCTCATCAAGTGGAAGTACACCAACCTCAGAAGAAAGTACAAGTCTTCCATCATCCATAACATAGTATCTCGAAGGACGAAGTCCATTACGGTCAAGAATTGCACCCATGACATCACCATCGGAAAAGAGGATAGACGCAGGTCCATCCCATGGCTCCATCATGGTAGCGTAATACTGATAGAAGTCACGTTCCTTCTGGGAAATGGTATCGTTGTTCTCCCATGGTTCTGGAATCAGAATCATCGCTGCAAGGGCTGGATCCATTCCACCCATAATCATGAACTCAAGGGCGTTATCAAGCATAGCTGAGTCAGAACCCTCCTGAGAAATAACAGGAAGGATCTTGGTAAAGTCCTCATCTGAGAAGCATGTGGTGTGCATGGTCTCTTCACGTGCCATCATTTTGTCTACGTTACCCTTAATGGTATTGATTTCACCATTATGTACCACGAAACGGTTTGGATGCGCACGAAGCCAGCTTGGGTTGGTATTGGTTGAGAATCTCGAATGCACAAGGGCAATGGCTGATTCGTATGACTTATCCTGAAGATCAAGGAAGAAGGTACGAAGCTGTCCTACTAAGAACATTCCCTTATACACGATGGTTCTACATGAAAGACATGGTACATAGGTATTTTCATTACTCTGTTCAAATACACGACGTACGATGTAAAGCTTACGGTCGAACTCCAAACCGGTCTTTAAATTCGCTGGTCTTTTTACAAATGCCTGATAGATTTCTGGGCAGCTGTCCAAAGCCTTCTGTCCAAGCACGCGGTCCATGGTTGGAACCTTTCTCCAACCAAGGAAGGTAAGTCCTTCCTTCTCCACGATAATCTCGAACATTTTCTTGGCCTGGCTACGCTTAAGCTCATTCTGTGGGAAGAAGAACATACCAACGGCATAGCTTCTCTCTTCTCCGATTTCAAATCCAAGCTTCTCTGCTTCCTTCTTAAAA
>JAZQQA010000061.1:0-7579 GCA_045628825.1 Agathobacter sp.
GAGTTTCTTTTTCATAAAAAATCCTCCCTTAAACTATCATGCCGTAAATCGGCTTGTTTCTTGATAGTTTAAGTATAGGATTTCTCATTTTTCGAAACAATCGAACATTTTTAAGATAAATAGAACGATTTTATTCTATTCGCATAATGTTACCTATTCCATAAATAACTTTGCTTTTCGCTCAATCATTTCATCGATGCGGCTCATATACTGTGCTACATCTTTTACGTTCTCTGCTCTGGTAATGACACCATTTGGCTGTACTCGCTTGGTCGTGGATCCTGCGCCACATGCCACGATGGTCTGTACTTCCTCCATAATCAGGATATTGTAGACTCCAGCCTTATCCTCCGCTGCATATCCAACATTTTCCAGATTGCCTGCCATTCCCTTCTGACGATAGAGATAATATGGCGTTAAACCAATCTCAGCGCAATAGTCTGAGCAAAGCTTCATATGCTCCTCAGAATTTTCCATAATCATATCTTCATACTGGTCCTTGAATAAGGTCAGTCTTGCTGCACGCTTGATGGCAAGAGAATGTACCGTGACATTGTCTGGCTTCAAATCTCTTACCACTTCCATGGTGTGGCGTACATCCTCCAAGGTCTCCCCTGGGAGTCCAATGATTAAATCCATATTGATGTTATCAAAACCAAGCTCTCTTGCAAGCCTAAAGCTTTCCAGACAGTGATCTACGGTGTGATGGCGGCCAATCAAATCCAGAGTCTCCTGCTTCATGGTCTGTGGATTAATGGAAATACGACTGATTCCATTTTTACGCAGCACTTCGAGTTTCTCTCTGGTGATAGAGTCTGGCCTTCCAGCTTCAACCGTAAACTCCACACAATCCTTGAGATCAAAGCTGCACTTAATCTTTCGAATTAAGCGATCTAATTGATATGGCTCTAAGGTCGTAGGCGTACCACCGCCAATATAGATGCTATTAAGTTTCTTATGATAGAACTTTGCTGCAGTGTAATCAATTTCTTTTTCCAGGGCATCTAAATATGCATCTACCTTATTTCTCCAAGAGAAAAGAGGATAGGAAGTGAAGGAGCAATACAGACACGTACTTGGGCAAAATGGAATGCCAATATAAAGACTATACCCATTCTCATAATCAATTTTCTCAAGAAGCTTGCGCTCCCTTTTTGCGATTTCAATGGAAAGCTTGATTTTCTCGTCAGTTGCAAGGTAGGTGTCCTTCATATGCCTTGCAATGGCATCGTCCTGCATGCCTTCATCTAAAAGCTTCATTGGAATCTTGGTCGGACGAATGCCTGTCAAGGTTCCCCATGGAAGAACCTGGCCACTCACCTCTTCTAGCATGCCATAGAGCTGCTGCTTGAGGTGGTTCTTCGCCTCTGCACGATCCACATAATCCTCTGGCACGCGGCGCTCTACAGTTTCATCACCCTTTTTCCAACACAAGTGAATCTCATCTGGATTATAGTTGATATAAAATACATGGTCTGCGTTGGCTAAAAGCGCATCCGCTTCAGGTCCTGCCTCATGATGGGTGCACGCAAGGTTTTTATCTTCGATTTCACTCTCGGCGCAGGTATAGAACATCTGAATCTCTTCCTTTGCGTAAAAGGCTTTAATCAAAGAATGCACATCGTATTCAAATTCAGGTCTGTTGAATAAAACAATAATCATAGATATGGGTTATACTCTCTTTCTTGTTCAAGGTCCGTTGCTTCTCCATGTCCAGGGAAAACCACGGTATTCTCAGGAAGCACCATCAATTTTTCGCGGATAGAGCGAACGATTTCTGACATACTGCCTGTTGGCAAATCCGTTCTACCCACAGACTGACAAAATAGTGTATCCCCTGAAAACAACACATCCTCATATGGAAGATAAAAGCAACAGCCTCCCTTGGTATGCCCCGGGGTATGCAATACACGAATGTGAATACCAGCGATATCCAATTCCTCCTCATCCTTCAAATAATGGGTAGCGTGAAACACTTCGCTGGCTCCCACCATCCAGCTTGCATTCTTATCCGGGTCTTCTAAGACCTCTTTTTCTGTCTCAAATGCGTAAATTGGAATATTGTATCTACTTGCCAGCGCTTCTGCCGCTCCAGCATGATCAAAATGGCCATGTGTAAGCAAAATTGCCTCTGGTTCAAATCCTTCATTTTCCATAAACGTTGCAAGTTTTGTTGCGCCGTCTCCTGGATCCACGATAAATGCGGGCTTTTTCTCCAAATCGCCCTTTGTGTTTGCAACCAAATAACAATTGGTCTGCACTGGTCCAACCACTGCTTGTCTGATGTCAATACCCATCGTTTCCATCCTCCATATCGCAAAAAAGAGTCGCAATTCATGCGACTCTTTGCCGAAATTTCCATTCTTTTAGCTTGTAGTACGCTCGATATCCAATACATTGTCAATCTGGCGAAGTCTTTCAATTAAGCTATTCATCTCATTACGGTTTTTGGTATTGAAAGAAACCACAATCGTAGCAATTCCCTGCTTACTGGTCTTTGACTGAATACCAATAATATTCACAGAACGTTCTGTAAATACCTTTGAGATATCAACCAATAATCCCTGTCTATCCTGGCAGAAAATCTTGATTTCTCCGAGGTACTCTCCGATGCTGCCATCCTCGACACCCTCTTGCCACTCAGCCTCAATCAGACGATTCTTATCCATCTCTGACAGATTAATGATGTTAATACAGTCCGTTCTATGAACAGAAACGCCACGGCCTCTTGTTACAAAGCCTACGATTTCATCCCCAGGAATCGGGCTACAGCATTTTGAGAAATGTACCGCCATGTCATAAAGGCCTTTTACCACAATGCCACTCTTAGAACGCTTTGGCCCTTCTATAGGCTTAGCCTCTGCTACAGCATCCAAAATATCATCATCCGTAACTGGAACTACATGATCCTTCTTGTAGTCCTCATACATACGGTTTACTACCTGGCTTTCCTTTAGTCCACCATGGCCGACTGCCGCGAGCACATCCTCCCAACTATGGAATCCATACTTACGCACAATACGTTCCTGATACTCGCTGCGCAAAATATCTGGCGCATTGATGCCCTTACTTCTACAGTAAGCGATAATCATATCCTTACCATGGGCAATGTTCTCATCCTTAAGTTCGCTACGGAACCACTGGTTAATCTTATTCTTTGCCTGCGTACTTCGTACAATGGACAGCCAATCACGGCTTGGTCCCTTGGAATTCTGCGAGGTAATAACTTCGATTCGGTCACCGTTTTGAATGACGTAATCAATCTGTACAATCTTTCCATTGACCTTCGCGCCAACCATTTTGTTACCAACAGCTGAGTGAACGCTATAGGCAAAATCGATTGGAGTTGAGCCCTTTGGAAGATTCTTAACTTCTCCCGTTGGGGTAAAGCAAAATACCGTATCTGAGAACAGGTCAAGGTCTGACTTTAATAAGCTCATGAACTCCTTATTGTCAGAAGTATCCTGCTGCCATTCCAAAATCTGACGTAACCAACTAAGCTTCTCTTCCTCAGAAACTGTGGTTGATGTCTGAACACCATTGTTGGCCTCTTTGTATTTCCAGTGAGCAGCAATACCGAATTCTGCAATACGATGCATCTCTTCGGTACGAATCTGAATCTCGAATGGCTGACCAGTTGGTCCAATCAGTGTTGTATGCAGAGACTGGTACATATTAGGCTTTGGCATTGCAATGTAGTCCTTGAAGCGGCCAGGGACTGGCTTATACCTCTCATGCATGATACCAAGGGCCGCATAGCAGTCCTTCAAATCCTTCACGATAATACGAATTGCAAACAAATCATAGATTTGATCCAAGGTCTTATTTTGATTTACCATCTTCTTATAGATGCTAAAGAAATGCTTTGCTCGTCCGGAAATCTCAGCCTCAATGCCGGCTTCCCTTACGTACTCTCCAACCTCTTTTACAAGGCTAAGGACATAATCCTCACGTACCGATTTACGCAGTGCTACATTCTCTACCAAATCATAATAAGCGTCTGGATTCAAATATTTGAGAGCCAAATCGTCCAATTCAATCTTAATCTTACTAATACCAAGACGCTGGGCAATTGGGCTATAAATTTCTTGTGTCTCTCTTGCAATACGAAGCTGTGCCTCTCTTGACTGGTACTTCAGCGTACGCATATTGTGCAGACGGTCTGCCAACTTAATCAGGATTACTCGTATATCCTTTGCCATGGCAAGGAACATTTTACGAAGATTCTCAGCCTGCATCTCAAGACGCGCTGCATTCTTCTCCTTTGGATCTGCAGTATTGTCAGTCAGATGCAGATGAGCAAGCTTTGTCACACCATCCACAAGAAGAAGTACCTCTTCTCCGAACTCTGCCTTCATTTCTTCCTCAGACATCGCAGTGTCCTCTAAAACATCATGAAGAATTCCTGCAGCAATGGTTTCCTTATCCAATTCCAAATCGGCCAAAATCAGAGCAACGGAAAGCGGATGAATGATGTACGCTTCTCCAGACTTACGATACTGGCCCTCATGGGCAGCATAGGCAAGCTTGTATGCCTTATCAATCAATGTGGTGTCTGCAGAAGGGTGATATCTACGAATGTTTGCAAGCAATTCCTGATACAAATCATCTGGATTTGCAAACTCCTTCGTAGCCTTCATTCCAACAGTATTCGATTGTATCTGCTCAGCTAAACGCTCTAATTCTTCTGCACTTAAATCAGCCATACATTCCCCTACTCAAATAAGCCTAAAGTCTCACTAATATAATCTATAATTATATGATTTTCATTCCGAAAAATCAATCTTTTATATAACGAATCATAGGCTTTCCAAAGTCTAACGTTTCCCCAATCGGGCGAAATCCCATTTTTTCCAACAATGCGATAGACGCACGGTTTCCTGGCTCAATCAAGCAATTCACACGGTCAAACTCCAATTCTTCCTCGGCATAGGCTACGATTGCACTACAAACTTCCGTTGCATAGCCTTTCCTTTGTTCCTCCGCTGCAATCATATACCCCATTTCCAGTTCCGCACCTTCTGGAAAGTCTCGATGTTCCAAGCCTGCACGTCCAATAATCACATCGTCACTTTTCCTGCAAACCAACCACATACCATAGCCGTAAAAACGATACATAGCATCAATATATGCGCGCTCGTAAGCTTCCTCTTCGGCTCTCTCATAGAGAGGTTCCATGTAGTCCGTAATGCCTTCCCCTGCATAAATGCGGTATAGGTCATCCATGTCATCCATGCAAAACTCCCGCAAATAGCAGCGCTTTGTCTCCAAAATCCGCCATGGAATATGGTGGAAGCGTTCATAGGCATGCTGAAAAAATACGTCGTCTGCATCCTCCAGCCCCTCTGCCACGATCCATGCGTCCGGAAACGTCGCATCACTGTCTTCGCTACGATACGGCAAAGTCGCAAGTCCCATCTTAGTCGCCTCTTCCACAACAAAGGGCGATGTCGTGATGAGTAAACTCTCCTCTACCTCAATACGAAGCTCCTCCTCCAGATACCAGGCAAGGGTATTCGCCCCCCAGCACCTGGCTGGAAGAATCAGCGGATTATAAAGTTGTAATTGCGGTTCCCGCTCCAAGATACACTCTTCAACAACAAGCGTAATCATAAAATAATATTTCCCTTCCAACATCTAGGATACGAAAATGACTAGCTCTTTTCCGTCAGAGTCTTCTGAGCACTCAGCACGGAAATCAGCTAGTCATTTCGTAAATAGTAGAGTAAATTAAATCGTCTCAGGTTCAGGATAAGTAACCCCGAAGGTCTCAACAGTAACGGACTTCATCACCTGATCCTCAAGTGGACGATCCATATAATCGGTTGGAGTCTCCGCAATAGAATTCACAACATCCATTCCTTCGATGACCTTACCAAATGCAGCATATGCTCCATCAAGATGTGGTGAGGTCTCATGCATAATAAAGAACTGGCTTCCTGCAGAGTCTGGAATCATGGTACGAGCCATAGAAAGAACACCTGGAGTATGCTTCAAATCATTCTTGAAGCCATTCTGTGTGAACTCTCCACGGATAGAGTATCCTGGTCCGCCGGTTCCTCTTCCATCTGGATCTCCGCCCTGCAGCATAAATCCACGAATGACTCTGTGGAAAATAACGCCATCATAGAAATTGTGGTTAATCAAACTAATAAAGTTGTTTACGGTGTTTGGTGCGATTTCTGGATAAAGTTCTGCCTTCATCACACGTCCGTCTTCCATGGTAATGGTTACGATTGGATTCTGTGCCATAGTATACCTCTTTCTTTAAAAATATATTCTGCTAATAAAGTAACTGCTCATTAAGCTTCTGTCAATGCCTTCACCACTTCTGGGAACTGCATAAAATGCGATGCCTTTACAAGAATCGAATCTCCTGGCATCACATAAGCAAGAAGCGCTTCTGTCATCTCTTCCCTTGTCTTAAAATAGTGAACATCACAGTCTGGATTCGCTGTTATTGCTGCCTTGGCATAGTTTTCCGCCAACGCTCCTGCCGCAAAAAGTGCATGAATCTTATTCTCTCCAACTGCCGTTCCTACTTCTGCATGAAGTGCAGCTTCGTCTGCTCCAAGCTCTCCCATATCTCCAAGCACTGCAATGCTTCTTCCCTTTGCATGGGCAAGTACCGCAAGACTTGACTTCATAGATACTGGATTGGCATTGTAACAGTCATCAATAACAATCATGCCATTGGCCTGCAAGAAATTGGTTCTTCCAGCTATGGTTCTTGCAGCCGCAATTCCTGCCTGGATTTCCGTGAGCTTCATTCCAAGAGCAAGGCCAACTGCTGTTGCAGCTAAGGCGTTATGCACATTGTGTTCTCCTGGAATTGCAATCTTCGCAGCAAAGCTTCCTTCAGGCGTATGAATGGTACATGTCAAACCTTCAAATCCCAGATTCTCAACATCTGTTGCATAGACCTGCTTCTTTATCTCTTGGGCATCGGAAGCTTCTCCCACTCCATAAAAAAGGGATGGTTTTCCTGCCGCTTCTGCCTTTGTAATCAGCTTGTCATCGTCACCATTTAGGATGGCATAGCCCTTTCCTGTCATATGAGCAAAGCATTCTGTCTTCGCCTTCAGAACTCCATCGCGGTCTCCCAGGAATTCCAAATGACAGTAGCCAACATTGGTGATTACCATATAGTCTGGACAATCCATAGTCGCAAGGCGGTCCATCTCGCCGAAATCGGAAATGCCCATCTCAAGCACTGCTACCTCATGGCTTGGCTGGATGCGAAACATCGTAAGCGGTAGTCCAAGCTCGTTATTAAAATTGCCTGCTGTTTTCAGAACAGAGAACTTCTGCTCCAGCACAGCTGCAATCATTTCCTTAGTGCTGGTCTTTCCTACGCTACCTGTAATTCCAACCACCGGAATGGTAAGCTGCGTGCGGTAAAAGGCTGCAATCTTTTTGATGGCAAGCAAGGTAGACTCCACAAGGATATATGGTCCTTCTACCTCTGGGGCGCGTTCTACAAGCACTGCCAAGGCGCCTTTTTCAAAAACAGATGGAACAAAATCATGTCCATCTACTTTTTCTCCCTTAATTGCAAGAAACAAAAAGCCTTCCTCTA
>JAZQQA010000062.1:0-5967 GCA_045628825.1 Agathobacter sp.
AGTTAAAGCGAGGAAATATTCATGTCAATTGATCAGAGCAAAATTAGAAATTTCTGTATTATTGCCCATATTGATCACGGTAAGTCTACTTTGGCAGACCGTATTATCGAAAAAACCGGTACCTTAACCAGCCGAGAAATGCAGGCCCAGGTACTCGACAATATGGATCTGGAAAGAGAAAGAGGCATTACCATTAAATCCCAGGCAGTGCGTATTATTTATAAGGCACAGGATGGGGAAGAGTATTACTTCAATTTGATTGATACCCCGGGACATGTTGACTTTAACTATGAGGTGTCGCGAAGCCTTGCTGCCTGTGATGGAGCTATCCTTGTTGTGGATGCTGCTCAGGGTGTAGAGGCTCAGACCTTAGCCAATGTGTATCTTGCTTTGGACCACGACCTTGATGTGGTTCCAGTTATTAATAAAATTGATTTGCCAAGTGCAAGACCAGATGAAGTAGCGCAGGAAATTGAGGACGTCATTGGAATCGAAGCCTTGGATGCTCCAAGAATTTCAGCTAAGACAGGTCTTAATATAGAAGAAGTTTTAGAAGCGATTGTAAAGCAGGTCCCACCACCAAAGGGGGATCCTAAGGCACCGCTTCAGGCTTTGATTTTTGATGCAATCTATGATAGCTACAAGGGTGTTATTGTGTTCTGCCGTATTATGGAAGGAACCATAAAGGTAGGAGATACCATTCGTATGATGGCAACTGGCGCAGAAGATGTTGTAACCGAGGTTGGTTATTTTGGTGCAGGCCAGTTCATTCCCTGCGATGAATTGTCAGCTGGTATGGTAGGCTATATTGCAGCCAGCATTAAGAACGTACGTGATACCCGTGTCGGTGATACTGTTACCATTGCAAATCGTCCATGTAAAGAGGCACTTCCAGGATATAAGAAGGTAAATCCTATGGTTTACTGTGGTTTGTATCCAGCAGATGCAGCGAAGTATACGGATCTTCGTGAGGCCTTGGAAAAATTGCAGATTAACGATGCATCATTGTATTTTGAACCAGAGACTTCTTTGGCGCTTGGTTTTGGATTCCGTTGTGGTTTCCTTGGTCTATTACATCTTGAGATTATTCAGGAGCGCTTGGAGCGTGAGTTTGATTTAGATCTTGTTACCACTGCGCCAGGAGTTGTTTATAAGGTACATAAGACCAATGGAGAAGTGATTGATTTGACCAATCCATCCAATCTTCCAGATCCTTCTGAGATTGATTATATGGAAGAGCCATTCGTTGCAGCAGAAATTATGGTAACCAAGGATTATGTGGGTGCCATCATGAATCTCTGCCAGGAGAGACGTGGTATTTATAAGAGCATGGAGTACATTGAGGAGACCAGAGCGCTCCTTAAGTATGATTTACCACTAAATGAAATCATCTATGACTTTTTCGATGCACTGAAGTCTCGTTCAAGAGGCTACGCATCCTTTGATTATGAGCTTAAGGGTTATGTGAAGTCTGAACTTGTGAAGCTTGATATCTTAATCAACAAGGAGCAGGTGGATGCACTTAGCTTTATTGTATTCAAGGATAGCGCTTATGACAGAGGCCGAAGGATGTGCGAGCGTCTCAAGGAGGAAATTCCAAGACATCTGTTTGAGATTCCAATTCAGGCAGCGGTAGGTGGAAAAGTAATTGCCCGTGAGACAGTTAAGGCAATGCGTAAGGACGTGCTTGCTAAGTGTTATGGTGGTGATATTTCTCGTAAGCGTAAGCTCCTCGAGAAGCAGAAGGAAGGAAAGAAGAGAATGCGTCAGGTGGGAAGTGTTGAGATTCCGCAGGAAGCATTTATGAGTGTACTGAAGCTGGATGAAGACTAAGAATGCATTAGAACTGTATCTACATATTCCATTTTGTGTGCGCAAATGCAATTACTGCGATTTTCTCTCTTTTGCGGCAGATGAAAAGACGCAGACGGACTATGCCTACGCCCTTATGCAAGAGATTGCATATTATGGAAAATTGATGCAGGACCGGGAGGTCTCTACCATTTATATTGGTGGAGGAACTCCATCTTGGTTGAATGCAGATTTGCTTATTCGCATTTTGGATACGGTATTTAAGCATTTTCATGTGGCGAGTGACGCTGAGATTTCCATGGAGTGTAATCCTGGAACCATTACCAGGGAGAAGATGGGGGATTACCGCAATGCAGGAATCAATCGTCTTTCCATTGGACTCCAGTCTACGGACGATGAGGAACTTAAAATGCTTGGTCGTATTCACACCTATGACCAGTTTCTTAGGACCTATGAGTTCGCGCGTAACTGCCAGTTCTCCAATGTCAATGTAGATTTGATTAGCGGACTTCCATATCAGAACGCAGAAAAATTTGTGCACACGTTGCAGCAGGTTGTGCGTTTGAAGCCAGAACATATTTCAGCGTATACTTTAATTGTAGAGAAGGGAACTCCTTTTTACGAACAGCTAAAGTTTGATGCAGTAAAGCAGGAAGCAGGGATGCCTACGGAAATTCTTCCGGATGAGGATGAATTATATCGCATTATGAAGACGACGCAGAGCTTTCTTGCGGGTGCTGGATACATGCAGTATGAGACATCCAACTTTGCAAAGCCAGGTTTTGCGTGCAGGCATAATATTGGTTACTGGAAGCGTGTGAATTATCTAGGGCTTGGTCTTGGGGCTTCGTCTCTGATTGATGATGTGCGCTATAGCAATTTGACGGATGTGTATGACTATATCCATTTTGCCAACCATATGGATCTTAAGGAACTCAGCTACGAATGCGTAGAAAATGGAGTCGCAGAGGAACGCATGGTTATGGGAACCTGTTTGCATGAAACAGGAGAGATACTTACAAGAACAAAGCAGATGGAAGAGTTCATGTTCTTAGGCCTTCGTATGAATGAAGGTATACGGCGAAGCGAGTTTGAAGAGGCCTTTGGAATTCCGATTGATGGAGTATATGGGCAGGTACTTTCAGAGCTTCGTGAGGAAGAACTCATGGTAGTTGCAGCAGGTCGCATCTATTTGACGGATAAGGGCATGGACCTTGCCAACTATTGTATGTCCAAATTTATGATTTCTTAAACTTATGTTTAGAAATAGATACATGCATAGGCATAATTTACAGTTGTTTGCACTGTTGGATTGTGCTAGAATGCATATGTTAATCACAATTCTTTATATTCAATAAGAGGAGGAAAAAGATATGAAGAAGAAATTCTTTGCTGTATTACTTACAGCAGCACTTGGCGTAAGCTGCCTTGCAGGTTGCGGAAGCACACCAGCAGCTCCAGCAGAGCCAACACAGGGCGCAGCAGTTGAGACACAGCCAGCTGGCGAGACTCAGCCTGCAGCAACAGAAGTAGACCCAGAGTCAATTCCAGATACTATGGAAGCAGCTGATGGTGTTTACAAGATCGCACTTGTAACTGATATCGGTCAGTTAAAGGATGGATCATTCAACCAGAGTTCATGGAATGGTGTTAAGCTTTTCGCTAACGCTAACGGATTAAGCTACAAGTACTATCAGCCAGCTAACGGTTCAGAAGCAACTGATGATGACCGTTACGATGCTATGAAGGCAGCTGTTGATGGTGGTGCAGAACTTATCGTTGCTCCAGGATTTGCTCAGTACGCAGCACTTGCTAAGGCAGCTGTTGAGTTCGCTGATGTTAAGTTCCTTTTCCTTGATGGATGGATGGACGATGTTCTTGCTACTAACAACAACGTAGCAGCAATTGCTTACCAGGAAGAGCAGTGTGGTTACTTCGCTGGATATGCAGCTGTTATGGATGGATTTACTAAGCTCGGATTCTGCGGCGGTGGCGGCGGAACAAACGCAGCTTGCCAGAGATACGGATTTGGTTACGTTCAGGGTGCTGCAGCAGCAGCTGAGAAGCTCGGAACTCCTGTAGAAGTAAACTACACATGGTTATACGGTGCAGACTTCCAGGGTACTCCAGAACTTCAGACACTTGCTGATGGATGGTACACCAACGGAACAGAAGTTATCTTCTCTTGTGGTGGTTCTATTTGTAACTACATCTTCGCAGCAGCTTCAGCTAACAGCGCATACACCATCGGTGTAGACGTTGACCAGTCTGGTGACTCTGCAACAGTTATTACTTCAGCTATGAAGGGCCTTGCAGCTTCTGTTCAGAAGGAAGCAGGCGTATACTTCGCAGGACAGTGGGATACCATTGGTGGTACTCTTCAGGTTCTTGGTGCAGCTGAGGATGCAACAGGACTTCCAACAGATACATGGAGCTTCGAGACATTTACAGTAGCTGAGTACGAAGAACTCTTCGCAGCAGTTGTTGATGGATCACTTAAGATTGATGCTAACTACGATGATTTCGCTTCATTTGATGCAGGTAATGACTTCATTACAGTTAACGTAGTTGAGTAATTTTTTTAGGATAGTAACCTAGCAAATGTAAAGGGGCATTTCGCAAAGTCGATATGCCCCTTTTTATGTGCTTTTTTGGCGCATTTTATTGAATTATATTACCTATAAAGGTATAATTAATAGGTCACATTTTCGTGAATATTTACAATGAAAGAGAGGCAAAAGCATGGAGCAGAAGTCTGAATATGTCATTGAGATGCTTCATATCACCAAGGAATTCCCTGGTATTAAAGCGAATGATGATATTACACTCCAGCTGAAGAAGGGGGAGATACACGCACTTCTGGGGGAAAATGGTGCGGGTAAGTCTACTCTTATGAGCGTTTTGTTTGGTCTTTATCAGCCAGAACAGGGCGTTATCAAGAAAGACGGAGTAGAAGTAAAGATTAATAATCCGAATGATGCCACAGCTTTACACATTGGTATGGTGCACCAGCATTTCAAACTCATTGATGTGTTTACTGTGTTAGACAATATTATTCTTGGAGCAGAGGATACGCATCTTGGCTTTTTGCAGCGTAAGACCGCACGCAAGAAGTTAGAGGAGTTATCTACAAAGTATGGTTTACAGGTCGATTTGGATGCCAAGGTGGAAGATATTACCGTAGGTATGCAGCAGAGAACTGAAATCCTTAAGATGCTCTATAGAGACAATGAGATTCTTATTTTCGATGAGCCAACTGCGGTATTAACTCCACAGGAAATTACAGAGCTTATGCAGATTATGAAGAATCTTGCCAAGGAAGGAAAGTCTATCCTTTTTATCTCACATAAGCTCAATGAGATTATGGAGGTATCAGACCGTGTGTCTGTACTTCGTAAGGGAAAATATATTGGTACTGTTGAAACTGCAACAACCAATAAGCAGGAACTTTCGAACCTCATGGTTGGACGTCCAGTTCAGCTTGAGGTAACCAAGGAGCCAGCAAAGCCAACAGAGACCATTCTTGAAATTGAGAATATGTGTGTTGCTAGCCATGTTCATAAGAAGGATGCGGTGCATAATGTTACCATGAATGTGCGTCGTGGTGAAATCGTATGTATCGCTGGTATTGATGGTAATGGACAGACAGAGTTCATTCATGGACTGACAGGTCTTGATAAGATTACTAGTGGTAAGGTAACACTTTGTGGTGAGGACATTACAAGTGCTTCTATCAGAGATAAGAGTGCACACATGTCACATATCCCAGAGGATCGTCATAAGCATGGTCTTGTACTTGACTTCACCTTGGAGAACAACATGGTTCTTCAGAAGTTCCAGGATCCACAGTTCCAGAAGGGTGGCTTCATTAAGTTTGATGAGGTACGTAGATACTCAGAAGAACTGATTGAGAAGTTTGATGTTCGTAGCGGACAGGGACCAATTACAATTGCTCGTTCTATGTCTGGTGGTAACCAGCAGAAGGCGATTATTGCAAGAGAATTAGACCGAGAAAAGGATTTGGTAGTAGCAGTTCAGCCTACCAGAGGACTGGATGTCGGTGCGATTGAATACATTCATTCACAGCTTGTAGCACAAAGAGATGCTGGTAAGGCAGTCCTTCTTGTGTCCCTTGAATTGGATGAAGTACTTAGC
>JAZQQA010000063.1:0-7012 GCA_045628825.1 Agathobacter sp.
CATGCTCTTCCAAGCCTTAGGTGCCTGATACTTACCAGGATCTGTCCAAAGGTCTGAGCAATGGAAATCTACCATCATTTTGATTCCAGCAACACGACAAGCATCTGAAAACTGTTTTGCCTTTGCCACATCGTTGTTACCGCCGCCATATCCGTTTCCAGCTGCATCATATGGATTGTTCCATACTCTTACACGAATATGTGTGATTCCCTGGCTTGCTAAAAACTTGCATAAATCAGTCACATTGTTAATTGCATTGCCATCATAATCGTAGTAGACAACACCACTATCAAACTCTGCGATTGCGGAAGAAATATCAACACCCATGATGAAGTCATCGGAAAGATTTGGTACACGGGTTACATTTACATTGCCATCAACAGGAACAACTCCATCATCTGTTCCCTCAGTATCATCTGTGCCTTCTGTCTTCTCGGCTTCCGTTACAGTCACAGTTGTGAACTCTTTTACCAAATCTGTAGAGCCTTCCTGCAACTGTGTGCAGATATAATAGGTACCTACACTTGGGAAAGTGATGGTAACTGTCTGATCATATCCATCCCCATCGTTGTCTGTGATTGTGGTATCCGTAAGTCCATCGGAATGACCGCTTGACCACTGATCAGGCCAGAACCAAAGCTTAGCATTTGTTGTACTAAGATCTGTAATCTCAGTTCCATCCAGACCGATGCGAGCTGAGAACTCAATTGACTCACCAGCCTTTACAGTAGCACTTGTAGGATTTACTACAACGGAATATCCTTCTTCCGCAAAAATAGATGGTTCAACAACTTCATCTACGGATGTCTTTACAAGGGAGATGTTGTCGATACAGAATGAATTATTGCCAGCTAAAACATAGGCCTTAATTCCGACATATAAGTCTGTTGTTTCTTCAATCTCAACATCATAAGTAAAACTCTGCCAAGTGCCCCATGCACCCTGATAGGAAGTCCATGAGCTTCCTTCGCTTCCAAGTATTTCAACAAAAGAATCTGAACCATTTCCCATCAAATCAAATGATAATTGATATGATCCAGCAGATAGCGACGAAACCGTTTGTCCAAGAGTAACATTTCCACCATAATTTGATGAGCTAGAAGTAGAAGAATCCTGAAATGCTAATCCATAGCTTCCATCTTCCTTTGCCCAATCTACAACTGATGCAGCGGCAGATGACTGATCACACCAGATTTCCCATCCCTCAGTCGATCCAATTT
This sequence comes from Agathobacter sp., assembly GCA_045628825.1. Taxonomy (GTDB): domain Bacteria; phylum Bacillota; class Clostridia; order Lachnospirales; family Lachnospiraceae; genus Roseburia. Next base: position 1,221 of record JAZQQA010000063.1, read on the forward strand.
CGAAATCACCATTGGTAAGCAGATTTACTGTCTCTGCACTTACCTTCTCTGGAATCGCAAGGAGACTAAGCTGACTTAATACCAATGCTCCTGCGAGAGTTGCGCTTGCAATTCTTTTCTTTAACATCTTCTCCATAAATACCCTCATTTCAAAACCAAAACCATTTGAGCAACCGTTTGCTCAACCTTATGTGACTATACTATCATCCCAAGTATTCGGCTTACAATAGACATTATAGATAAGAATTTTCGAAACAAATAATGCGCAATTTTGCGCAACTCATTCCTGAAATCTAACGTTTTTGTAGGTAATAAATAAGGCGAATTCCATCTCAAGAGTGTTAATGCTCTTTTTGAATCGGAATTCGCCTCAATTTCAATCATTTTTATATCAGCAGATTATACAAATGACCAAAGTACTATTTTATATCTGCAATTATAACTGGTAGAAACCTACCTTCTTGTATACCTTACGTAAGGTCTTGTTTGCCTCGTAAGAAGCACGCTCTGCACCTTCCTTGTATACGGTCTCAAGATATGCCTTATCCTTGATTAAGCGCTCTGCTTCCTCACGGATTGGGCGAAGGTGATCTACAACTACCTCTGCTACTGCTGGCTTAAATACGCCGTATCCCTTACCATCGAACTCGCGCTCAATATCCTCGTAAGACATTCCAGTAATAACAGAATAGATATTCATAAGGTTCGCAACGCCTGGCTTGTTCTCCTTATCAAATCTTACGCAATGCTCGGTATCGCTATCGGTAACTGCACGCTTGAACTTACGCGCAATGTCCTCTGGCTTATCCATAAGGAATACACATCCTTCAGGAATAGACTTACTCATCTTGTCTCCTGGTGTGTTCAGTCCATAGATTCTAGCACCTGTTGCAGCGATCATTGGCTCAGGAATCTTAAATACATCTCCATAGATGCTGTTGAAACGCTGCGCGATGTCACGGCAAATCTCAACGTGCTGCTTCTGGTCCTCTCCAACTGGTACGAAGTCTGGCTGATAAAGCAAAATATCTGCAGCCATAAGTACAGGATATGTGAAAAGACCGGCATTGATGTTGTCCTTATGCTTTGCTGACTTATCCTTGAACTGTGTCATACGTGAAAGCTCACCAAACTGTGTATAGCAGTTCAGTACCCATGCAAGCTGTGAGTGAGCAGGCACATGTGACTGTAAGAATAAGGTGTTCTGCTGTGGATCAAGACCACAAGCAATGTATTGTGCTAACTGATGTAACGATCTCTTACGAAGCTCTGCTGGCTCCTGACGAACGGTAATGGTATGAAGATCTGCCATAAAGTAAAAGCACTCATACTCATTGACACGGTCAGCCCAGTTCTTAATTGCTCCCAGATAGTTGCCAAGGTGTAAGTCACCACTTGGCTGAATTCCAGAAAGCATTCTCTTTTTTACAACCTGATTTTCTTCCATAATGAATCGTATATCTCCTATTCGCTAAAAATTAATATCTATTTTACCTTATATCTACGGATTTTGCACCATGTTTCTGAAGAAAGTTCTACTTATCTTGCAGAAAGGTCTCTACCCTGCCGAAATATCCCTCAGAATCTTTATCCTGGCTCTGTGCATGGCCCGCTCCTTCTACTACATAGAGTTCTTTTTCACAGGTTGCCGCTTCATACAATTCATAGACCATAGACACAGGCACCATGCGATCCTCGTTTCCATGGAAAAATAGGATAGGTACTGTCACATCAGAAATACTACGAATCGGCGCAGCTTCATGTAAATCATAGCCGCCGCGCAAACGGAAGGTAAAACAGATAAACGCAAGAACGGAATCTGGCAAACCATCTAGACCTAGCCAAGATGCGCCTGTGCCCTTAAACATCTCATAAGCATCCGAATAGGCACAGTCTGATACCACTGCCACTACATTGTCCGGTAACTCCTGAATCCCTGCCATAAGAAGCACGGTAGTTCCACCCATGGACTGCCCATGAAGTACGATTTGCGCCTCTGGATCCTTGTCCAAAATATAAGCGATCCAGCCCATCATATCTGCACTATCCGTATAGCCCATTCCAATGAAATCCCCCTGGCTAGAACCTGAACATCTACAATCTGGTGCCACCGAATTATAGCCCATAAGCGCATAACGATAGGCGAATGGATACATCTCTTCCTTCCAGCCTGTATAGCCATGTGCAAGCAATGCCCACTTGTGGCTCTCCTCTTCTGCATAAAAGGTAACGCCGCGTAAGGTATAGCCATCCTCCGTCTCAATCCTTGCGCGCTCATACTCTACGGTTTTCAGCCACTCATTGGTCTCAGAAATCGATTCCTTTCTAGCATTGGTAATGTCGTCTGTTTGAATCAACTCACTATAGCTTTTTTCCGTAACACGTTCAAAAGTTTCAAGCTTGTTCATAAAAGATGGCACAAGCAAAGCAGAAATCACACCATTGGCAGCCACAAAGGCAAGCCAAATAAGCATAGCGGCTACAATCAGTGGAATGGCTACCCACGCCTTCGGATGTCTTATCCGCTCTTCTTTCTTGGTCCAGATGCTTGCGATTTCCCTACAGTTTATCATGACAAGTCCTAGGAAAATGAGTAGTATCCCAACGGTCGCCACATCATAACAACAGATGTAGGCAAAAGGAGCAAGAAGCAGCGGAATCAGCGTAACACCAAGTCTTAAATTACCACGAAGCGCACCTATGGAAAGCCCCACAAGTGCGCATAAAAGAATCCATATACTAAACATAATCGTCCAAATTCACCACGTTCTCCATAAGGCAATGGTACATGTCATCCACATCATCGTCAACATGGAAATGCCCAAAGAACCAGTGCTTGAAATCCATACTATCCGCCATATTCTGGAACTCATCCGTCTGACGATCCGCCTTCTTAAAGCCACCTCCAAAACCGATTTCTGCCATCACTTCTGAAGGACATGTATGGGTAAAGACAAAATCTACCGCGTAATCGTTGGCTTCCAGATTGGCCCAACCTTCATCATACTCTTCTGCAGAAGGAAGCTCCTCTTCGAACCAGTCAATGCCTTCTGTTCGGTAGGCTTTATCAATGGAATAGGCACCTCCAAAGGTAAAAATCTTACGGCCATCAATTTCATAAATCTGACCTCGCATGAGGTGAATGATATCCTCCGTAATCATATGCACTTTTCCGCCATTCCAGATTTCCACCGGATATTCATTCAGATGTGCGTGGTGCTCGTGATTGCCATCCACGAATAAAACTGTCACTGGCAGATCCATAAGAAACTGCCTTGTTGCTTCGCTTCTCTTGGCATCAAAGCCACATACGGCCACATCACCACATATAATCAGATAGTCATCCTTGGTGTAATCATGCTCTTGCTGATTGAAAAAGTACTCCAGCTTACCTGCATCATGTAAACCATGGGTGTCCCCACATACTAAGATTCTACTCATGCTTTCTCCTCAAATGTTGAAATAATATCGGACGCATCCTGTAGCCACAGAATTAATTCCTTGCATTTAAACGTTCCTGGATTTCCCCAGTTTTCAAAGTCAACCTTTTCATCTAATTTATTTATAACATACGAAATTTGATCTATCTGTGCCTCTTCCATTGACTTTCCCTCTGCGAGACATTTTAACGCATGAATTTCTTTTTCCAAATATTCTTTGTCAACTACAACATTTCTTCCAACACCTAGTTCTTCATACATATACATATACGAAACATAATAATGCCACTTTTGTGAAATTTTCCTTCTTTCCTGAAATGAATTGCTTTTAATAATACCAACCATTCGGGCATTCATTATATATGCACCAGACTTTTGCAGTTGATCATCCTTTCGAAACTCATTTAAACGTACAAAACTTTTCTCCATACATGAGTCAAATGCGACATCTCGATATAAATCAATTTTAGTTTTCCATTTTTCAAACTTGCTCATCTATTTTATCCTTTCACAATGTTGAAGTCTTCGTAAATCATTCATCTTCTTCCCCATCTTCCGTTCCATAATCAATCTCATAATCTTCTTTCGCGTTTATAAGATATTTCTCCCAATCTGCTAGATGCGACTCCAATGAAGCTTTTTCAACTAAATATTCTTCTTGCGTATCGAAATCCTCCGGATTCAAAAAATCTAAGGCTTCTTTGGCGGCCAATATTTCTTGCTGAATTTCTTCCACATATTCTTCAAAAGTCATGATGCACCTCCCAAATTCTGTATCCTTATTATAATCCATTTTGCTAGCAAAACAGTAAACTGTTCGTTTAATTTTTACCCCCACAAATGCCGATTTTACATCACAAATGCTTCTAAAGCCATTGATACTACCTGATTCAGCGAATATCCATTTTCAAAAGCGTACTCGGCTGCCTTTGCGTGAATCATAGGTGCCATGCGGACATTAAAGCTACCTGAAAACTCTTTATCAGGAGATTTTCCAATTTGCGCGCATGCTTCCAAATAATTGTCAATGCATTGATGAAACATCTTTTCCAACTCATCCACTGAAGTACCATGAAAATTTAATGAATCAGAAATCCCAAACACTTCTCCGACAAAAATATTATCTTCTTCATCATAAGAAATTGTAGCTCTATAACCCTTATATTTCATCATTCCAGATTTCATAATATGGTCTCCTCTCCAATTTTTAATATAAACTCTTTTGTTTTCTCTATTTGATATTTATATAATTCTCTTTGTGGATGAGGGCTATCAAACTGAAGCTTTTTCCCACTTTCCAAATGGCAATAACCAATTGATGATCCTCTTCCTCCCTGATACTTTGTACAATTGCATTTACTCATAAGCATATCCAAGTCCCGTACTGTAAAGTTTCTTGGATATGGTTTTCGAAATAATTTATCGATTAATTCTTTTTTACTAGGCATTAATTCCTTTCTGCAACTATAGTTCAGTTGCAATTATTATAGTATAAAAATAGACATAATTCAATGAATACGTTAATGAAATTCGTAATGCCCTAGTGAAAATAATATGTGAATACAAGATAATAAAATTGATATGACAAAAAGGATATGTCCCAACAATAATATCACAGAAAATGCTTGAGTCAATAAAAAAGTCGCCTTTTCAGGCGACTTTTCCATTACTTTCTCTTATTCAACTTCCACAGCACCAGACTAATTACATATGTAATCACGATAATCAGTGGAACTACAACAAATCCGCTCTTAAGACCCAATGCAAAGAATCCATACCAGTCATACCCTTTGTCCACCACATTTCCTGTAGAATGAATCACGGATACAGCCACATAATACACAGCATAAAGTAGCATGGTTACAATTCCAGTAAAGGTATGCTTGAATGCTAACACATCCGTTCTCTCGTAGCACACAAATCCCACGATACTAAGCACTGGATTGATCACATGCAAAAACAGATTGCTGTTGTTGAAGCATGCATAAAATCCAAGAGTAGGGGTCAAGAAGAATACAGTAACAAGCATGGTCAATGTCACACCAACGACACCCACAAGCTTCATAGCATAGAACCATGATGGTAACTTATCCATTTTTCCATCTAATACTCTCTTCTCCATCATTGCTGCACATAGAGCAACGATGCCCATAATGATATTGGAATCAACGGTATAGAACTTCAACATGCCAAGTCGACTTCCCTCCAAGACGCTTGGTGCTTTTCCAAAGTGAATGCCACTGAACATCCAAATAGTTGAAAATAATATCAACGCAAAAGTGATGATATTAATACGATATGCTTTTTTCATTGTGAATATTTCCTCTCTATAAGTATTGTTTGCGATTTGAT
>JAZQQA010000064.1:0-14418 GCA_045628825.1 Agathobacter sp.
CTCTAGCTGCTTGAATTTGCGCACCAAAAGGGAACAACAATAAAGCTGCTGCACTTCGTTGCCACGCATACTTCCTACGATGCAAAGGGCCTTTTTCCCTTTTCCAAACTCATATCCCGTCACACGGAAATTGTCACGATACAAGCCCTTGATTTGATATATGATTTTCTTGGTCATGCTTCATATACCTCTTTTCTAAGAAGTCGTCCAATCAAGGAGCCTTCATCTACAATCGGATAGTCTCGAATGGTAAAAAGGATACCATCCACAGGGCTTACAACATCATCAAGAACCTTTGCTGTCAAAGGATCAATGATTTGTCCAATCAAATCTCCCGCCTTTAACTCTTCCCAATGCTTTACATGTGGAACAAAAAGTCCTCCAGTAGAAGCATTTAAGAAGCTTACATCCTCTGGTGCCTTGGATACGATTGGAGTTCGCACTGGCTTTTGCTCCTCACTCCAGATCCCCATCTCATACATGAGGTTCAAGATACCATCCACCAGCTGATCTCCGTAAGCCTTCGTAATACGCATACCAACGCCCATCTCAACAACAAGACAAGGGGTGTTCCTGCTATTGAGACTGTGGGCAAAGGTTGCCTCCAAAACTGTGCTTGCGCCGTGTACCCAGATGAAATCCACATTGGCTTTCATGGCAAGCGGCACAAGGATCTCTTCATGGAGCTCATTAATACGAATCTGTGGAATCTCCGTCAAATAAATATTGCTTGCATGAATGTCTAAAACGACATCGGAGCCAACCACATCCTCTAAAATCTCTGCTGCCAGATACTCTGTCATGTTACCTTCTACATGACCCGGAAACAAACGGTTCATATCAAGATCAAAGGCTGGAATGCCTCTGGTAATCGAATCAATACCAAGTGGATTCATAGCCGGATATATGTCTACGATTCCGTTTAAGTATCCCATATTCTCTTCGATTCTTCTTGCCAGTTCAAAGCATACGTACTGTCCTTCCAACTCATCACCGTGAATTCCAGTGACAATACTGATTCTTTTGGCCTTGCGCTTTCTTCCGTTTGGAAGGATGCGGTGCTTGCGAATCGTAAGCATCTCATCTACCGGCAAAGCGATTTGTGCGACTTTTTGTATCATTAGAGCAAGGCTCCTTTTCTTAAGAATTTTTGTCCAGGGCTCACTTCCGTAACACTCACAGAAATCTCCTGTTTTTGGTCTCCACCGCCATGCATAATGCCTCTGTTTAACTGGCATTCGCTGGCATCACGTCCGGCTCCAATCTTGATATAATCCTCGCCTACCAAGCTACCGTTGGTTGGATCGATTCCATACCATTTCCCACCATCTACAACCTCTACCCAGGCATGACTTGCTCCCTCGCCAATAATAAGGCCCGTCACATAGCGGGCAGAGCATCCAGCCAGATTCAAAAGAGAAATCAGAATGTGCGCATAGTCCTGACACACACCACAGCCCAGGGTAAATGCCTCCTCAGCTGTCGTGGAAAAAGTGGTCTTCTCCTTCTCATAGGTGAAATTCTGGCGAAGAAATCCCATGATTCCTTTTGCTTTTTCAAGCGGTGTAATTGCTTCAAAGTCCGAAATACTGTTCTTTATGACATCGTAATAGGCGGTAAGCCTTTCTCCTGGCACCGTAAGTCCATGGCTATGTCTGTAAATCATCTGCTCATTTTCGGTTGCGATGCCTTCACAATCTGTTTTCCCAGTCTCCACATCTCCTGTAATGCGATACTTAAAATAGGTATGTGGCTGTGGATTACAACCAAAGATATAACGATTGCCTAGTGAATCATAGGACCATTCCGGCTTAGATGGCGGAAGCATCTCAATCTGAAAATGTGTCACCTTCTGCCTACTGGTATCCTGCGGGATACATTTGATGGTATAGTGACAATTGGTCACGTCATGGGAATAGGATATTTCCATGCAATAATCAAAATGTAAATGTTTCAAAACATTACTCCTTCTATGCGATGATGGATTCTACCAACCGAACCACCTCGTAATAATCGATTTCTGCGCTATGCACGGACTCGCGTAAGGACACAACACTGTCATCGTTGTAATCCAGTCCACATTTCTCAAGACGTGGAATCAGTCGCTTCACCTCACGCCGTAATTCCTGTCCTTCCACTTCTAGTCTTGCATACATATCAATACGCTCAATCTTGCGGCCTGCCTTTATGATGTTACGGATACGCGCATCCTCAATCTGGTCGTCTACGATGCCCCAAAAGGCAAGAATGTTATCAATCACTTTTTGCATCTCAATCAGTGGTGCATCACTGGCCTTTGCGCGATTCATCTCATAAATGGCAAGCTGTACATAAGAGAGTGACTCCGAGCCAATGCTTTCTCTTAGCACGATGGCATTGTCATAGACTCTGGTCAGGTTGCTGATGATGGAATCGGGATTCTCCTCATCAAAAGGATAACGACGATTGAAATCCTCCTTATCTTCATAGATATTTGGAATATCTACGAGTTCACAAAACTGCTGATAGCTATCTGCAATCTCATCAATCATTGAATCAAAGCTGCGGAAGTAGATACGAATGGTGGTATATACACGCTCCGAATATCTTCCAAGCCAATATAGGCGGTCTGCCTGTTCAACAGAGATAATAGCCATTTGTCATTAAAACCTCCTCCTTGTGATGAGTTGACGATAAATGAATCTGGATTTCTTGAGAAACGAGTCAATCCACTTTTCCAAACCATAGGTTCATCTGCCATAAGGACAAATGCTCTAAGGTCTGCCTTTCTAGGAACCGCAATGCCATCCTCTAGGATATCCAAATCCTGGAAATCAATGACTTCCTGGGCAATAAAGCGACGAGGCTCTGCCTTCAGAAGTTTGATGAAGTTCTCCTTTTGTTCCTTGGTCATGGAGCTACCAAATACAACGCCATAACCGCCTGCCTCTGCGACGTCCTTAAGCACCAGGCTATCAAAGTGCTCAAGCACATAGGTCATATCCTCCTCGTAAAATGGCAGATAGGTTGGTGCATTCTGAAGAATTGGCTCCTCTCCCAAATAGTACTTAATCATCTTTGGAACAAAGTAATAGATACCCTTGTCATCTGCTACTCCATTGCCTGGCGCATTTAAAAGCGCTACATTTCCCTTTCGGAACACATCATAGATATGAGGAATTCCAATCACAGACTCTGGATTAAAATTCATTGGATCCAGGTATTCATCGGAAATTCTTCTATATACCGCACCAACGCGCTCGTGCTTGCCGTCTGCGGTAATGAAGTAAAGCTTATCATTTTCCACAATCAGTTCTGACCCATTGACCAGATGTGCACCGGTCTGCTCTGCCAGATAAGAATGCTCAAAATAAGCTGCATTGTATCTTCCTGGTGTTAGAATCACGGTATGTCCACCCACATTCACATGGTCCAATGTGCGGCGAAGAAGCTTGGCATAATTTCGGTTGTCCTCAAGCTTCACATTATTAAAAGTCTTTGGTGAACTTCTTCTGCAAAGGTCTCTTGCAATCATTGGATAAGATGCGCCTGATGGGACACGCAGGTTGTCCTCTAGGATATACCAGCTTCCATCCTTTCCCTTTACTAGGTCAATTCCTGAAATGTGGGAATAAATATCCTTAATTGGGACAACGCCCTCGCACTCTACCATGTATCCGCTTGATGCAAAGATAAAGTCCTCTGGCACTACACCATCCTTTACAATCTTCTTTTCTCCGTATATATCCTTTAGGAAAAGGTTGAGCGCCATGACACGCTGCTTGAGTCCCTTTTCCAAGAAAGCGAACTCTTCGTACTCAATCACTCTTGGAATACTGTCGAATGGGAAAAGCTGCTCCTTAAACTCATTGTTCTTATAAATTCCAAACTTTACACCGTAGCGCGCGAGCAATTCATTCACGGTATCTGTATGGTCTAATTGTGCAATGTGATCCATCCTATTTCCTCCTAACATTCCCAACAAAAAAGGCGCCCCGCAATTTCTTGCGGAACGCCTTTGTTCTTTGTGAAAAATTATAGCTAGGCTGGAAAACGATGTCAACAAGCCCTGTTTACTTTTGTGTTTGAGCAACAAAATAATACCTTTTCTCTTGTTGCAGAGCACCAATCATTTTTACTCCTGTCCTTCTTTTACAAGCTTCGCATGCTCAGCCTGAATTGCAGGGTCGTAAGAAAGGATTGGCTCGATATCCTTACCCTTAATCTTACGGTCTACATAGTTGTTGGTAATCTTAACAATCATTGGAGTGAGTGAAAGCACACCGATTAAGTTTGGAATCATCATAAGACCGTTGAAGGTATCTGATACATCCCATGCAAGGCTGGAAGTCATAACGGCTCCCGAAATCATCATGAGCACGAAGATTACGCGGTATACCTTGGCTCCCTTTACGCCAAAGAGATACTCCACTGCCTTTGATCCATAGTGTGACCAACCCATAACGGTAGTAAATGCAAAAAGCAAAACTGCAAGGGCAACAAACCACTCTCCAACTTTTCCGAAGGTGTTACCAAATGCCATAGCAACTAAGGTTGCATCGTTGGTTCCCTCTGCTGAAAGTCCTGTAGCCAAATCAATGGCGCCTGACGACAATACAACAATGGCGGTCATGGTACATACAACGATGGTATCTGCGAATACTTCAAAAATACCCCAAAGGCCCTGCTTTACAGGCTCCTTTACATTGGAATTCGAATGCACCATAACCGATGAACCAAGACCTGCTTCGTTGGAGAATACCCCTCGCTTACATCCTGCCTTCATAACGCTCTTAAGAGCAATACCAACGGTTGCACCCTCAACCGCCTTAATACCAAATGCGAATTTAAAGATTGCTCCAAAGATTGCTCCAAGCTGTGTGATGTGAAGAACCACAATGATGAGTGCGCCAAAAACATAAAGCACTGCCATAAATGGAACGACCTTCTCAGCGAAGGCTGCGATTCTCTGAAGACCTCCAAGAATAATGAAGCCACCAATAATCATGAGTATAATACCGATGCACCAGTTTACAACAGATACACCTGCAAACATTGGTGCCTGAACACCTGAGAAAAATGCTGACTCAATATTCAAGGTGATTTTATTAATCTGGCCCATATTACCAATACCAAAGGATGCCAGAAATGCAAAAACTGCAAAGATTGCGGCAAGAATGCTTCCAAGACGCTTACATCCCTTGTAAGATCCAAGACCATCCTTTAAGTAGTACATGGCACCACCAGACCACTCATTCTCTGCGTTACGTCTACGATAATAGATACCTAAGATATTTTCTGAGAAGTTGGTCATCATACCAAGAATGGCTGCCATCCACATCCAGAAAACGGCACCTGGACCACCAACTACAATCGCTGCTGCTACACCCGCAATGTTACCTGTACCAATGGTTGCCGCAAGTGCGGTACAAAGAGCCTGGAACTGCGATACAGAACCAACCTCACTCTTATTGTGTGCATCCTTTTTGAATACACCGCCAATGGTTTTGCCCCACCAATGTGGAATACGTGTAATCTGGAATGCCTTCGTAATCACGGTACAAATCACGCCTGTACCAAGAAGTAATACCAGGCCAAACCAGCCCCAGGCAAAACTGTTCACTACATCGTTCACCTCGGCGAACTTTGTCATAAATGCTTCCATGTGTCAAATCCCCTTTCTTCTTATCTGTACCACTTTAACACATTGAAGCATTGTAGTGCAAGAGTAAGCAATAAAAAAGCACCTGCAATTGCCGGTGCTAATTTACTCCACTGTATACATTACGTCAGGGGGGACATCAGTTATGCATATTGTTCAGCGGAATGTAGAACAGAAAATATTCACATTGTTAGTATAGCAAGTATTCCGCCGAATTTATATAACTATTGTTTCCATTTTTGTCACTATTGTTTCTGCTATGATAAAATTTCTTTTGCCTGCATGTATTTTCCCTGCTTGAGCAAGCTGTTGACGCGGATTTCACGCTCCTTGCGCTCTTTCTCCTGCTCAAATACATCACTGTCAAAATACTTTTTATATACCATTTTACGGAAGGCTCTACCGCTCATCTCACGCACGGTTTCATCCTCTACAAGAAGGATACGATCACAGATACCTGTCACCGTGTAGAAATCGTGAGAAACCATAAGAACCGTCCCCTTGTAATCACGAAGGGCATCTTCAAGAGCCATCATAGCATAAATATCCAGATGACTGGTTGGCTCATCTAAAAGCAGCACGTGAGCATCCGTCTTTGCCATCTCCTGCAGCTGCTTAAGGTTGCGCTCTCCACCAGACATTTTCTCCCCATCCTGGGTATCAAAAATCTGGGCAAAACAAGCCACCTTTTCGTCTTGTGCCTTTAGCATTTTTTCCAAATCCCGCAGGATGCTGGATTTTCCAGTTCCATTAGCACCTACGATAGCAACCTTTTCTCCACGGTTCACAGAGAAATTCACATCATGCAAAAGCTCTCTGTCATAGGCCAAACGATAGTCTGCTACCTGAAGCAAGACACCAGCCTCTGGTTCTTCCCAAGTAGGAAATGCAAAGGCATAGTCATGCTCTTCCACAAAAGGATCCTTGGTGCGTCTCGCCTGCAAACGCTCTAAGTAAGAGACTCTTGCCTTAAGCTGCTTACCCTTTCCAGAGTTGGCAATACGGCTAGCCTCTGCACGCATACGCTCTACCAGCTTCTGCTGGATATCAATCCACTCACTGTCCTTGGTTGCCTGCTCCTGCATGGCCACCTTGGTCTCAAGCATGGACAGATTGTATTCTGCAAAAGTGCCTGGGAACTCTTGTAATTCTTCGTTCTCCAGGTGCAGGATCTTATTGAAGCACTGGGACAAAAGCAAACGGTTATGGCTAATCACAAGAACCGTCCCTGTGTAAGAATTAATAAGCTTAGACAAGCCCACCAAATTTTCAAAATCCAAGAATACATCTGGCTCATCCATCACAAGAAGCTGTGGGCGGAGCATCATATTGCGAATAATGGAAAGGAGCTTGAACTCGCCACCACTAATCTTATCTACGGTATTCTCTTCAATCTGGGTAAGTCCTGCCAAAGCCAGCTGCTTATGCAAATTGGAGTCATAGTTGTAAGCATCTACGGCTTCAATCTCATCCAGACACTTCTGATATCGCTCGCAAGCCGCTTCCATATCCTCTGCCTCTGCAAGCATGGCACCTTCTTCGTCAGCGCGCGCAAGCATCTCAACAAATGGCTGGCTTAAAAAATCATAGACCGACTGGTTGCCCTCATGGGACACAAACTGACTGACATAGCCGATACGGATACCCTCATCACGCGCAATTTTCCCCTCATACAGATACTCCTCTGGAGAAATGAGCATGTCAACAAGGGTGGTCTTACCTGTTCCATTGCTACCAATGAGTACAGCATGGTCTCCCTGCTCGATTTCAAAACATATCTTGTTGTACAAGTCCTTCTGCGGAAACCCGTAGGAAAGGTCAGTTACTTTAATCATGGAGTAATTCCTCTACAAAAGTCTGATAATCTACACAGGTGGTAGACTTTGGTGCATAATCAATCAGAAGCTTCTTCTTCTCCTGGGCTTCCTTAGTCTTCACACACTCACGAACAGTGGTAGCAAAAAGCTTGGTTCCCATAGCAGTCGCGTGCTCTGCAATCGCATCTCTGGTTGAACGCTCCAAATTAGAACGTCCTGCGTATTTTACAAGGAGAAGACCTGCTACCGAAAGGCTACGATTCTGTCTTCTTTTTACTGCCTGAATGGTGTCGTTGAGCTGGTCAATTCCCTGCATTGCATAGGTATCTGCAGTTACTGGAATGATGACCTGATCTGCTGCGATGAGGCAGTTGTATAGGATAACATTCAAGGATGGTGCGGTATCAATCACAACATACTCATAGCCATCCAATTCATCCAAAGCATCCTTCAGACGATAGAAGCCCTCTACATCTCCATCAAGCATCTTCTCTGCCTTGGCAAGAAGTGGGTCCGATGCCACAATGTCACCATTCGCGGTATGCTGAATGGCATCCTCAATTGGAAGTTTCTCTGCGTCAATCATAACATCATATAAGGTTGCAACATCCTCTACCTTTGCTTCATAGGTACTGGTGCTGTTGCCCTGTGGGTCTGCATCGATGAGTAAGGTCTTAGCCTTTTTTCCAAGAATGCCGGCAAGGTTGGTTGCTGTTGTGGTCTTACCGATACCACCCTTTTGATTTGCTACTACATATACAATCATGTCCGTCCTCCTTAGAAATCGATGCTGCCATCAAACTGCTTGTTAATTACGTAGAATACCTTGCCTTCTTCTGGCTTCACATAGACATCTACGACTTCAATTTCATCATCATTCACACCATTTGCCAATGCGTCTCTTCGAATCAGCTGCATGAGATTCTCCTCCATGCGCTCTCTTCCCTGAAACTGAATGGTAACATTCTTCTTCGCGGTTGCAAAGCCTCCGACCTTCTCGTTGGCACGCATTACACTGTCTTTTCTAGCCATAATCTTCTTCCTCCTTACAATTGGAAAAATTATAACACAACTCATTTTGCTCTGTATAGAACAATGCATCGTAAAAAATGCCCCGATTTCCGAGGAAATCGAGGCATTTTGCACAACTTTTATTTGCTAAGCATGATGCTGTCCACATAGACAGTTCCAGGCACGCCAAGCTGCATGGTAAAGGTCTTATTCGTAACTGCACCACTTGGGATATTGACAACTGGCTGCTGTCTTCCAGCGGTCAGCGCAATCTCCTCTTCGTAGCCACCAATATTTACAAGAATGGTACAATCCTTTTCTACTTCAATATCAAACTTAAGCTGGAAAGAACGCTCTCCATTGATTGCCAAGTCGCCCTGGCCAATGGTTACCTGATCTAAGCTTACATCCGCAGCATTTACAATCATAAGACGTCTTCCATCTGCAAAGCTGGTAACGGAAATATCAGAACCTGCCTGGTTATTGATATCCCAGAAGCCTACATGGTTATCACCTTCCCAGAATCTACCATTGTAGAGGTAGTTTCCATCTGCAAGTACAGTCTTAGCTGCCAGCTCTTCTGCAGAAGCTTCTCCAATCTTCTCGATACGAACATTGGTCAAATAGATGGTTCCCACCGAGCCTGCATTTCCCATATTGAACTCCAGACGTCCCTTAGGATCAGAAGGATCCTGCATCTTGAACTCATAGGTATAAGTCTGCATCTTGGTTGTAAGATCTACAGTTGTCGTCTTAAAATATTCAATCCATCCACGCTCAGGCGCTTTCACTGCAAGGTGGAAGCTTCTGTCTTCGGATGCATAAGCGTCAAAGGAAATACGATAGGTGCTTCCCTTTTGCATTGGGATACTTGGCTGTACCAGCTGTACGCCATAATCTACGCTTCCACCCTCGGTACTCTCAATGGTAAGCATATTGTTGCCGAAGCTTGCGGTTCCGACACCGCCTTCGTAAAGCATGAACTTCCAGTTATCACCAGTCTTTAAGTTCTCTTCCTCTGCAAAATTGCCATTGATTACAAAGTTACCAGTTGCATCGGCTTCGCGAAGCTCTGCTTCCTCTTCCACTGGTCTTGTGACATTCTCATCATATGCATCCTTCTGGAATACACGTACATAGTCAATGACATATGGATTTGCCACAAAAGTATCACCATCTGGATAGCCAACCCATTCTCCACCAACCGCAAGGTTTAAAATAATATAGAATGGAGAATCAAATGGTGCTGGGTAAGTCAAAGTACCCTGATTCTCTGTGGTAGAATACCAATCACTTTCCTCATGATACTTATAGCCATCACAGTACCAGGTAATTTTTCCTGGCTCCCACTCACAGGTAAAGGTGTGGAAATCACTCGAGAAATTCTCAATGGTTGGTAAGGTGTAAGTACCCTGGCTCTGGCTATGTGGATTGCCGTAGTGAATGGTTCCATGACACTTCTTCAGGTCATCTCCAAGAACCTCCATACAGTCAATCTCTCCACATCTTGGCCACTGTCCATACACTTTTTCATCCGTTGACATAAGCCAGAATGCTGGAAGATATCCCTTTCCTGCTGGAACCTTGGCACGACACTCAAACATACCGTAGGTAAAATCCTGCTTGTGCTGGGTGCTAACACGACCAGAGGTATAGTAATAGCCTCCATCCGCCTTCTTGGTTTGAATTGGCATCAGATAAAGGTTGCCATCTTCAAGGTAAATGTTCTTCTCGCTATCAACATAGGCCTGAAGCTCTTTGTTTACCCAACCTGGATCATGCAATTCTACATTCCAATCCTCGCGGTTCAGTTCTTTTCCCTCGAACTCGTCTGCCCACACGAGATGGTACCCTTCATAGCTTAAATTGTTCACAGTACTCATGTCTACCTCCGGTAATTTCTTCTCAACTGACTGCTCCGTCATCTGCTCCACTGGCTGATCTGCTGTCTTGCCACAGCCTACCATGCCAACCAGCATCATTGCGGTTATTCCAAGCAAACACGCACGGTTCATCTTTCTCATTCTACTGCCCTCCGTTTTCTTTCTGCCATCCCGATCTAGGATGCGCACAACTTCCTGCATCCTATACTATGCTGTTTTTCGCCGCATTAATATCATATTTTTGACATATATATCATCTTTGTGACACTTTGCTCTTCTCCCTCATATTGTAAAACATCTAGTACCATTGTACAATATGCTCTAGGAGGGCACGCTTATGCATATTGCATTGCTTATCGGAGAAGTTGCATATATCAGTTACCATAAAATGGTGCAGGGGCTCATGGATGCTGCCAATGAACGTGGCGACAGTATCTTTTTGTTCACCTGCGAGGGTTGGAAATATGAAGCCAACACAGAGTATGAAAAGGGCGAATATCAGATTTTCCAGCTACCAGATTTCAAAAATTTTGATGGTGCTATCGTGGACTTGACCACAATCAATGATGTAGAAACCAAGAACTATCTTATGGCGCAGCTACAAGATAGCCAGATTCCTTTTGTCTCTCTTGGCATAGAAATCACTGGTGGCTCTTGCTTTTCCTTTGATAACAATTCTGCCATCTCCACCTTAATTGACCACCTTGTCCTGGAACACAAGGCGCAGAATATCCACTTTATTGGTGGCACCACGCACAATATTGATGCCAAGGAGCGACTTGCAGCTTACAAGCGTTCTATGCAAAGGCATGGCCTTGCCGTAGAGGATTCCTTTATCTCCTATGGCAACTACGAATATGCAGGCGGCTATGCGGTGGTTGACTCTTATCTCGCAAATGCGCGCCCTCTTCCAGACGCCTTTGTGTGTGCCAACGACCAGATGGCAATTGGTGCACTTATGCGACTCGAGCAGGCTGGATATCGCGTTCCAGAGGATATTATATTGACTGGCTACGACAATCTTTTTCTCTCTGAGCAGACGCGCCCTCGCCTCACCACAGTTGACCGCCTAGAAGCTCCTGCCAGCGAACGCATCTATGAGATGCTGTGCAACCGCATTGCTGGAAAAACCATAGAATACGGCCAGATTGCTGGAGAAGTCATCTTCCGTGAATCCTGTGGATGCGCGGGAAACGGGACAGCTCCTATCACGTCCAATGAAATGGTCTACCACCAGCTCTCCAACGAGCGTAACTTTGCATTTTTGAAGGGGCAATCCATCGATTTCTCTTCTCTGGATACTTATGAGGCAGTACTCGACAACCTAGCGCAGCATATCAGCGTAATACAACCAGACCGCTTTTACCTCTGTCTCTGTGGCAATGAGACGGAATACCAGGAACGTTTGGAGCATTTTTCCAACGGTACCATTGAAGACATCTACTACCACAAATATACGGACGAGTTCACCATTGCCCTTGCTTACGAAAATGGCAGTTTTGTGGGCTATAAGCCTTGCAGTCACAGCACGATTCTTTCTGCCAGTGTTTCGGCGGGCATTCACTTCATCGTTATGCCAGTGCACTATCGCAAGGATTGCATCGGTTTTTGCGCCTTGGGTTCTAAGAATTCACGCTACAACAATGCCTTTTTCCAGCATTTGGTGCTGAATCTGAACAATGCCCTTGCGGGTGTGAGCAAAAAGGATATGATGCAAGTCATGTTAAACCATATGAACAGCCTGTGGGTTTATGATGAGCTGACGAAGCTTTTGAATCGCTCTGGCTTCCGTAAGGAGGCGCCACTTTTGATGGCAAACACTGCGGCAAAGGGATGTGGCATTGGTGCCATTTTCATCGACCTGGATCATCTGAAGCAAATCAATGACCAATTGGGCCATGAAATTGGAGATCACTACATTCTTGCAATGGCAGATGTGTTACGTACGTTTGATTCTACGGACAACCTTTTGGTCCGCTTTGGCGGTGACGAATTCGTCATACTAACTGCATGTGCTTCCAAGGTTGCCCTTTCCGACCTTTGTCGACAAATCGAAGAAGCGGCAGCAGGTTATGTCTCCCCCGACTTCGTTCTTTCCGCAAGTCTTGGATTCGCCTACAACGATGATCCAGCCCATGTGAATTTGGACACGCTCCTCACACAGGCGGATGAAGTCATGTATGCATGTAAGAAAGCAAAAAAGGCTGCTAGATAGCAGCCTTTTTCTGTATCACTTTTTAATCGTTTACAATGTTGTTGACCCACACATTGCTCTTTACCATGTAATATCCAATGATATCCTTAAAGAGCTCGCTGTAGGTAAGGATGACGATGATCCAATGAATATCCATATGGGTCAGATGCGTCAATACAAAGGCAAGTGGAATGCTAACAGCCCAGGTAAAACCAAAGTCAAATAGGAAGGTAATGCCGGTCTTTCCACCGCTTCGCAAGGTGAAATAGCTACAATGTGCATACGACCACATCGGCATAGCAAAGGCCTGAATGGTAATAAAGAATGTAGCAAGCGCCTTAATCTCTGGTGTGGTGTTATAAAAGCCAGGGAACCAGAAACCAATTGGAAGCATCATAAATCCAATAATCATAGAGAAGAATACTGCGAACACCTTCAGTTTTCTCGCATCCTCTTTCGCTTTTTCCAGCTGTCCCGCTCCAAGCTCTGCTCCAACAATAATTCCAATGCATCCGCCAAGCTGAATATAGACAACGCCTAAGAGGTTGGTCAAGGTACTTGCAATGTTACGCGCTGCAACGACTTCAATACCACGTACGCTGTAGCTTTGGGCAATAATAGACATACCAAGAGACCACAGGAACTCATTCATAAGAAGTGGGAAGCCCTTGATGATGATACGCTTCGTCAAATCCCATGGAATATAGAAGCCCCTAAATAATCCCACGATGTAACGGTTACGCGCATGGTGGGTATGTGCCCATCCAATGACAACACCAGCCTCAATGCACTTTGCAATAACGGTTGCAATAGCAGCACCCTCTACGCCCATGCGGGGCATTCCAAAATTACCAAAGATCAGACCATAATCCAAAAACAGATTAATGCCAATGGCTGCCATGGATCCAATCATCGGAATCTTCGTCTCTCCACACTCACGCACCACACTCGAATATGCCTGTCCAATTCCAAATGGAATCAGGGAAAGAATCATAATACGCAGATATGCTTTTCCATGCACCAAGGTATCTGCAATCATTGCTGGTGAATCATCTCCACTTAAGAAGAGACGAATCATTGGGTCCCCAAACAAAGAAAATACAGTTGCAAAAACGGCAATGGTAACTGCCACCATAAGAAGGCGGAAACGGAAGGTGTACTTCTGTCCTTCGTGATCCCCTTTTCCGAAGAACTGTGTTCCGAATATTCCCGCGCCTGATACAGCACCAAAAATGGTGATGTTGAAAATAAAGATATACTGATTTGCAATGGAAACACCACTCATCTGCGCGGTTCCAACCTGCCCAACCATGATATTGTCAAGCATACTTACCAGATTGGTAATCAGATTTTGTATAATCATTGGAACTGCAATTGCCAGAGCGTGCATATAGAATTCACGCGTTCCAATGTAGCGTTCTTTGAAGTTACTCATGTTGTCCTCCGTTTTGTGAATATTTCCCCACATGCCTTTCATTATATCGAGTCGCTAATATATACGCAACCAAAAAACCCCAACGCGTTTTCGCGTTGAGGTTTCTACATTAGCCCTTTACACCACCGGTAGTCATGCCACCGACGATCTGCTTAGAAAGCACTAAGTACATTACGATTACTGGGAAAATTGCAAATGCGATGGTCACATATACAACACCCATATCAAACTTAAGGAAGTCTGCACTTCGAAGCTCTGCAATCAAAATTGGCAGGGTCTTCATATTGTTCTTGTGAAGCAAGAGGGCTGGTGTAAAGTAGTTGTTCCAGCATCCTACAAAGGAGAAGATAAACTGTACTGCCAGTGCTGGCTTCATAAGTGGAAGCGCAATGGTATTAAAGATTCTCATCTCTCCTGCACCATCAATTCGTGCTGCT
>JAZQQA010000065.1:0-2404 GCA_045628825.1 Agathobacter sp.
AAATAGTTATAATCCACAAAATGGAAACTTTACCAATGGTGTTGATATCGGTGTTCAAACGCTTCCATATGGACTTTGTGGTAACGTAATTAACACTAGACACAATGTGGCAAGCTGTGTGAGTGACTTGAATGCAATCTGTCCAGGTGGTTCTAAGCATTCGCTTGGCATTATAACAAATGACCCACTTACGGATGCCGATGCAGCTGCGATTTCAGCAGCGGGCTGGCCCAAAATTGAAATCTATTATCCAGATTATTTTATAGCGACCTGTCCACCTCCTGGAGCAATGGATGTGCATGTCGATGTGACGAGTACACAGTCTGTTATTGATATGATGGAATCCTTTGATTTTTCGGGTAGTTTTTCAGAAATTACAGTATCTGGAGTTACAACTTCGTGGGTATATGTGACGAAGGAGAGTAGTGATTTCGCTTCTTTGAAGGGCGGAACATTATATGGCTACAAATACATTCCGCTTGCAGAGTGTTTAATTGCGTTGGATGAGGTCTATATGAATGGGAACTGTATTGAGTTCTTTGATCCACAAAGAGCAGACGGGGACCCTAATGGAATCTATGTGTTTACTAATTCACAGGTGGATCAGACTGTCACGAAGACACCGGAAGAGGCGGTTGAACTTGTAGAAATTGCGCAGGTAAAGGCAGAGGAAGAGGCAGCTTCGATTGCTGCAGAAGAGGAAGCAAGGCGAGAGGAAGAACAGCAATCCGCAATGAATGAGACGGCAACTGCTGAGCCAGTTGAAAACGCAGACGTGCTCGTGGCGGATGAGGACGAAAAAGCATCCCCGATTCCTGTTCCAGTTGTTGTGACAGTTGGTGGCATTGTTATTGCCGGAGGCGGAGGAGCCGCATTTTACTTATTAAAGATTAGAAAGCTGAAGTAGCATAAAGGAGAGAACAATATGTATAATGCAAAATCACTTAAGGCAGAAGAATTTATTGCAGATGAGGAAGTGCTTGCAACACTGAAATACGCAGATGAGAACAAGGATAATTTTGAGCTGATTGATGAAATCCTTGCAAAGGCAAGATTGAAAAAGGGATTGACCCATAGAGAGGCCTCAGTTCTTCTTGCTTGCGAGAATGAGGAAAAGATTGAGGAAATTTATAGCTTAGCGAGAGAAATCAAAGAGGACTATTATGGAAATCGTATTGTGCTTTTCGCCCCACTTTATCTTTCCAACTATTGTGTCAATGGCTGTGTTTACTGTCCATACCATTTGAAGAACAAGCACATTGCGCGTAAGAAGTTGACCCAGGAAGAGATTAAGGCTGAGGTTATGGCGCTTCAGGATATGGGACACAAGCGTCTTGCAATCGAGCTTGGCGAGGACCCTGTGAACAATCCAATCGAGTATGTACTTGAGTCTATTAAGACTATCTATAGTATTAAGCACAAGAATGGTGCCATTCGTCGTGTCAATGTTAATATTGCTGCAACAACCGTAGAGAACTATCGTAAGCTTAAAGAAGCTGGAATCGGTACTTATATTCTTTTCCAGGAGACCTATAATAAGGAGTCTTATGAGGCACTTCATCCAACTGGACCAAAGCATGATTACGCTTACCATACAGAGGCAATGGACCGTGCAATGGAGGGTGGAATTGATGACGTAGGACTTGGTGTTCTTTTCGGCCTTGAGATGTATCGCTATGAGTTTGCAGGTATTTTGATGCACGCAGAGCACCTTGAGGCAGTGCATGGCGTTGGTCCACATACCATCAGTGTTCCTCGTGTGAAGAAGGCAGATGATATCGATCCAGACGCATTTGATAATGGAATCAGTGATGAGATTTTTGAGAAAATCATCGCGCTCATACGTATTGCAGTTCCATACACTGGCATGATTATTTCTACCAGAGAGAGCAAGGAAGTACGCCAGAAGGCTCTTGAGTTTGGTATTTCACAGATTAGTGGCGGTTCCAAGACCTCTGTTGGTGGTTACGTTGAGCCAGAACCAGAAGAAGAGAATTCTGCACAGTTTGACGTAAGTGATCAGAGAACCTTAGATGAGGTCGTAAACTGGCTTATTAAGCTTGGATACATTCCATCCTTCTGTACGGCATGTTATAGAGAGGGGCGTACAGGCGACAGATTCATGGCTCTTTGTAAGAGTATGCAAATCTTAAATTGTTGCCATCCAAATGCACTTATGACCTTGAAGGAATATTTGGAGGATTATGCGTCAGAAGAGACCAAAGAGCTTGGCCTTGCAATGATTGAGCGTGAGCTTGAGCGTATTACCAATCCAAAGGTAAAGCAGACGGCCTCCGAGCACATCCATGATATTGGAGATGGAAAGAGAGACTTCAGATTCTAATGCGTTGAAGAGGAAGAGAACAATGAGCCTGAACGAGACACCTAGCGCAAACCGCTTACA
>JAZQQA010000066.1:0-21308 GCA_045628825.1 Agathobacter sp.
GAAAGTACGTAACAAAGAAGTAAATGAATTAACTTACTGCATAAAAAATGATATAATTATGGCGGTTGGGCGTGACTCGACCGCCATATTTGTTTTAAGGAGATATTTATTCATGAATGTTGATCAGATTTTGGAATTGACTTGGGTACCAATCATTGTATTTGCAATGTCTTTTGGTTATGGTTTGCTGTTAATTATTACCAAGAATCCAAAAGCTTTACTTAGTAAAAAGGCTCCACAGACCGTGAAGAATTCAGAAAAGTATGCCGTTGAAGGCGGAAAGCTTCTGGTTTTCCTGTCTGTTGGATCATTAATCAATTGCGGGTTGCTTTTTGTGAGTCCACTTTTAGCTGTTTTAGAGGCAGCTGCTTGGTTCTTTATATTTGCACTTCTTTGGAAGAAGGTATCTGACCAGTATGGTCCATTATAAGTTGAGTAAGTGAGTAATATTATGGGACAGTATTCTGTACTTTTAGTAGATGACGAAGAATTTGTTTTCGAAGTCATGATGAAAAAACTGAATTGGGAAGAAATGGGCTTTCATATCGATGGCTACGCGAGAAATGGTCTTGAGGCACTGGAAATGGCAGAGGAGAACCTGCCAGATGTTGTTATGACAGACATTAAAATGCCTTATATGGATGGTCTGACCTTGTGTAGAAGATTAAAGGAACAGTACCCAAATATCAAGGTGATCATTTTTTCTGGATTTGATGATTTTGAATTTGCCAAGGAAGCCATTAAGCTTGAGGCCGAAGAGTATATTCTTAAGCCAATTGATGCAGAGGAGCTTCGCGAGGTATTTGAACGTGTGAAGAAGGCCTTAGATAAGGAAATCGACGAGCGACGTAACATTGATAAGCTGCAGGAATATTATTTGAACAGCCTACCAATGCTTCAGGACAACTTTTATGTATCCTTGATTGAAGGTCGTATTTCTGGACCGCTTGTTAGCAAATATGCATCGGATTATCAGCTGGATATTCATGGACCAAACTATGTGGCATGTGTGCTGCATGTAAGTTATAAAGAGAAAAATGGTGCTGAGATGGAAGTTGCTCCTTTCATGCTTTCACTTTCTGTGCAGCAAATGGTAGAGGAGCAGCTACAGGGTAAGTGGTGCTATCGGGCTTTGAGTTATCTTGGAGATGTGGTAATTCTTGTCCAGCTTGAGGATATGCAGGCGGTAAATCATTTCACCGATCATATGGATCGTATCTGTAAAATGGCAAAGCGTGTCTGCAATGCAACAGTTACTGCGGGTATTGGCTATATGGTTGATAAGCCAGAGAATTTAAAAATCTCTTACAAGGGCGCTGTAAATGCCTTGTCGCATCGTGTTCTTCTTGGACATATGCGTGCAATCAACATCCAAGAAGTGGAACTTCAGCAGGCAGAAAAGGCATTGCATAAGGACAAGCATGATGCGCATGCAATTGTTAAGGTCTTACGACTGAATGATAAGGATAGTCTTTTTGAGGCAATCCATCATTTTTGCAACAGCTTGTATGTAGAAGGCCGTACCATTCGCGAATATCGTACACAGCTTCTTAAGCTGTCGGTAGAGCTTATGGAATTTACGGAACAGTATGAGCTTGATATGGAAAAAATGATAGGTAGCAACAAGGACATTGTAGATGAACTACTTGTCATTGAAAGCCAGGAGGAACTTGTGCATTATATCAATGCGTTGTGCGACCACATCTTGCAGGAAGTGGATGAAAAGCGTACAGATAATCGCACTTCCTTTGTAATTCAGGCAGTGGACTATGTTAAAGAAAATTATGGCATGAAGGAATTAGATATTGATACCATATGCCAGTTTTTAAATGTATCCTCTTCGTACTTTTCGACTGCATTTAAGAAGGATACAGGGAAAACCTTCATTGCCTATTTGACGGATTATCGTATGGAACAGGCGGTTAAGCTCTTAGAGACAACCGAGTATAAAACCTATGAAATAGCGGAAATGGTGGGTTATGCAGATCCGAATTATTTCAGCTATGCATTTAAGAAAAAGTTTGGCGTTTCGCCATCCAAATATACAAGAAGAGAGTAAGCATGAAAAAGCGACATTGGCCCATTCAGACCTCTATAGCGTTAAGCTTTACGGCACTTATGATGGTTGGTATGATTTTCCTCTCTGCGGTACTTTACTATGTGTTTAATACCCAGATGATCACTACCCAAGACACATCATCCGAATTGCTTTTGGATCAGGCATCCATCAGTATGCGCGATTATCTGCGAAGCATGTTACAGATTGCAGAAACAATGAATTATTCTGTAATCAAGAACAATGACTTGGCAGATAATTCCATCGAAGATGGTATGTCCTTTTTGTATGCAGAAAATCAAGGAACTCTTGTGAGTATTGCATGCTTTGATCGAAGTGGTACATTGATTGCCTCTGAACCAATTAGTACTATGAAGGAAAATGCCAATGTGATAGAGCAAACCTGGTTCAAGGATGCTTATGATTTGAATCCGGTGTTTTCTGCTCCTCATATTCAGAATTTATATGATCGTAGCTCATATCAGTATTTCCGTGTCATTTCCCTAAGCCAGGAGGTAGAGTTTACAAGAAATGGAAGGACGTTTCCGGGCGTACTGGTTATTGATATGAATTACAATGGTCTTGAGGAGATTTTTCGTAATTTGAATCGAGATCTATCCGATGGTTATACCTATCTTGTGGATGGGACTGGAACAGGTACCATTATCTATCACCCGTATATCAATATGATTGATGCAGGTCTATATGAAGAGGTCTCATTGCCAGCAGAATTACTGAATGATGGCGTTTATACAAAGTCTTATGGTGGAACCAATTATAGTGTTGCTGTTAAGACGGTTGGATATACGGGATGGAAGTTGATTCGTGCAGTACCGCATCATGCAATCCTTTTGGATATGCAAAAGACACGTTATACCATTGCGCTTGTAGCTGTGCTTTTGATATTAATTCTTACGATTTTGACGGGATTCATTTCAAGAAGATTGACAAAACCTTTGGAAGAACTCACACATTCTATTGAAAACCTGAAGGGTGATAACCTGGATGGAACGATATATGAGGGTGGAAGTGCGGAAGTGCTTTACCTAGGAAAATCAGTGAAGCATATGATTTCTCGTATTCGTGTGCTTATGGATACCATTGTAAAGGAGCAGGAAGAAAAGCGAAAATCAGAGCTGGATGCATTGCAATCGCAGATCAATCCCCACTTTTTATACAATACCCTGGATTCCATTGTTTGGATGATTGAGGCAGAACACAATAAGGATGCAATCTTTATGATTAGACAGCTTGCCAGTCTCTTCCGTATTAGCTTAAGCAAAGGAAAAACCATTATATCTATTGAAGATGAGCTGCAGCATGCCAAGAACTATATGAATATCCAAAAGATTCGTTATAAGGATAAGTTCGAGGTGGAATACGATATTGACCCAGATGTACTAGATTGCAAGACCGTAAAACTGATTGTTCAGCCGATATTGGAAAATGCAATCTATTATGCGGTAGAAGCATTAGGAGGAGATGGAGAAATTAAGGTATCGGCCTTCCATGAGGGTGAGGATATCTATATAACAGTGCAGGACAATGGAATGGGCATGACACAGGAAGTGGTTGATAAGCTTCTCGTAGAGGGAGAATTTGTGCCAAAACGAGGCTCTGGAGTAGGACTAATTAATGTTCACAAGCGCATTCAGATTCGCTTTGGCCAACAGTATGGTCTTTCCATTGAAAGTGAATTGGATGAAGGCACCAAGGTTACCATTCACTTGCCATACCAGAAGTTTGAGGGAGGTGGAAAGAATGCGCGGTAGAATTCTTGAAATAATTGCAATCCTTTCCATGCTGATTATACTTGGATTTTTATCTTATCAGTTGGTAAAGCAGCCTTCCCATGATTCGACGCCTACCGTAGCAGTGATTGTAAAGGGAAGCCAGAATGATCGTTGGAAGGTACTAAAGGAGGGCATGAAGCAGGCCTCTGAAATTTATGATATTGATTTGCGTTTTGCTACCGTTCCAGAGTATGTATCCAACAATGATTTGTGGTCTCGTGCATTAGAAGAAAAAAATAATGGTGCAGATGCCATTATAATTTGCCCATTTACAAGTCCAGAAAGCACACAGGAAAAAGGGAATGGTCTTAAGGACATTCCTGTCATTGTTTTGGGCTCAGACATAGCAACCGATGGGGTTTATCGAAATGTATATGCAGATGATTACCAGATTGGATATACCATGGGAGAGGCTTTATGGAATGATTATGGAGCAGCCCTTTTGAGCAAGAAAATTGGCGTAGTTTCAGGAGAAATCGTGCAAGCTTCCGTACAAAAGAGAAAGGATGGCCTTATGGATAGCTTGGCATCCCATGGGGGTGGTGTCGCTTGGTCTATCGGCCTTGGTAAATCCCTTAAGTCTACCTTGGATCGGCAGCTTCAGAATGCTTCTACAAAAACAGATATTCTGGTAGCCCTTGGCAATTTGGAGACAGAAATCGCAATTGAAAGTGTTTTAGAAGAAGAACTTAAGGTTCCGATTTATGGAGTGGGGTATTCTGAAAAAACTGTTTATTATCTAGACAAAGGCACAGTGGAATGTCTTGTATTGACCAATGAATTTTCATTGGGATACCGTTGTGTTGAAATAGCGGCTGAAGAGTTGATTTTAGCAAAGCGTAACATCATGGATGAGACGTTTTCCATTTATTGTGTGCATGGAGAGGATATGTATGAGAGCGAGTATCAAAAAATTATGTTTCCTTTGGTGCAGTAGTTTGCTTATCCTTTTGGTAGTTGGAAGTCTAACTGCCTGTGGGAGAAGAGAGCAAAAGCAAGAGAATACCAGCATAAAAATTGGAATAACCTTGTATGATCAGTACGATGTGTTTTTATCGGAGCTTATGGACGAGTTCTACGCACATCTAGATGAAAAAACGGATGAACTAGGCATTCATATATCGGTCGTACAGCAAAATGCTGCAATCAATCAATCGATTCAAAATACACAGGTTCGTGAAATGATGGAAAGTGGTTGTGATGTAATCTGTGTGAATCTCATCGACCGTACAGATGCGGGAAGTATTATTGAGTTATCCAAAGAGTATGATGTTCCAATCATTTTTTTCAATCGAGAATTGGTTCAGAATGACTTAAAGCGTAGCACAAAGCTCTATTATGTGGGAGCGGTTGTGGAAGAAGCTGGGATCAGGCAGGGTGAAATTGCCGCAAAGTATTGCTTAGAGAATCCAGACGTGGACCGCAATCAGGATGGTGAGATTCAATATTATCTTCTAGAGGGAGAACAGAAGCATCAGGATGCGATTTCTAGAACAAAGGAATGCGTAGAGTGTATGGAAGCCCATGAAATAAAGTTAGATAAGGTTGGAACTGCCATTGCCAACTGGAGTCGTGACCAGGCAAGAGCAAAGGTTGAGCAGCTGATTGCTACTGGGAATACAGTAGAACTATTATTTTCTAACAATGATGCTATGGCGCTAGGTGCCATTGATGCTTATACCGCTGCAGAGATACCACAAGAGGATTGGCCAGTTATTTTCGGAATTGACGCAGTTCATGAGGGATTATCTGCAATTGCTGAGGGGAAAATGCAAGGCACGGTTATGAATGATATTAAGGAACAAGCCGATGGAATGTTGGATTTGGCTATTGCACTAGCCGGGGGAATGGAAATGGAAGATCTGACATGGGTTCCGGATGAAAATCGCTGTATTCGTTCCAGTTACCTTAACGTAACACCAGACAGTAACAGCGCATTAGGCTACACTGTCTGGGAATAAGTTGTATTATAATTTGAAATTTTCGTATACTTCCTTTGCACATTGATGCAGCGGGAGGAAAAGTGATTGTATACCAAGCTTGGTAGGATATCCTTCGGTAAGAGATTCCAGTTCATTGGCAATTTTTTCCGATAGGGTATCCTTTTTCATTGGAACCATACCAAAGAGTGTGGAATTATAAGTTTTATCATTTTGGCAAAGCTGCAAAAGGTGTGAGAAGAAGGAAATCCATTCTTCCTTCAAAGCTTTTTGCTCCACCTCATTCTTGGCGTCATAGTCTAATAGTCCAAAATCCTTGGCATATTCTGTCCACTGGCGCGTCAAATGCTTTTTCTGCAGGAAGTTTACGCCATTTGCGACATCAATTTTCATTAAAAGCCAGTCTTTTAGAAAGATTTCCGGATAATCAAAGGTGATTTCTGGCTCCTTATTTGTCTGGTTCGCTTGAATCATAGAGATTCCCTTTCTTACTTTTTCATTTTGTATGGTGGAAGAGAAGGATCACCA
Source organism: Agathobacter sp. (assembly GCA_045628825.1). GTDB lineage: Bacteria > Bacillota > Clostridia > Lachnospirales > Lachnospiraceae > Roseburia. Next base: position 6,318 of record JAZQQA010000066.1, read on the forward strand.
CCCGATTGCTTTTGCATGGTACGCTGTACGGCATCCTTAGAATCCTTCCAATCGGCATCCTTGTTCTTGTAATCGAATTTTTCAACAAACCAGGAAACATCCTCATAAATACGATCCATATTCTTTTCCATCAGAGGAAGAACCATTTCGTAGAAGGCTTCCAAATCTTTTCCCTTCAGGTTGGCATCGGCACCTTGGCACAATACCTTAAAGTGGGTAAGACAAAAGCCCTTGCTTTCTGCAACCTGCTTGCGGAATTCAGACTCTTTTTTATATAGGTCAAAAAAGGTATTCATGTAAGCCTGAAAGGTTTTTTCTACCATATTGCATACGAAACATGAATGGTCCAGCTGGTCAATCCAGTCCACAATGCCATTTGCTGTGGTTTCTTTTTTGCCAAATAATGAACCTTTAGAGGAAGATGGCTTAAAATCCTTGAAGGCTTTCTTCATTGCGTCATTACGACGCTTTGTCATGGTTTTTAATATCCAAGCGTTACCAAGGGCGTTGCCATAATCAAACATTTTCTTGAAGTGTTCACGACAGAAGCCTTCACGATCTGTCATGTCGCGGATATCAGCTTCCATATAAGAAGCGCCTGGTCCTAACACGAAGTTTAAGGCATGTTCTTCCGTGCGACGCATAATGTAGCAAAATGGGCATTCTCCGGCATTTGCCATAGCATCACTGATTGGAATGGTATGAATTTGCTCGCGCATAGTTTACTCCTTTGGCTGATAGGTGTGGTAGAAGTCGATAAAGGTCTGCAGTGTCTTTGAACCCTTACTATTTTCCTTGTATACAAAACCAACTTCACGGGTTGGAATTGGAAGGGAAAGTGGAATCTCAACAAGAGAACCATCCGAAAGCTCATCTGTTATGAAGTTTCGAATAACACATGCGACTCCTACGCCGATTTTAGCAAAATCAATGAGCAGGTCCATGTTGCTGACATCAATGGAGTCTGCAGCTGTAATGTGATTGGTCTGGAAATACTCATCGATGTATTGTCTAGTGATGTTGTTCTTATCAAGCAGCATAAGCGTTGAGTTTTCAAGAACCTCCTCCAGAGAAATACCACGCTGTTTTAAGTGCGATAAATAGTCTGCACTTGCAACAAAGACATCCTCAATATCTTCAATCTTATAGAAACTAAAGGCCTTTAAGGTGTCATGCTTTCCAATTAAGCCAATGTCAATCTTATTTTCCTCCAAAAGCTGTAAGGTTTCCTTGGTTGACTGACACTTAATGGAAATGGTGACATGTGGGTTTCGCACAATAAATTCCTTTAGATAAGGAAGAAGAATGTGCTTACAAAGGGTAGAGGATACACCAATTGTAATATGACCAACACCAAGTGCAATGGAACGCTTTAATTTATCTTCGCCTGTGGTCAAGGTTTCAAAGGCTTCCTTTACATGATTGTAAAGAAGGGAGCCTTCATCTGTTAGTACAACACCACGGGAACTACGGGAAAAGAGCTTGCAATTTAAGCTTTCCTCCAATTTTTGAATTGATTTACTGATAGCTGGCTGGCTAATATAGAGTTCTTTTGCAGCCTTTGAAATGTTGCCAGCATTGGCAACCGTATAAAAAATCCAATAGCTTGATAGGTTCTGATTCATAATAACCTCCTTTTATATAGCGAGATTATAACATGAGTTGTAGTTATGGTAAATATGTTTATTATGTATTTTTATGAATATTATGCCTATGCTATGATATACCTAGTCTAAAAACCTGTCTCTTTAACACTCACACACACGAAAGAGATAGAAATAAGAAGGAGGACATGTGTAATGGGAATGACAATGACCCAGAAAATTTTGGCTGCACACGCAGGACTTCCTAGCGTATCGGCAGGACAGCTGATTGAGGCCGATTTGGATCTGGTACTTGGCAACGATATTACTTCTCCAGTCGCTATTCATGAAATTGAAAAAATGAAAGTGGATGGAGTATTTCATAAAGACAAAATCGCTCTTGTAATGGATCATTTTGCTCCAAACAAGGATATCAAATCTGCACAGCATTGTAAGTGCGTGCGAGAATTTGCAGCAAAGCATGAGATTAGCAACTACTTCGATGTAGGAGAGATGGGAATTGAGCATGCGCTTTTACCAGAAAGAGGACTTACCGTAGCTGGTGATGTCATCATCGGTGCTGACTCACATACTTGTACCTATGGTGCACTTGGAGCATTCTCGACAGGTGTTGGTTCTACCGATATGGCTGCTGGTATGGCAACAGGTAAGGCTTGGTTTAAGGTTCCTAGTGCTATCAAGTTCAACATCGTTGGAAAGCCTGCAAAGTGGGTAAGCGGTAAGGATGTCATTCTTCATATCATTGGTATGATTGGTGTAGATGGTGCTTTGTATCGTTCTATGGAATTTGTTGGAGATGGTATTCAGTACCTGACCATGGACGATCGTTTTACCATTGCGAACATGGCAATTGAAGGTGGCGCAAAGAATGGTATTTTCCCAGTAGATGATTTAACAAGAGCCTATATGAAAGAGCATAGTGTTCGTCCATTCGTAGAGTATGAAGCAGACGCAGATGCAGTATATGATGAGGAATACACCATTGATCTTAGTACCTTAAAGCCAACAGTTGCTTTCCCTCATCTTCCAGAGAATACAAGAACCATCGATGAAGTTGGCGAGGTTAAGATTGATCAGGTAGTCATCGGATCATGTACCAATGGTCGTATGGATGACCTTCGTATTGCAGCAAAGATTTTGGAAGGCAAGAAGTGTGCAAAGGGAATTCGTGTGATTGTAATTCCTGCGACACAAAAGATTTATCTCCAGGCAATGGAGGAAGGCCTTCTTAAGACCTTCATTGAGGCAGGTGCAATTGTAAGTACTCCAACCTGTGGACCATGTCTTGGTGGATATATGGGTGTTATGGCTGAGGGAGAGCGTTGCGTATCTACTACCAACCGTAACTTCGTTGGACGTATGGGACATGTAGAGTCAGAAGTATATCTTGCCAGCCCAGCGGTTGCTGCAGCAAGTGCAATTACTGGATACATTTCTGATCCAAGTGCAGTGTAAGGTGGAACTTGAACTGAAAGCAGCAAAAGGTACTGTTTTTAAATATGGAGATAATGTAGATACTGACGTTATTATTCCAGCTAGATATTTGAATTCTTCAGATCCTAAGGAGCTTGCCACACATTGTATGGAGGATATTGATCAGGATTTTGTAAAGAATGTAAAGGTTGGTGATATTATGGTTGCCAACAAGAATTTTGGTTGTGGTTCTTCCAGAGAGCATGCACCAATTTCAATCAAAGCCGCTGGCATTAGCTGTGTGATTGCAGAGACATTTGCTCGTATTTTTTACCGTAATGCAATCAATATTGGACTTCCAATTATTGAATGCCCAGAGGCAGCCATTGCAATTTCTGCTGGAGATGTAGTTGAGGTAAACTTTGATACTGGTGTAATCACAGATGTTACCACTGGTAAAAGCTTCCAGGGGCAGGCATTCCCTCCATTCATGCAGAAGATTATTGACTGCGAGGGCCTTGTGAATTATATTAATCAAAAGGGAGAATAACCCCAAAAACAAGGCAATATGTAGGAGATGTTTATGTTACCGGGTGCATATCAGGCAACAAAAAAGGACGGGATTTATTATCGGTCCAGCATAACATATCGCAATAAGCATATAAGCCTCGGTAGCTTCGATACAGAAAAGGAAGCGCACGAGGCTTATTGTGTTGCTGAGCGTATCTTAAACTCGGACATAATCTTTGATGAACGATTGGATTGGCCAAGTTTGCGTCCGCTTCATTTTGAAAAAATCGTAATTCTTATGAATTTTCGAGATAACAATTTTTACATTGCAACTCCGATATACATGAGGAACAATTACTTTAGCTATTTCCTCGCACCTAATGAAGAGCTTAAGTTTGATGTAGACGATCTCTTTTACTATAGTACCCATAAAATTATGCGTCGCCAAGGGCATTTGTATGTCAATGACTATGGCATGCAGGTGACACTTTTATCGCGCTATGGGCTTAAGAATTATTCGGTAGTTCATAGAGACTTTGAGTTTGCCAATGGAGATGAAATGGATTACCGCTATTCCAATATTGTGGTAATTAATCGCTATTACGGTGTGACCAAGATGGATCACAAAGGGCGTATTAGCTACCGTGTGAAGATTCATATCAATGGAAATTATACCATTGGAACCTATTCCACGGAGGAAAAGGCTGCAATTGCTTACAATAAGGCCATCGATATGGCAAGAGAGGCGGGCATTGATAAGGCCTTTATGGAAAACTATGTGGACACGGTGTCTGCAGCTGAGTATGCAGATATCTATCGAAAGGTCAAAATTTCAGAAAAATATATGGAATATCTTGCCGGTTTGCATAATTGACATGATTTGTCCAATTACTTATAATTAACAAAAGTTTAGGAAAGAAAGAGGAATTACTATGGCTGTTTTGTATTCGAGTACCAGAAACGCAAGTGAGAAGATTACTGCTTCACAGGCAATTTTGAAAGGACTTGCTGATGATGGTGGTTTGTTTGTGCCAGATCATATCCCTACCCTTGATGTGTCTATGGATGACCTTGCACAGATGAGTTATCAGGAGACTGCTTATGAAGTTATGAAGCTTATGCTTTCTGACTTTACAGAAGAAGAGCTTAAGAAATGCATTAACAGCGCATATGACGAGAAGTTCGATACTCCAGAGATTGCTCCACTTGTACAGGCAGATGGCGCATACTACCTGGAACTTTTCCATGGTTCAACCATAGCATTTAAGGATATGGCGCTTTCGATTTTGCCACATCTTCTTATTACAAGTGCAAGAAAGAACAATGTAAAAAATGATATTGTAATTCTTACTGCTACCTCTGGTGATACAGGAAAGGCTGCCCTTGCAGGTTTTGCAGATGTAGAAGGAACAAAGATTATTGTATTCTATCCAAAGAATGGTGTAAGCCCAATTCAGGAAAAGCAGATGGTTACCCAAAAGGGTGCCAATACCCATGTGATTGGAATTCATGGCAATTTTGACCAGGCGCAGACTGGCGTTAAGCAGATGTTTAATGATAAGGCTTTGGCTGCAGAGCTTGATGCAGCTGGATTTCAGTTCTCATCTGCGAACTCTATCAATATTGGTCGTCTTATGCCACAGATTGTTTACTATGTATATGCTTATGCAAAGCTTTATGCCAACGGAGAGATTACCAAGGATGAGAAGATTAATGTAGTCGTTCCAACTGGTAACTTTGGTAATATCTTAGCAGCATTCTATGCAAAGAACATGGGCCTTCCAATTGCAAAGCTTATTTGTGCATCCAACGAGAATAAGGTTCTCTTTGATTTCTTCAGCACAGGTTGCTACGACAGAAATCGTGAGTTTATTCTTACCAATTCTCCATCAATGGATATTCTTATTTCTTCTAATCTTGAGAGACTTATTTATAACATTGCTGGAAATGATGCAGATAAGAACGCTGCACTTATGGCAAGCCTTTCTGCTACAGGAAAGTATGATATTACAGAAGAGATGAAGAAGCAGCTGGCTGACTTCTATGGAAACTATACCAGCGAAGAGGAAACTGCTGCAGTGATAAAGGCTCTTTATGAGAAGACTGGCTATGTCATTGATACACATACCGCAGTTGCTGCAGGTGTATACAAGAAATATCTGGAAGAGACTGGCGACCAGACCAAGGCTGTAATTGCTTCTACCGCTTCTCCATTTAAGTTTACAAGAAGCGTTATGGATGCCATTGATCCAGCATACGATGCAAAGGGTGATTTTGAACTTGTAGATGAGTTATCTAAGATTGGCAATGTAGAGGTTCCAAATGCCATTGAAGAGATTCGTACTGCGCCTGTTCTTCATGATACCGTTTGTGAAGTAGATGAGATGTGTGCAGAAGTAAAGAAATTCCTTGGTGTATAAAAGAACTTTTGATTTGAAAGAAAAATGGACGTAAAAAGACCCCTGTGTGGAAACACAGGGGTTATTTGTTATGCTTAATCGCCAATAACCTTATTGATTTCAAGAATAAAGTTGACTGTTCCAAAAGAGTAGAGAATTGGGAACAGATAAGTGCGATGTTCAAATTCAATGACTGGCTCATCAATCACTTCAGGCACTCCAATGGTAAGCTCCAGGGATGCTTCATTACTCATATTGACAATGAAAAGACCATTGTGAAGATTTAAGAAATCTTGCATAGAAGCCTGAATATATTCATCGTATACTTCAAATTCCTCATTGGCATAACGACTAGCAAAAGCAATCGCAGTAGACTCATCCATATTGATGTAGGAATCAATGGCATAATCTCCGAGGATACCTTGCTTTACGCAACACTCAGTTGGATATTCGGTCAGTTCAATACAATTACTGATGGTAAAGTCTTCTCCAACAAAGCGAACAAAATTATTGAAGAGCAGTTCGATGAACATAATACCAAAACGAGATGGTGGAGTTTCGCTAGCAACAAAGAAACGACTTAACAGACGCTCAATAGCATCATGATTGTCAATGGTCATATCAAGGTCAATCATTTCGTTTTGCTGACGATACTCGTGAATCAGTCTTTCTAATTCAATATCAGAAAGAATACCATCATCCACAAGAATTTGACCAAGGATTAAGAAATCTGGTCCTTGTGAACGAAGAAGCTGCATGACTTGATCGTTGGTCAAATATCCCATATCAACAGCAATTTCACCGAACTTTTGGTCGCGGTGTGTTTGCTCGATTTTGACGTTTTCAACTTCAGTTGCTGTCATAAGTCCAGCATGAATTGCAAGTGTCCCAAGCTTCATACGCTCTGAACTTTGTCTTTTCATGGCAGCAAATAATTGATCAACAGTTACTGCATGTTGGTCTAAGAGAAAGTTTCCAAAAAATTGGGTATACATTCATTATCTCCCTTCAATGAACTTATTCACCACTTCAAGTACAAGCGTTGAGTCAATTGGTTTCTGAATGAAGTCCTTTGCACCTGCCTCCAATGCGCATTTTAACTGTGTCTGTGTTCCAACAGAAGATACGATAATAATGGTAGCCTTTGGGTCGTATGCCATGATTTCCTGAATAGCGATGTTACCGTCCTTTTTTGGCATTACGATATCAAGGAAAAGAATATCAGGGTTGGTTTCCTTATACTTATCAATGGCTCCCTGTCCATCTGTTGCTTCAATAAAAGTTGGGTCTCCAAGTGTATTTATTATGTCTTTGATTTGCTTGCGAGCGAGAATGGAGTCGTCGCAAATTAAAATCTTCATATCATTGATATTCATACTTGAATCTCCTTTGGGATTTAGTTACTATTATTTTACATGAAAAGCCTTTGCTTTTCAACGAAAAACTATAGGATATAACTAAAAAAAATAGGAATAAAGGAGTATTAAATGGAGAAAATTCCAATGACGCAAATCATCGATTTGGTGATTCTTTTTGCGGGAATATATAGTCTGGTTATTTGTCTTCAAATGAAGCAAAAGCAAGTAATTCATAAAAATGTTTTAGCCCCAGAAGAACAGAAAAAATGCAAGGATCAAAAAGGGTTTATTGCAACCATCTTTCTTCCGATGCTTATTTTTTCTATTATTCTAATCGTAAGTGGAGGACTTGGACTGGTTTTAGCGTTTCTTTCCATTACAAACCGTATTGTAGATTATGGAGTACTGCTTGTATTTTTATTATCCTTTACTTTTTTTGCAAGTTCTCTACGAAAAGCAAGAGAGAAATTCGTCAATTTGTAAGGATTGATTCAAGTAGTTCCCTGATATATAATTGAATTAAGAAATTCCTGGGGTGTTCGATAATCTTGTATATTTAGAACCTACATTTACTTTAAACGGGATTCCTATATGAGCTTTTGGATGTCAGGCCGCCTCGTATCAGTGGAAGGCAGAAGAAAGACTGCGGTTACCCACCTGGCTATTAGCTAGGAGTCTAAATAACAGGACCGGCACTTTGGGATATATACGAAGGAGAGAGGTGTACTATATACACCTTTTTTTATTTTATGAAGAAGAAAAGAAGAAAGTTTGGAAGGATTTGCGTTACAATTTCATTTGCAGTGATTTGCATACTACTTGCAATCGTTTTTCTTGCAGGTCTGCTCCATAGAGCAAAAATTGGAGAGTTACAAATAGAACCAAAGGAGCCTGTGGTAGAATTCTATTCCAATGTCTATGTATTCGAAACAAATGTGTATGATGTTCGTTTCCTATATGATCAATTGGTGAGCCAGGAAGGCGAGCCAGAGGTTTGGGAGCATATGCTAACGATGCCCAATGACCTTGGAATCGATTATGAAGGTGTATGCGACCTGAAATATGTGGATTATGAACTTGTGGAGTTTACACCCAAGACAGAGTATATCGATGGAAAACTTCTCGCTTACGATGGTTCAAGGATTCGTATCAGTGAAGATATCTGGCTTCCATATAGCAAGGATTGTGTGACATATCGAACTTACACTGGCGAGGTCATGACCTATCCTATGCATAAGCTTGTAGTTGGAGCTTCGGATATTTCTTTTTGTGTTTACAATGGAGAGATTTGTGCGTTGGTGCAAAAAACGCCTACAGAAACAGAGGATATTCGCGTTGTATTAATGGATAGCGATGGTAACTATATTCGTTCTTCTTTATATTTATATTGCAAGAACAATTGGACCTGTAATGGAGACGTGATTCCAAAGGCGAAGACCTTTGATGTTATGTCTTATATGATGGAGCATGACTTATACGAAGCGACATTTACTGGAGATTCGGATATTGCCATTACAACTTCAAAGGGCAAAAAGATTGGAGAATATTTTAAGGGCACGATTTATGTCGTATGTGCGGATCCTGCAATGGGGCCAAGTGGAGGCATTGTTGCGGTTAGCATTCTTCCGGTAGAAGAGTATGTGCGTTATGTGCTTCCGTCAGAAATGCCTGCAAGCTTTCACTATGAGGCCTTCAAGGCCCAGGCTGTCTGTGCAAGAACCTATGCTTATTCGCAGATGCGTAATGGCACCTATGCAGCATATGGTGCAAACATTGATAATTCCACAGCCTTTCAAGTATACAATGAGCAGGGAACCAGCAAACTGACAGATAAGGCAGCAAAAGAGACAGAGGGGCAGGTTGCTGCATATGATGGCGAATTGATTACATGCTATTATTTTTCCACAAGTCCGGGTGTGTCGGATGGGCTAAATATGTGGGCAAAGGAAGATGTACCATATCTGACAGCGCATAATTTCACGCAAGTCGATGTGGATTTTCAGACAGAAGAAGGCGTGCATAAGTTCCTGGAAGAAGCACCTAAGTCTTATGATGATGCATCTAGCTTCTATCGTTGGAAGGCAAAGCTTATGACTTCACAAGAAAATCTTGAAAAACTACGTAGTGAAGCCCATGGACTTCCAATTAGCATGGAGATTACGAAGCGATCAAAGATGGGCTATGTGGTAGGAATGAAGATTACCTATGAAGATCTGGCTTCAGAGGATTTGACAACAGAGCTTCAGGTGCGTCGCTTTGTCGGAAAACTGATGAGTGAACTAGAACTTGCCAATGGAAAGAAGCGAACGGATTTTACATCTCTTCCAAGTGCGTATTTCTACCTGGACTGGGAGGATACCATTATGGACTGGTCCCTTGTCAACTATTCGGATGAGAAGAATGCCAATACCATATATGGCGGCGGCTTTGGCCACGGAATTGGACTGAGCCAGTATGGAGCCAGTGCCATGGGAAATGCCGGATTTAACTATGAGGAAATCCTTAAGTATTACTATGAGGACATTGCGATTGTAGATGAAAAAAGCCTTGATGTTTATAGGTAACTATGTTACCATAGGCAAGGTAAAAGGCATTGAATGTGTTTAGTAGGACATGTAACAGCTGACAGAGAGAGGGAGTCACTGGTTGAGAGCTTCCTTAAGAGATGTGCATGTGTTGAATTTCCCACAGGAGCTGCATAAGCGAACCGTTTTTCTTAGTAGCTTATGACGTGAATGCGCGTTAAGCATAATTGAGCGTCGATTATTTCATTTTCCTAGATGGAAATTAATCGGAATCAGGGTGGTATCGCGGAATTATTTCGTCCCTATGCGTAGAGCATAGGGACTTTTTTATTGTTACTATATTTCGTCCCTGGCTCCACCAAGAGCTACAATATCTAGGAAAATAGGACTAAAATATTGCAAAAGGAGAGGAACCATGAAAGAAAAGTTGCAATTAATTCGCGAAAAAGCAATCGCGGAAATCGAAAATTCTGATGGTCTTGAGCGCCTTCAGGAAGTAAGACAGTCAATTTTTGGTAAGCAGGGAGAACTTTCTTCTATTCTTAAGGGAATGAAGGATGTTGCTGCAGAAGACAGACCAAAGGTTGGTCAGTGGGTGAACGAGACAAGAGAGCAGATTGAGGAAGTTTTACAGGCTAAGATTACAAAGCTTCAGGAAGAAGCAATGCGTCTTCGCTATGAGAGTGAGAAGATTGATGTTACTATGCCAGCAGATCAGGTGGCAAAAGGAAATCTTCATCCAGTAACACAAGTAAAGAATGAACTCATTGATATCTTTGCTTCTATGGGATTTGACATCTATGAAGGAACAGAGATTGAGACCGATTACTATAACTTTACAGCTTTAAATACTCCACAGGATCATCCTGCAAGAGATATGCAGGATACATTCTACTTAAGTCCAGAGTTTTTGCTTCGTACACAGACCTCTGCAGGACAGATTCATGTAATGGAAGCACAGAAGCCACCAATTAAGGTTGTTTCTCCTGGTAAGGTATTCCGTTCTGATGATGACGCAACCCATTCACCAATGTTCACACAGATGGAAGGCCTCGTAGTGGACAAGGGAATTACCCTTTGTGACCTTAAGGGTATGCTTGACCAGTTCGTGAAAGAAATCTTTGGTAAGGAGACCAAGACACGTCTTCGTCCTTCTTACTTCCCATTTACAGAGCCTTCTGTAGAAGTTGATGTTAGCTGCTTCCAGTGTGGTGGCTGTGGATGTAAGCTTTGCAAGGGTACAGGATGGATTGAAGTACTTGGTGCAGGCGTTGTAAATAAGAACGTATTAGAAGGCTGTAACATTGATACTGAAGAGTACTCTGGTTTTGCTTTCGGTATTGGTATTGAGCGAGTTGCTATGCTTAAGTACGGCATCAATAACATTAAGCAGTTGTTCGAGTCTGACCTTCGTGTACTGAGTCAGATTGATGACAACTAGAAAGGAGAACAAAAGATATGTTAGCACCATTAAGCTGGTTAAAAGATTATGTAGATATTGATATTACTCCTCAGGAATTAGAGGAGAAGCTGTTCTCCTGCGGTTTTGAAGTAGAAGAACTTATTGAAGTTGGCAAGGATGTCAGCAATGTTGTTGTTGGTCTTGTTGAGACCTGTGAAGATATTCCAGATACACATTTACACTTATGTCAGGTAAATGCTGGAACGCATGGCACCTTCCAAATCTGCTGTGGCGCAGACAATGTATGTGCTGGTGGTAAATTCCCACTTGCACTTATCGGAGCAACAGTATATGCGACTGCTAAGGATCATGTCACCATTGAAGGTGTTATGGAGATTAGGCAGGGCAAGCTTCGTGGTTATGATTCCTTTGGTATGCTTTGCTCTGGAACCGAGCTTGGTCTGAATGAAGATCTTTATCCAGGCGCAGGCTACAACGGATTATTGGTTTTGCCAGAAGATGCAGAGGTTGGAGCTGATGTGAAGCCAATTCTTGGCATGAATGATTGGATTTTTGATATTGCGATTACTGCAAATCGTCCAGACTGCCAGAGTATCTATGGTATTGCAAGAGAAATTGCTGCAGTTCTTGGAAAAGAGTGTAAGCCACTTGACCTTAGCTATACAGAGTCAGGTATCACGAAGGATGGCTTTACTGTAACAGTGGAAGCAACAGATATCTGCCCAAGATATATTGCACACTACGTAACAGATGTTAAGATGGCTCCTTCTCCAGCATGGATGAGAAGAAGACTTGCCCTTGTTGGATGCAATGCCATTTCCAATGTGGTTGATATTACCAACTATATTATGAAAGAGCTTGGTCAGCCAATGCACGCATTTGATTACAATTACCTTGAGGGAAATGCAATCAATGTTCGTCGTGCCAAGGAAGGTGAGAAGATTACGACTCTTGATGAGAAGGAATTCACCTTAAATCCGAACAACCTTGTTATTTGTGATGGGGTAAAACCAGTCGCTCTTGCAGGTATTATGGGTGGTCTTAATTCGGAAATTTTGGATACAACAACGGAGGTTATGTTCGAGTCTGCCAAGTTTGCTCGTGACAATATCCGTAAGAGTTCACGTGCTCTTGGTCAGGTTAGTGATGCAAGTTCTATGTATTCAAAGGGTGTATATGAATACACCACAGATATTGCTATGAAGAGAGCACTTCATCTTATGGAAGCGCTTGGTGCTGGTAAGGTAAGCTCTACGCATGTGGAAGCTTCTACAGGCACTTCTTTAGAGCCTAGAGAGATGAAAGTATCTGTTAAGCGTGTCAATGGCGTTCTTGGAATTACCATTCCAGATGAGGATATTATTCGCATTTTAACTGGACTGAACTTTGCTCCAAGCATCAATGGAGATGAGCTTACCATTTATGTTCCTGCATATCGTGAAGATATGGATTCTTATCAGGATGTGGCAGAAGAGTTAATTCGTATGTATGGCTATGACCATATCATTCCAACCTTTATGCCAACCGCACAGGTAACACTTGGTGGATTGAATCTTCGTCAGAAGACTGAACTTAAGATTAAAAAAGCACTTTGTGCTGCTGGTGCTTATGAAGGAATTCATTATTCTTTCTTCTCACCAAGCGACCTTGATATGATTAAGTTGCCTGAGGATGCACCAGAGAGACATGCGATTTCTCTTATCAATCCAATCAATATTGATTTGTCCTTGATGAGAACAACACTTGCTCCTCAGATGATTCATGCCATTGCGCGTAATCAGAAGAGAGATTGCTTAGAGGGTAGAATTTTCGAACTTGGTAACGTATTCATTGCCAAGGACCTTCCACTTACTGAATACCCACAGGAGCGTGAAACACTTTGTGTAGGCGCATTTGGTGATAGTGAGAACTTCTTTACCTTAAAGGGAATGGCTGAAACAGTTGCGGATGCTCTTGATGTAAAGTTTACTTATGAACCAACAACAAAGACTTTCCTTCATCCATATCAGACAGGAGCAATTTTCTGTGAAGGAGAAGAGGTTGGATATCTTGGAAAGCTTACCTATGAAATTGCAAATGATCTTGATATGAGAACTGCTGCATATATCATGGAAATTGATTTGAATAAGCTTACAAAGTACTATGGAAAGGCACGTGCATTTACACCAATCCCTAAGTTTGCAGTTGAGAAGCGTGACTTTGCGTTTGTTGTAGATAAGAGCATTGCTTGTGCAACAATCGAGAATGGAATTAAGGATGCATGTGATTATATTACCGATGTAAGACTGTTTGACGTTTACGAAGGTGTTCAGCTTCCACTGAATAAGAGAAGCATGGCATTCTCTGTTGTATTCACTCCAAAGGAGGAAGAATTCACAGATAAGATTATTGAGGGATATGTTGCACATATCTTAGAAGAGCTTAAGGAGAAATTTGATATTTCTCTTCGTGCATAGGCTCTTTTGACTTGAGGTTATAACATGGATGTAAAAGATTTTTACTACGATCTACCAGAGGAACTGATTGCTCAGGATCCTCTCTTAGATCGCTCAAGTTCAAGACTTATGGTTTTGGACAAACATACAGGGGAAGTGAGTCACCATCACTTTACCGAGATTCTCAATTACCTGGAGCCAGGAGATTGCCTTGTAGTGAATAATACCAAGGTAATTCCAGCGCGACTCTTTGGGGTTAAAGAGGATACAGAGGCTAAAATTGAGCTTCTTCTTCTCAAGAGAAAAGAGAATGATATCTGGGAAACCCTTGTGAAACCAGGGAAAAAGGCAAAGCCAGGCACTCGTATTGTATTTGGTGAAGGGCTACTTGTCGGTGAAATTTTGGACGTCGTGGATGATGGAAATCGCTTGATTCAGTTCCACTATGAAGGTATCTTTGAAGAGATTCTGGATCAGCTTGGACAGATGCCACTTCCTCCATATATTACCCATCAGCTTGAGGATAAGAATCGTTATCAGACTGTGTATGCAAAGCACGATGGAAGTGCGGCTGCACCTACCGCAGGATTACATTTTACTAAGGAATTATTGGATCAGGTGAAGGCAAAAGGCGTCGATATTGCAGAGGTTACACTACATGTCGGACTTGGAACCTTCCGCCCAGTAAAAGTAGATAATATTCTTGATCATCATATGCATTCGGAATTCTATATGATTTCGGGGGAAGCTGCAGACAAGATTAATTCTGCTAAAGCAAATGGTCATCGTGTCATTTCCGTTGGTACCACAAGTACAAGAACAATGGAAGCGGCGGCAGATGAAAACGGAATGCTTCATGAAACCAGTGGTTGGACTGAGATATTTATCTATCCTGGCTACCAGTTTAAGGTTATCGACGGGCTTATTACCAACTTCCATTTACCAGAGTCAACACTTGTGATGTTAGTATCTGCGTTGGCAGGAAGAGAGCATGTATTAGCAGCTTTTGAAGAAGCGGTGAAAGAGCGATATCGTATCTTTGGGTTTGGCGATGCTATGTTTATTAAGCCTTAATATTTTATCTTGTATTCTTGTTTGACATCAAGTAAAATATTTTTATCAGATACTTTATTTTTACTGATATAGGAGAAGTGAAATGGAAGAAAAGAGAAAGCATAAAAGACTTGATCTGGATGTAAATGTTCAGCTTGAGCGTTTGAATGAGGATGGGGTTACCACATTAAAGTATGTTCATGTAGATGTTACTGATATTTCTAGAAGCGGTATTGGTTTCAAGGCATCACAGGAGCTTGCAACAGGAACC
>JAZQQA010000067.1:0-4858 GCA_045628825.1 Agathobacter sp.
GAGCTTATGGAAAAGCATATGAACAGTCTGAAGGCCAAGGGAATTCAGTTTGCGCTAGATGACTATGGTACAGGAAATGCCAACTGCTCTTACCTTATCGACTATCCATTTGATAAGGTGAAATTTGATAAAACCATGGTATGGGCTAGCTTTAGTAGTGAAACTGCCAACATTGTCTTAAATGGTGAGATTCAGACCATCCGTCGCCTGCGGATTCCAATTGTTGCAGAGGGAATTGAGACAGAAGAGCAGATGCTTGAGATGGGCAACCTTGGGGTGCATTACATCCAGGGTTACTACTATTCGAAGCCTCTTCCACCAGCGGAAACCATTGCCTTTTTGGTGGCAAAATCTCTATAGACATGATATGGGAGATTTGATAAACTACTTTGTGATATTAGGAAACTAGGAGAAAAATGATGGAACGCATGCCTCATATTCACTTATCTCAGGATTTGGGAGTAGAATATGCAATTTTGCCAGGAGACCCTGCCAGAGTTGAGAGAATTGCATCCTTTCTATCGGATGTGGTTGACTATGGAATGAATCGCGAATACCGCAGTGTGGTTGGTAGCTACAAGGGTGTGCGAATTCTTGTTATGTCTACCGGCATGGGAGGCCCTTCTACTGCCATTGCTGTGGAGGAGCTTGTACGTATCGGTGTAAAAGCGGCCATTCGCGTAGGAAGCTGTGGTGCCCTTCAGCCAGGCATGAAGCTTGGGGAGTTGGTGCTTGTGAATGGTGCAGTACGAGAGGATGGTACCAGTAAGGGCTATGCGCCAGTGGAGTATCCTGCAATTCCTGATTATGAGCTTTTAACCGCTTGTGTGGAAAGCGCAAAAGACCATCAATTTTCCTATTATATAGGAATTGACCGTTGCCATGATTGCCTCTATGGAGAGGAGAATGAGGGCGCAGCGGAGAAATGGACCCCACGTAAGGTCTATGCTTCTGAGCAGGAGACGGCAGCCCTATTTGTTGTTGGCATGATGCGAGGCATGAAGACAGCATCGATTCTCAATGTAGTGGCAGGCTATAAGGGCGATATCCTAAGTAGTGTGGGGAACTATGTCAGTGGCGAGGAGGCCACAGCGGCAGGAGAACAACATGAGATCATGACAGCACTGGATGCCATTTGGCGTATCAGTCGCTTATGATAAATAAGGATCTAAGATCCAAGTAAATGACTCGAAAGAGGAGGAAGAAAATGAACGTATTCAAAACAAAACTCGACGCAGCAACCATCGTGTTGATTCCAGTATGTATCGGTATCAACTACATTGGAAAGCTTTTTGCAAGCTTGCTCAAATTGCCACTTTGGCTTGATTCCATTGGAACATGTATCGCAGCATGTCTTGGCGGACCAATCATTGGTGCAATTTGTGGTGCTGCAAACAACTTAATCTATGGATTCACAACCGGTGACAACATCACACTTGTGTATGCACTTACCAGTCTTTTCATTGGTCTTGGTGTTGGTGTTATGGCTCGTCTCGGATTCATGAAGAGCTTCCCTAAGGCACTTCTTACCGCATGTGTAGGTGGCCTTTGTGCAGTAGTTGTTTCTACTCCACTCAATGTTATTTTCTGGGGTGGTACTACTGGAAACGTATGGGGCGATGCTCTTTTTGCAGCAACTCAGGCAGCACATATGCCAGTATGGCTTGGTTCTTTCTTAGATGAACTTGTTGTGGACGTACCAGACAAGCTCCTCACCATTGTCATTGTTTACTTAATTCTTCTTGCATTACCAAAGAAGCTTTCAGCGCTTTATGATGCAAAGGCAGTTGTAGAAAAATTGGATTAAAATATGAAAAGTATAAGCTTATTTGTCGATAACGGGACTTACCTGACGAAGATACATCCTTTTACAAAGCTCATGTATGTTCTCATGGCAATCTGTGTTCCACTCATTGGTGGCAAACTATATTTGTTCCCTTGTCTGATTACCTTAAGCTTGTGTTTGTTGATCAGCGGAAGGCTTCTAAAAAAAGCAGTTCCGCTGATTGCTTTTTCATTCACAATTATTTTGGTAATCTTTCTGATTCAAGGACTCTTTTATCATAAGAATGTAACACCTTGGTTTGGCCTTGGAAAAATGATATTTTATCGCGAGGGCGTACTGTATGCCACAAGGATTGGATGTAATGTCCTAAATATGCTTCTGTCCTTTGCGGTATTTGTTCTTTCTACAAGACCACAGGAGTTGGTGGAGGAGATGGAAAAACATGGCTTCTCAAAGAAATTTGGCTATGTTGTCAATTCCGTATTCCAGATTATCCCACAGATGATGGGAACCACCAGCACCATAACGGATGCCCAAAGAAGCCGTGGTATGGAGACCGAAGGCAACTTATTTACCAGAGCAAAGGCCTTTTTGCCACTCATTTCTCCAGTTGTCATGAGCTCGCTCATCAATACCAGAGAGCGTGCCATTGCCCTTGAGGTGCGTGCTTTTAACTCGAAGCAGACAAAGACCTGGCTTGGAGACAGACCAAAGCACAAGGGAGATACCGCACTGACCATTGGTATGGCAGTTGTGATTGTGCTTACCATTGTATGGAGGGTTGTATCATGTCTTTGATTCAGATTGAGCATTTAAAATACCGCTATCCAGCCACAGAAGAGCTGGCCCTTAAGGATATTAGCCTTACCATAGAAAAAGGCGAATTTATCGGTATTGTGGGCGCAAATGGTGCAGGAAAATCAACGCTGAGCCAAGCAATCATGGGCCTCGTTCCGCAGTTCCATAAGGGCGCCTATGGTGGTAGTGTTCAGGTTTTGGATATGGTGACAGATTCTACGCCAATCGCAAAAATCTGTGAGCATGTAGGGCTGGTCTTCCAGAATCCATTTAACCAGTTGACGGGTGCCAACGATACAGTTTATGGAGAAGTGGCCTTTGGTATGCAAAACCTTGGTGTACCAACCGAGGAGATGCATAAGCGCATTGAGGAAACCCTTCGCATGCTGGATATCTGGGAGTATCGTGATCGCAATCCATTTGACCTGTCAGGTGGACAGATGCAGCGTGTGGCCATTGCGAGTTCCCTTGTAATGCAGCCAGAAATCCTGATTTTGGATGAACCTACCTCGCAGCTTGACCCAGAGGGTACAGAAGAAGTCTTTCGCGTAGTCGACAAGCTGTCGAAGTCTGGAATCACCATTCTTATGATCGAGCAGAAGATTGAGAAGATGGCAGCATATTGTGACCGCATTCTTCTTATGGCAGACGGAAAAATGATTGATTTTGATACTCCAGCACAGATTTTTGCAAGAGAAGATTTGGCAGAGTATGGGGTTGTAGAGCCTGCCTTTACGCGTATTTGTAAGGGAATGGGCTATCAGCTTTCTGATGGGACCTATCCAGTTACCGTCGAAGATACCAAGACTGTTTTTGCAAAGCAGGGACGTGTGCTTGCAGCATCTGTAATGCCAGTAGAAAAGGAAGAGGAAGCAAAGCAGCATCCACTTGTATTTGATGTAGCAGATTTGGATTTTTCTTATATTGAGGGAACACCAATCTTTGAAAAACTAAATCTTAAGATTACCCAGTGCCCAACCGCCATTATTGGACAAAATGGTGCTGGAAAAACGACATTGGTGCGTGTATTAAAGGGACTTTTGAAGCCAGTAAGTGGCAAGGTCCTTTTTGCGGGAGAAGACATTTCGGGAAAGACGGTTGCTATGCTGGCTGGAAAGGTTGGCTATGTGTTCCAAAACCCAGATGATCAAATCTTTAAGAACAAGGTCTTAGACGAGATTATGTTCGGACCACTTAATATCGGAATGGACCCGGCAAAGGCAAAGGAAGAGGCAAGGAAGGCACTTGCTCTTGTTGGACTAGCAGGACATGAAGACGAAAATCCTTATGACCTGGAGCTCCACGAGCGTAAGATGGTTGCCATTGCATCGGTTCTGGCTATGGACACAGATGTAGTGATTTTGGATGAGCCTACCATTGCCCAGGATGCAAAGGGAAAGGCTGTAATTGGACAAGTAATAGGTCAGCTGACCGCTCATGGCAAGACGGTCATTGCGATCCTTCACGATATGGATTTTGTAGCAGAGTTCTTTGAGAGAGTCATTGTTATGGCTCATGGTCGCATCCTAGCAGATGGAGATGCAGCTAGTGTTTTTGCTCAGGACGCGGTCTTAGAGGAGGCAAGGCTGCAAAAGCCTTATGTAATGGAGCTTTGTAGGAGCCTTGGCTTTGCTTATCCTTATCTTACGGTAGAAGAATTCTTGCAGGATAATCGGAAGTAATACTTGCACGCAAACGGTTGCGCAATTATAATAGAGATATCTATTATAATGTGTGACCGTTTTTTTATGCTTTTGCGAGATGAAAGGGCGGAATTGGAGGATTTATGAAAAAGAAATTATTGGGACTGGCCCTGGTTGGTGCCATGCTGCTATCTCTTTTGGCCGGATGTGGCAAGGGACAGGCAAAGGTGGCCAAAATGCCTACTGGGGAAGAACAGGCAGAGATCTTTGTAGAAAAGATTGATGGACTTCCAGAAGACTTTATTAAGGGTATGGATATTTCGAGTCTCCTGGTGGAAGAGGCCAGTGGCGTCAAGTACTATGATGCCGAAGGCAAAGAGCAGGATCTTATGAAGATTCTTGCAGATGCTGGCGTTAACTACATTCGTGTTCGTGTTTGGAATGATCCATTTGATGAGAATGGCAATGGTTACGGCGGCGGTAACTGTAACGTGGACACTGCATGTGTTCTTGGAGAGCGCGCTGCAAAGTATGGCATGAAGCTTTGTGTAGATTTCCATTATTCAGATTTCTGGGCTGACCCAAACAAGCAGATGAGCCCTAAGGCATGGGTTGGCATGAGTGTAGATGA
>JAZQQA010000068.1:0-5481 GCA_045628825.1 Agathobacter sp.
CCTGTGTTGTAAATCCAGAAGTCGTTGTTATTGGTGGTGGTGTTTCTAAAGCAGGAGATATTCTGATTGATACCGTAAAGAAGCACTTTGTAGAAACCAGCTTCCACGCATGCAGAGAGACAAGATTTGCGCTTGCGACACTTGGAAATGATGCTGGAATGTATGGATCTATGCAGCTCGTGCTTGAAGCATAATCCGAAAATGAAATTATGAACATATACGAAAGGGCCCTGCGCGCAATGCACAGGGCCCTTTCTTTAGGAGTGTTTGAAAAAGATTGATTGTATTATCCCATAACTACAGTTACGTGGTATTCGGTCTTGCCCTTTTCATAAGGAACGATGCAGCCATCCACGTCGACACCATCAACAGTCATCTTGGCAACACCCTTTTCTACACCGTTTGGATTCTTAACCTCGATGTGATAGGTTCCCTCACGGAACTTACGGGTAATTGTGAAATCACCGAAGTCCTTTGGAGTACATGGGTTAATAGAAAGTCCAGTATGTGTTGGGTAAATACCTAAAATGTACTGTGAAATATTGGTGAATGTCCAAGCAGCAGTACCGGTAAGCCAGCTGTTCTTTGCCTCTCCATGACGAGGAGCATCTGCACCAGCAATCATCTGTGCGTATACATATGGCTCGGTTCTGTGAATCTCACTGATTTCCTCAACATATGCAGGACAAGTCTTTTTATAAATCTCAAATGCGCGATCACCGCGTCCAATTACAGTCTCTGCGATAGAAACCCATGGGTTGTTGTGGCAGAAGATACCAGCATTCTCTTTGTATCCTGGTGGATAAGAAGAAACCTCACCAAGCTCTAAGTGATATCTGGTATATGCAGGCTGGAGAATCATGACACCATACTTGGTATCAAGCTTTGCCTTAACAGAATCAAGGGCTTTCTTAGCGTGTCCTTCTTCTACACCGATTCCAGCAAGTACACAGAAGCCCTGTGGCTCGATGTAAATCTGTCCTTCTTCGCATTCTGCAGAACCAACCTTGTGGCTATAAGAATCATATGCACGAACGAACCATTCGCCATCCCAACCATCCGTAAGAACTGCATCATACATTTTCTTGACTTCAGCGCGGGCACGAACAGCTTCCTCAGGCTGATTCATAAGCTCAGCGAGCTGTGCATACTCCTCGCCATACTTAACAAACATACCAGCGATGAAAACAGACTCAGCAACAGGTCCTTCACTTGGTCCGAAGGTCTGGAATGATTCGCCTGGATGCTCAGAGAAGCAGTTGAGGTTCAAACAATCGTTCCAGTCAGCACGGCCGATCAGTGGAAGATTGTGTGGTCCCTTGTGGTTGATGATGTAATCAAGAGATCTCTTCAAGTGCTCCATGAGAGATGTAGCAACTGACATATCATTGTCATATGGTACAGTCTCAGACAAAATAGAAAGATCTCCGGTCTCGCGAACATAAGCAGAGGTTCCAGCGATTAACCAAAGTGGGTCATCATTGAAGCCGCTACCGATATCAGAGTTACCCTTCTTGGTAAGTGGCTGATACTGATGATATGCGCTACCATCCTGGAACTGGGTTGATGCAATGTCGATAATTCTTTCTCTTGCACGATCTGGAATCAAGTGAACGAAACCAAGAAGATCCTGACAAGAATCTCTGAATCCCATTCCACGGCCAATGCCTGATTCATAGTAAGAAGCAGAACGAGACATGTTGAAGGTTACCATACACTGATACTGGTTCCAGATGTTAACCATGCGGTCAACCTTGTCATTGTTTGAAGATACATGATATTTTGCAAGGAGTTCATCCCAATATGCACCAAGCTTTGCAAAAGCTGCTTCAACATCTGCATCTGTCTGATACTTCGCAAGCATTTTTTCTGCTGGCTTCTTATTGATAATGCCGTATGATTCCCACTTGTCATCCTCTGGGTTCTCGCAGTAGCCAAGAACAAATACGAATGACTTGGTCTCGCCTGGCTGTAAAGTGATATTAATCTGATGAGCGGCAATTGGTGACCATCCGCTTGCAACAGAATTGGTACACTTGCCGTTTTCAACAGCGATTGGCATATCAGCTCCACGATATGCACCCAAGAAGTCATCTCTTGAGGTATCAAAAGCATCTACTGGACAGTTTACAGAGTAAACAGCATAGTGGTTACGTCTCTCACGGTACTCAGTCTTATGGTAAATGGTTGATCCGATGATTTCCATTTCGCCGATGCTTAAGTTTCTCTGGAAGTTCTTCATGTCATCATCTGCATTCCAGAGACACCACTCTACATATGAGAATAAAGAAATGGTTTTTGCTTCGCTGCCATTGTTTGTGAGCTTCACCTGTTCGATTTCACAGGTGTCATCCATTGGGATGAAGTCGAGAACAGAGGCGGTCACTCCATTTTTCGTAGAAGTGAAGCGTGTATATCCAATACCATGACGGCACTCGTAAGCATCGAGCTCAGTTTTGGTTGGCTGCCAGCCTGGGTTCCAAACGGTATTGCCATCCTTAATATAGAAGTACTTACCGTTGCAATCGCCTGGAACATCATTGTAACGATATCTAGTCAATCTAAGAAGCTTTGCATCCTTATAGAATGTGTAACCACCACTGGTATTTGAAAGCAATGTGAAAAAGTCATTGCATCCCAAATAGTTGATCCATGGAAGTGGGGTCTTTGGTGTGGTGATGACATATTCCTTGTGGGCGTCATCGAAATAACCGTATTTCATAATCTCCTCCATTTATATTAGGTTAAAACAACATAGTGCCTGTCAAATTAAGTAAACGTTTAAGTTGACATCTTACCCGTAGTATATAGTAGAAAATGACGAAATGCAAGTTAAAATAAGGCGAAAAACACGCGATTTTACGGGAATTGTACGAAAGTACTAGATGAAAATGCTTACATAGGACTTTGGGCGAAAAGGATTTCGTAATTTATTGCTAAAAACCAAGAATGAAAAATAGACAAATGTGCCAAAAGTGGTTGATTTTGACAAAAAATCAGACAAAACTGTTGCCAATTTGGGCAACTCGATGTATATTTAACTTACGAAAACGATTAAGAAACATTTCGCAGATCGCTGGAGGACATAATGGTATCCCTGAAAGACATATCCATTGCATGTAACGTCTCAGTGGCAACCGTCAGTAAAGCTCTCAATGATCATAAGGACATAAGCGAGAAGAAGAAGGAAGAGATTCGTAGAGTTGCAAAGGAGATGGGGTATTTCCCAAACTCAGCAGCAAAAGCTTTGAAAACAAATCGTACCTATAATATAGGAGTGTTATTTGTAGACGGAGCGCTGAGCGGACTCACCCATGACTACTTCGCAGCGGTTCTGGATAGCTTCAAGAGTTCGGCTGAGGAAAAAGGATACGACATTACTTTTATTAATTGCAGCAAGAGTCGGCCGAATAGAATGCCATATTTGGAACATGTAAAGTATAGAGGGTTTGATGGCGTGGCTATCGCCTGTATCGATTTTACAGACCCTGATGTAATTGAGTTAGTTCATGGAGACGTTCCAATCGTCACCATCGACTATATATTTAACAATCGGACGGCAGTCCTTTCGGATAATGTAAAGGGCATGAGCGAACTTCTTTCCTATATATATAGTGTAGGGCATCGAAAAATCGCCTACATCCATGGAGAAGATGTTTCGGCGGTTACCAAGAACCGATTGTCAGCTTTCTACCGGACAGCAGAAGAACTTGGAATTACTGTTCCGGATGCATATGTGAAGACGAGTATCTATCGTAACACGAAAGAGTGTTATCGATTGACAGGCGAACTTCTCAATCTGCCGGATCCACCAACCTGCATTTTATACCCAGATGACTTTGCTTGCATCGGTGGTATCAATGCTATCAAGGAAAGAGGCCTTCGAATTCCAGAAGACATATCCGTTGCAGGATACGATGGAATTAAGGTTGCAAGACATATGGATCCAAAGCTCACTACGGTGAGACAGAACACCAAGGAAATCGGAAGTCAAGCGGCGCTAAGCTTGATTGAACTGATTGAAAATCCCAAAACAGCGCTCACGCAACAGGTTATTATTCCTGGTGAGGTATACGAAGGAGCTTCCGTTGGAAAGCTCGGTTAACTAGGTATCTATATTATGTAGTCATAATATTGATATAAATAATTAAAATATGTTTCTTTAACAAGGGAGGAGAAGTAAACATGAAAAAAAGAGTATTAAGTTCATTACTCGTAGCAACAATGGTTGCTGGTATGGTAGCTGGATGTGGCAAGACAGCAGCTCCTGCACCAACACAGGCAGCAGGTGGAGATGTTCCAGCAGTAACAGAGGAAGGCAAAGTCCTTAACATCTGTGTATGGAACACTGAGTGGAAAGAGCGTGTAGAAGCTTACTACCCAGGATACACCGTAGTTGACGATGTTACCGGTACAATCGGTGATGTAACAGTTAACTGGTTAATCACAGCTAACACAGACAATGCTTACCAGAACAATCTCGATGAGAGACTTATTGCTCAGGAAAGCAAGGCAGCAGATGAGAAGGTTGATATCTTCTTAGTAGAAGCTGACTACGCACTTAAGTATGTTGATACTGACTACACAATGGCACTTACAGATCTTGGACTTGGCGCTGACGTATTCGCAGATCAGTTCCAGTACACAAAGGACGTTGTAACTGATTCTAAGGGACAGTTAAAGGGTTCTTCATGGCAGGGATGTCCTGGTGTTCTTATTTACAGACGTGACTTAGCTGAGTCTGTTCTTGGTGTTTCTGAGCCAGCAGATGTTCAGGAGTACGTTAAGGACTGGGATACATTCGCTGATACAGCAGCTAAGATGAAGGCAGCTGGATATCATATGACATCTTCAGCAGCTGACTCTTACCGTGTATTCTCTAACAACGTAACCTCTAAGTGGGTTGAGGATGGCAAGGTTAACATCGACGCTAACATTCTTAAGTGGGCAGAGATGTCAAAGGCAATGGTTGACGCTGGACAGACTGATACATTCGGTCTTTGGGGCGATGACTGGTCAAAGGGATTCTTCCTTACCGGTAACGTATTCTGCTACTTTGGACCAGCTTGGTTCATCGATTTCTCAATGTCATGTACAGAAGATGGTTCTGTAGGTAATGCAGGACTTTGGGGTGCAACTGAAGGACCTCAGGGATTCTTCTGGGGTGGTACTTGGGTATGTGCTGCAACTGGTACAGACAATGCTACACTTGTTGCTGACATCATCAAGACTATGACAGCTGATGAAGCAGTTCTTAAGAAGATCGTACTTGAGAAGAACGACTTCTGTAACGATCAGTCACTTATGGATGAGCTTGCAAACGATACAAGCATCTCAAATGCTTACCTTGGCGGACAGAACGCACTTGGCAAGTTCTCTGCAGGTGTTAAGACTGTAGACTTAAGCAACATTTCTGCATACGATCAGGGATGTAACGAAGAGTTCCAGAACGCTATGAACCAGTACTTCGATGGAAAGGCT
>JAZQQA010000069.1:0-4210 GCA_045628825.1 Agathobacter sp.
GGTCTAACACCGCCTGATGACGCGCCTCAAAATAGGACACATTGCCGCCACCATACTGACAGTCTACCGTCACAAGAAGCTGTGGAGCCTTAAGTTCCGTTACATGTTCTACTGGGATTTGTAATTCCTTAATCATAAGAACCAGATTGCTTTTTCTTACGATGGTTCTTCCACCATAGATAAAGCGCGGATTCTTCCCATGCTCCTTCAGATACAAATAGACTGCATAGCCACTGGCCAGTGCATCTGCATCTGGGTTGTCATGACACTGAATCACAATATCATCGAATTCCAATAACTCCCGTAATTTCACGTCTTTGTCTCCTTATTTCTGGATGTATGGGAAAAACAGATGGCTACTGTTCTTCCGGTCAAACATTTCGTTATACTGCAAGTTCTGATATTTCAAGATCCACTCAGCTTCCTTACCGGTCGCTTCTGTAATTTCCTTGTATGCCTTGTCTTCCTTTGACCAATAGCCATGTGCGTTGATTGCTGGAATCTCCTCCTGCAGATCCGCCATAAACTGATTGTAGGTCGGAAGCGCAAGTCCTGCACGCTCCAAGGTCATAGTGGACAAGTAGTTTAGACTTGTAATCTCCACCTCCTCACTTGGACTATCGTAGTTGGTCCAAATGAAAAACGGAACGGTATACAAAGCCTCCTGTTCCTCTAGGGTCAAGCCCGTCATTCCTTTGCCGTTGAGCAGTGGATAGAAGGCTGCGGTAAGGCTCGGTTGATGATCTCCAAAGAATACGATTTCTACCGGATCCTCTACCTGTGCAAAATAGGAAAGAAAATCCTCGAGTTGTCGATCACTGGTATGCACCAAGGATAAATACTGGTTGGCATCCTCATAGGAAGCTCCAAGCTTCACCACATCTTCCGTGAAGTTACTATACTTTTCCGTATAGCCTCCGTGGTTTTGCATGCTAATACTCATGAGAAACAGCTTCTCTGAGGACCTGCGATTTTCATAGCGCTCTATGATTTTTTTGTACATTTCCTCATCGGTAATGTACTTTCTGAGCACCTGCTTTTGATCAAAGTGATCAATAAAATACATCTCGTCATATCCGATATTTGGATATACAAGATTGCGGCTCCAGCCCGTCGCATAATACGGATGCATGGCCACACAGGTGTATCCCATATTTTTAAGCGATGACACCAGGGTGGTTGGGGTATCAGAGATGTACTGCTGATATACCACAGAGCCTCCTGGCAAAAATGCCATGGAATGTCCTGACAGATACTCCCATTCCGAGTTCGGCGTCTTCGCACCAAACACAGAGGAAAGGGCATAGCCCTTCACGGTATTTTCAGAGAGACTATCGATAAATGGCGTCAATTCTTTATTGGTATTAAGTGGTCCAAGCACCGACAGATCCGAGAAGGACTCACTCATAATGACGATAATGGTTGGGTCTTCTACGTCGCATTTTGCATACTCTTTGGTAGGGGAAACATATTCCTCTTCCAATGCTGCAATGGCATCTTTAGAATACCCATCTGGCTTTTCCACAATGCTGTCGCGAATACTCAAAATGAAATTAAGCACAAAGCCATTGCGGTAGCTACCCTTTTGCTCCCAGGTCTCGCAGTTGATATACAGGCAGTTCCATGCAACCACTGTGACACAAGCCGTAATCAACAGCACATTGATAACGCTCATCTGAAGTCGCTTCTTAAATGCAATCTCAAGGCGACTTGCAAAAAGCACAAAAAGCACCGTTGCCAAAATGGCATACAATCCTTTTTCATGAAGTCTGATCTGGTATTGCCCCGCCACACTGATTCCCGTTCCCACAGAACGAATATCTGAAAAAATGATTTCATTCTGGCGAAACAGATAGACAAAGTAATTAATAAGACCCAGCAACATCAAAAATCCTGAACTAATGAGGCAACTAATCAAGGTGTTGTTCGAACACAAGAACATAAAAAGATATAGCACCAAGCAGCACAGGATATTCAAAAACCACTTCAGGGCTCTGGTCCGCGCAAAGAGTTCTGGATCCAGAAGCATATATTGAACGCAAAAGGTATTTAGGCTTGCACCCATGCCAAACAGTAGTAGGGTCCAAAGCCACGGCAATTTCTCATTTAAGGTAATATCAAGGCAGCGAATCAACAAATAGAAAACGCCAAACCCCACCAACACCTGCCATGGGTAATGCATGCGAAAATACAAAACCAAGGCAACGAAAAACGCTACTGCAAAGGATATAAAATTTCTTTTTTCAAATTTCAGCCGAACGCTCATGATTCCTTATTCGACTTCCTCTTTCAGGAAGTCCGTAATTTGTCCTGCAATAATCTTCATCAGTCTGGTACGCGCTTCCACACTTGCCCATGCAATGTGAGGCGTAATAATGAGCTTCTCACTGCTCTTGATGCAACGAAGCGGATTGTCCTTAGCCATCGGCTCCACCGAAAGCACATCCAGTCCTGCTCCTGCAATCTCCCCAGCATCCAAAGCCTCTGCAAGATCCTTTTCTACTACAATCGGTCCACGTCCAAGATTTAGGAAAAATGCATCCTTTTTCATCTTAGCAAAGGCTGCCGCATTCATAAGTCCTTCTGTTTCCACAGTCAGCGGCGCGTGTACCGATACAATATCGCTCTCTCTTAGGAGTGTGTCAAAATCCACACGCTCATAGTCTTTTTGATCATTTTTTCCTGATGTCGAATAGTAGATCACATGGCAGCCAAAAAGCTTTGCTAGATCTGCTACACGTCGCCCAATGTTACCCAGACCAATGATGCCCCAGGTCTTCCCCGACAACTCATGGAACACATGCTCAAAATGGGTAAATGACACATCCCCCACATACTGCTCCGACTTCACATAGTCGTCATAATATGCCAGGTGTTCCAACAGGTAAAAGAGTAATGCAAAGGTATGCTGCGCCACAGATTCTGTGGAATATCCAGCTACATTGCGCCAGGCAATGCCGCGCTTTGCCAAATACTCCTTGTCCAAATTGTTGGTACCCGTTGCGGTCACGCACACCAGCTTTAGCTTTTCTGCCTCTCCAATGGATGCCTCATCAATGCGCACCTTGTTAAGCACGATGATGTCCGCATCCTTTGTGCGCTCTCTGGTTTCTTCTGGTGTGGAAAAACTATACTTTACCACCTCACCAAAGGCATTGAAAGGTGTCAAATCAATATCTTCACCTATTGTTTTTACATCAAGAAATACTACTTTCATTTCTACCTCTACGAAACGTTGGTCTATGAAATAACAGAAAATGCATAAACAGTCTTGCTGTCGTATGCTTCTCCTGCCTTATATACTGGTGACGCAAAGTTTGGCTCGTTCACTGCATTTGGAAAATACTGTGTCTCCAAACAGAAGGCGCCAAATGGGTTATAGTTCGCCTCATTCTTGCCCGGCTCCTTCATACCGTTGGCTGTATAAAGCTGAATGCCAGGTGCATCGGTAAACACCTCCATCTGAAGGCCTGATTCCTCATCTCTTGCTCTTGCAACAAGCTCCACTCCATCTCCCTCATGGTCAATCACAAAGTTGTGATCATAGCCACCTGCAAATCCAATCTGTGGATGGTCAGCCTTAATATCCTGTCCGATGGTCTTTTCACTTGTGAAGTCAAATGGTGTTCCTGCCACTGGGGCAAGTTCTCCTGTTGGAATCGACTTCTCGTCTACACATGGAGTAAAGCGACTTGCCTTAATCCAAAGCTTGGTAGCAAGTACGTCTCCTGACTTGTGTCCACTCAAATTGAAATAGCAGTGGTTGGTCAAATTAAACACGCTGGTAGCATCTGCTACCCCATGATAGGTAATCTCAAATCTTCCATCATCGGTAACTGCATAGGTCACTTCAATGGTTGCATTTCCAGGGAATCCCTCATCAAAGGCTGGGCTATCATAGGTAAAAGTGATTGCGTTTTCGCTTTGGCACTTTACATCCCAAAGCACCTTGCTCAGACCATTCTTACCACTGTGAAGATTGTTGCCACGGTCGTTGTTCTCAATTTCATAGGTTACGCCATCCAAAACAACCTTGGCACCTGCAATACGATTGGCATTACGTCCAACGGTTGCTCCAAAATAGCTCCAGTTATCTGCATAGCTTTGTGCATCATCGTAGCCAAGAACAACGTCCAAGGAATTGCCATCCTTATCATTCACAAAAATGGATACAACCGTTGCTCCATAGTTGGTGCAACAAAGCTCCAAA
>JAZQQA010000070.1:0-7175 GCA_045628825.1 Agathobacter sp.
CTGGGAATGTCATTGTGGTAAGTATAAGAAGATTCGTTACAAGGGTGTAGTTTGTGACCGTTGTGGCGTTGAAATTACAAAGTCAAGCGTTCGTAGAGAGCGTATGGGACACATCGAGCTGGCAGCTCCTGTTTCTCATATCTGGTACTTCAAGGGTATCCCATCACGTATGGGACTTCTCCTTGACTTATCACCACGTGTTCTTGAGCGTGTACTTTACTTTGCTTCATACATCGTACTTGATGCTGGAGATACTGGACTTGGATACAAGCAGATTCTTTCAGAGAATGAGTATCAGGATGCATGTGAGCAGTATGGACGTAGCGCATTCCGTGTAGGAATGGGTGCTGAGGCAATTCAGGAGCTTCTTCAGGCAATTGACCTTGAGAAGGATTCTGCAGACCTTAAGGCAGAGCTTGAGAGCGCTACTGGACAGAAGAGAGCTCGTATTATTAAGAGACTTGAGGTTGTAGAAGCATTCCGCGAGTCTGGAAACAAGCCTGAGTGGATGATTATGACTGTTATCCCAGTTATTCCACCAGATCTTCGTCCAATGGTTCAGTTGGATGGTGGACGTTTTGCTACATCTGACTTGAACGATTTATACAGAAGAATTATCAACCGTAATAACCGTCTTAGAAGACTCCTTGATCTTGGAGCTCCTGAGATCATCGTTCGTAACGAGAAGCGTATGCTTCAGGAAGCGGTTGACGCATTAATCGATAATGGTCGTCGTGGACGTCCAGTTACTGGACCAGGAAACAGAGCACTTAAGTCTCTGTCTGACATGCTCAAGGGTAAGGGCGGACGTTTCCGTCAGAACCTTCTTGGTAAGCGTGTTGACTACACAGGACGTTCCGTTATCTGTGTAGAGCCAAAGCTTAAGATTTATCAGTGTGGTTTGCCAAAGGAAATGGCAATCGAATTGTTCAAGCCATTCGTTATGAAGGAGCTTGTTGCAAACGGAACTGCACACAATATTAAGAATGCTAAGAAGATGGTAGAAAGACTTCAGCCAGAAGTATGGGATGTTCTGGAAGAAGTAATTAAGGAGCACCCAGTTATGTTGAACCGAGCTCCTACACTTCACCGTCTTGGTATTCAGGCATTCGAGCCAATCCTTGTAGAAGGTAAGGCAATTAAGCTTCATCCACTTGTATGTACCGCATTCAACGCCGACTTCGATGGTGACCAGATGGCTGTACATCTTCCACTTTCTGTAGAAGCACAGGCAGAGTGTCGTTTCATGTTGTTATCACCTAACAACTTACTTAAGCCTTCTGACGGTGGACTTGTAGCTGTTCCTTCACAGGATATGATTCTTGGTGTTTATTACCTTACAATGAGCAGGCTTGCTGATTTTAAGGATGACCCTAAGATGGTTGCACAGGTATCTTCTGATACTGTATACAACGATATTGATGAGCTCAAGAAGCTTACAACTCCAGACAAGAAGACTGGTAAGGCAAAGCTTGATTTATATGATGTAATCTGGTTTGAGGATGTTACCGATAACAATCGTCGTATCCTTTGCCGTCCAATGGATTTGTTTGGATACCGCTTTGCAAATGAGAATCTTGCTCTTCTCGCATATGAGAACAAGGAGATTTCATTGCACCAGCCAATTTATGTATATCGTACAGCTACTATGGCTGACGGAACAGAAGTGTCTGGATTTACACCAGCAACTGTTGGTCTTATTATCTTCAACGAGAACATTCCTCAGGATCTTGGCTTCGTAGATAGAAGTACAGAAGAGGGTGCGCTTGCATATGAAGTAAACTTCCATGTTGGTAAGAAGCAGATCAAGAAGATTCTTGAGAAGGTTATCAATACACATGGTGCTACAAGAACAGCAGAAGTTTTGGATAATGTTAAGGCTATGGGTTACAAGTATTCTACCCAGGCTGCAATGACCGTATCAATTTCTGATATGACCGTGCCTGATGTTAAGCCACTCATGATTGAGAACGCACAGAGCACAGTTGATAAGATTACAAGACAGTATAAGAGAGGTCTTATTACTGACGAAGAAAGATATAAGGAAGTTGTTGAGACATGGAAGAACATGGACGATGAGCTTACTAAGGCTCTTCTTAAGGGTCTTCCAACAGCAAGAATCGAAGAGATTATTGCTGAGTATGAAGCTGCAACAAAGTCTGAGTACGCAGGTGCTAGACAGGCTTCTGGTCTTGATAAGTACAACAACATCTTCATGATGGCTGACTCTGGTGCCCGTGGTTCTGATAAGCAGATCAAGCAGCTTGCTGGTATGCGTGGACTTATGGCTGATACAACAGGACGTACCATTGAGCTTCCTATTAAGTCTAACTTCCGTGAGGGTCTTGACGTACTTGAGTACTTCATGTCAGCACATGGTGCTCGTAAGGGACTTTCAGATACCGCTCTTCGTACTGCTGACTCTGGTTACCTTACCAGACGTCTTGTAGACGTATCTCAGCACATTATCGTTCGTGAGAGCGATTGTTGCGCAGGTACCAACCGTGAGATTCCAGGAATGGTTGTAAAAGCATTCATGGAAGGCAAGGAAGTAATTGAGTCACTTCAGGAAAGAATTACTGGACGTTTCGCATGCGATACTATTTGCGATAAGGATGGACGTGTCATCGTTAAGAAGAATCATATGATTACTCCTAAGCGTGCTGCTGATATCATTGCAAATGGTCTTGATGAGAAGGGCGTTCCATTCTTCGATGCAGAAGAAGGAAAGGCTAGACCAGACGCAAGCATTAAGATTCGTACTGTACTTACCTGTCGTTCACATATGGGAGTTTGTGCTAGATGTTACGGTGCTAACATGGCAACTGGACAGGCAGTTCAGGTTGGTGAAGCAGTTGGTATTATCGCTGCTCAGTCAATCGGTGAGCCTGGTACACAGCTTACCATGAGAACCTTCCATACCGGTGGTGTTGCTGGTAACGATATTACTCAGGGTCTTCCTCGAGTAGAGGAAATCTTCGAGGCTCGTAAGCCAAAGGGACTTGCAATTATCGCTGAGTTCGGTGGTGTTGCAACCATTAAGGATACAAAGAAGAAGCGTGAAATCGTCATCACCAACCAGGAGACTGGCGAGACTAAGGCTTACTTAATTCCATTCGGTTCTCGTATTAAGAGTAACATCGTAGATGGTGTTGTTCTTGAAGCCGGTGATGAATTAACAGAAGGTTCTGTAAATCCACATGATATCCTTAGAATTAAGGGTGTTCGTGCCGTACAGGATTACATGCTCCGCGAGGTACAGCGTGTATACCGCCTCCAGGGTGTAGAAATCAATGATAAGCATATCGAAGTTATCGTTCGTCAGTGTCTCCAGAAGATTCGTGTCGAAGAAAACGGTGCTTCAGAGCTTCTTCCAGGAAGCATGGTTGACTCTCTTGAGTTCTTAGAGCTCAATGAGAAGTTAGAGGAAGAGGGCAAGGAACTTGCAACAGGTACCCAGATTCTTCTTGGTATTACTAAGGCATCACTTGCTACCAACTCATTCCTTTCAGCTGCATCCTTCCAGGAGACCACCAAGGTTCTTACTGAAGCTGCAATTAAGGGCAAGGTTGACCCACTGATTGGTATGAAGGAGAACGTAATCATTGGTAAGCTCATCCCAGCTGGTACTGGTATGAAGAGATATCGTGATATCAAGCTTGATAGCGATGTCGTAGCGGAAGAGATTTCTTTCGATGAGTTTGAAGACTTCGAAGAAGCAGATCTTGCAGATTCTGTTGCTGAGGGTTCAGACGAAGAATAATCTTGTTCGTATAAGATGAGAAGTAAAAAGCCACATGCTCGATTGAGCATGTGGCTTTTTGTGTTGTATGAAAAAGAAAAGTTATTTTTGATAATCAAAATTTGGAATTTCAGTCCATCTCTTACGCATAACATGTGCGGAAAGCTTTGGCTTACGGTCTCTGGTGAAGAGGCCTTTTTTATTGCCATCTGCACGCATTGGACCTTGAATGGTTCCAAAATCTGCGAAATTCCACATCTGTTCACCAACAATATATGGTCTTTGATCAAATGCTTTTCCGTATTCTAGTAAGAACTCTGCCTGGTATTCTTCAGAGAACATCTCAGGAACAGTGGCGTGCATACCAGCAACGGTATCTGCGCCGTATTCAGTAAACATAAGAGGCTTGCCGATTTCATCCCAGAAGTCCAATTCCAGATTCATGGCATACATAGCGGCATCCAAATCACCACTTAGATTGTACCAGCCATAGTAGCGGTTGATACATACCACATCCATGGTTCTGGTAACGAGATCCACGGTGTAATCGTTCTGACAACATACAAAGGTAACTGGACGCTCTTGTGGGTCAAGAGAATGTGTGAACTTATACAGGCTGCCCCAGTACTCCAATGCAGATTCTGGTGCGCTTACGGTATCTGGCTCATTGCCCATAGACCACATCACAACGCAAGGATGATTCTTGTCGCGTGCAACCAAATCACGAAGGACATCTTCATGGTGGTCACGAATGTTCAAAGTCTTATAAGGATCCTTTCCGCCAGCGCCAATACCAACGGCTGGAGTCTCATCAATGATTACAATACCCTCACGGTCGCATAAATCATACATCTCTTCTGCGTATGGATAATGACTGGTACGGAAAGAGTTGGCGCCAAGCCAATGAATCAGTCCGACATCCTTAACATCAAGTGTAAGATCAAAACCACGTCCGTGAATTGCAGAATCCTCATGCTTTCCAAAGCCCTTAAAATAGAATGGGCGGTTGTTAATGAGGAAAGAAGTGCCTTCTACACGTACAGTACGAATACCAACGGACAACTCATAGTAATCGTCTCCAGAAGTGACACATAAGGTATAAAGATATGGATCCAGCGGAGCTGGCCACCAGAAGCATGCATGATTTACAGTGAGAGTTCCTGATGCACCAGAGGCGCTTGCAACAACCTGGCCTTCACGACTCATAAGTGCAACACTGACATCTTCTGCAGTACTAGCAATGGTGTAATCAATGAGACCTGTAGTCTGGTCAGAGGCGATAGAAGTAATTACGGTAATGTCTTCTACAAAAGCCTTTGGCGTGGTATAAATACGAACATTTCGATTGATACCGCAGTAGTTAAAGAAATCAAAGTTTGGCAAATTGATGGCTTCCTGATATTCTTTTCCAGCCTCAACACTTGGAACGCCTGCGTTGTCAGAGCCGAAGAATGCGGTACCTTTTTCGTTACCAACAGGAAGGGTAGAGCCGTTCACGCGATTATCTACAAGTACTGTCAGCAACACAGATTCACCGATTGGCGTGGTGCCTGTCAAATCGATTTCAAAAGGTAAATAACCACCCTTGTGCTCAGTAACCAGACGACTTCCGATATAGACATTACATGCGTTGGTTACCGCATCAAAACGGAGCACCAACCTCTCGTTGCCAAGAGATTTTGGAATGACAAAGGTGCGCTGATACAAGGATAATCCTGCAAAACGACGGTAAGCGCGGTCCTCCTTTTGATCATTATAGGATGCTGGAACAGCGAGCC
This sequence comes from Agathobacter sp., assembly GCA_045628825.1. Classification (GTDB taxonomy): domain Bacteria; phylum Bacillota; class Clostridia; order Lachnospirales; family Lachnospiraceae; genus Roseburia. The sequence continues at coordinate 5,521 of JAZQQA010000070.1, forward strand.
ACTCAAAATCTGTGAGTTCTTCTCCTGGAACAAAGTCAGCTTCATTTTTTAATAATTTGAACTTCCATAGACCATTCAGGTCGATGATAGATCTTGCTTTGTTAATCTGTGGAAATAGCATATAATCTCCTCCTTTTTACATCTAGCAATATGTTAGCACGAGGGAGGAAGGCAAGCCATGCAATATTTCTGCGCGAATGTGCAAAATACAACATACTTTCCCTAATTATTTGTATTTTCATTTGGAAAAGGAAACGATAAATTGTTATATAGGCAAGAATTGGGACGTGAAGAAGAGGATTGAAAGAAAGGAAGCCGTGCGCGGCAAGAGAAAAAATGAAAGATTTACAGAAATATACAGAGATTAACGCAGAGGAAATAAAGGATGCACTGAATTTTTGTGTGGAGCAGGTAGTTGCAAATCTGCCTGAGTTTACAGAGAAATTTCAAAATGCGTATAGTATCAATAATTTCTACCCACAGGAGGAGAATACCGACTGGACCAACGGATTCTGGACGGGAGAAATATGGCTTGCTTATGAGAAGTGCATAAGAGACTTGGCAGAGAAGGCAGGGGATGCACAGGCAGAAGCGTATAAAAAGCAGCTCCTTGCTTCCGCAAAGGTACAAGTACAATCATTTTTACATCGTATCGAAGAAAAAATCAGCGTAGACCATCACGACATGGGATTCTTATATACCCCATCGTGCGTAGCTGCATACAAATTGACAGGGGATGAGGATGCAAAGCGTGCAGCGATTCTTGCTGCAGACCAGCTTTTGACCAGATATCATCCGGTGGGAGAGTTCCTTCAGGCTTGGGGTCCAATGGATCAGCCTGAGAATTACCGCTTGATTATTGATTGTCTTTTAAACCTGCCACTTCTTTACTGGGCGTCTGAGGAGACAGGAGACCAGAAGTATCATGACATTGCAGAGAAGCATATCCATACCGCAGTTGCCAATGTCATCCGCGAAGACGCAAGTACCTGGCACACCTTCTTCTTCAATATGGAGACCGGCGCGCCAGATCACGGAGCCACCTGCCAGGGCTATCGCGATGGATCTGCCTGGGCAAGAGGCCAGGCATGGGGTGTATATGGTATGGCAGCTGCCTATCGTTATACCAAGGAAGAGACTTATATCGAGAAGTTTGAAAGGGTAACGGAATATTTCCTTGATCATTTGCCAGAGGATTTGGTTCCTTTTTGGGATCTTGAGTTCACCGATGGAGACGACCAGCCAAGAGATTCTTCTTCTGCGCTCATTGCAGCCTGTGGAATGCTTGAGATGGCAAAGTATTTGGAGGAAGAAAAGGCAAAAAAGTATATCTCCATTGCAAAGAAGCTGGTAAAAGCAGTCTACGACAATTATGCCGTAAAGGATGCGGCAACCTCCAACGGATTGGTACTTCACAGTACATATTCCAACCACAGCCCATACAACACCTGCAATCACTATGGTGTAGACGAGTGCAACATATGGGGTGACTATTACTACATGGAGGCTTTAACAAGACTGGACTCTGACTGGAACCAGTACTGGTAAAGTAAGGAATAGAAGGTAGGAGAAAAGAAAATGGCAGAGAGAAAATCGTTTATAGACGATGCGGCATTTATTGCAGACTATTGCAAAAAGCATTATCCAGAGCACGT
>JAZQQA010000071.1:0-4121 GCA_045628825.1 Agathobacter sp.
GAAGAGACCTATTCCATTGCCAGCGATGACCCAGAGGAAAATGCTACCTATTTGGCATTCAACCGTGTCATTGGTGACGCATTGGATAAAGAGCTTTCCCTTGCCTTTGATGTTATTGACTATGCCTTGGTTTCCGCTCCAGGCGCCCCAATCAGACAGGCCCTCATTGATGCTGGCATTGGTGAGGATGTCTATGGCTCTTATGACAACGGAACCTGTCAGCCAGTCTTTTCCATTGTGGCAAAAAATGCCAATGCGAAGGATAAGGAACGTTTTCTTTCTATTATCGATGAGAAACTGCATGAGGTTGTAGAGAAGGGCTTTTTGAAGGAGTCTCTTATGGCATCCTTAAACAGTTCTGAGTTCCGTTTCCGTGAGGCAGACTTTGGCTCCTTCCCTAAAGGACTTTTATATGGAATTTTTGGTATGAGTACCTGGTTATTCGATGACATGAAGCCATTTGACCAGTTAGAGGTACTTGATACCTTTGCATACCTGAAGGAGCAGACAAAGACTGACTATTTTGAGCAGTTGGTTCAAAAATATCTGATTGACAACACCCATGGTTCAACCGTTGTCATAAAGCCTGAGCGTGAGAAGAATAAGGGCGAAGAAGAAGCACTTGAAAAGCGCCTTGCAGAGTACAAGGCAAGTCTTTCTTCCGATGAGATTGCAAAATTGATTGCGGATACCAAGGCTCTCATTGCTTACCAGGAGGAGCCAACTCCGGATGAGGATTTGCGCAAGCTTCCACTTTTAACAAGAGACGATATTAAGCGTGAGATTACTCCACTTTCTAATACGGCAGGTGCCATCGATGACATCCGTGTCATGCTTCATGATATCGATACCAATGGAATCGATTATTTCACCCTGATGTTTGATGCAGAGGATGTGGCAGAGGAGGATTTGGGATACCTTGGCCTTCTTTCGATTATCCTTGGCTACATGGATACCGAGAATTATGGTTATGCAGAGTTGTCTAATGCAATCAACATCTATACCGGTGGTATTTCGAACAATATTGGACTGTATCACAACGTACCAGATCCAGAGAACCTTAAGGTGAAGCTTGAGTTCAAGGTGAAGGTGCTTTCTGAGAATTTGGACAAGTCCCTTGCCCTTTTGGATGAGATTCTTTACACCACCAAGTATGATTCTGTAAAGCGTTTGCAGGAACTGGTAACACAGACCAAGGCGCGCCTTCAGATGGCCCTTTCATCCTCTGGACATGTGGTGTCTAGCATGCGTGCGCTTACCAGCGTATCAAAGTATGCATACTACAAAGAGGCGACCACAGGCATCGCCTTCTACCGCACCATTGTAGAGGCAGAGAAGCTCATGAATGAGGACCCAATGGCCCTTGTAGGAAAAATGATAGCTTTAAGCAAGAAACTTTTTGTGCGTGAGAGACTGACCATCAGTTTTACCGTAAATGAAGATATGTATAAGCAGGCAGTGCCTGTGCTTGCAGCACACTTAAATAAGCTGCAGAGTGGAGAAGCAGCTGGACCATTAACAGCCATTGCTGTGACTGGAAAGCGTGAGGGATTTTCCGATGCATCCCAGATTCAGTATGTGTCAAGAGCCGGCAATTTCTTAAAGCATGGCTATGCATATACAGGCGTTCTTCGCATTTTGCGCATTATCATGAGTTATGATTACTTGTGGATTAATGTCCGTGTAAAGGGCGGTGCATATGGATGTGGTGGCAACTTCCTTCGTACAGGAGAGGTCTACTTCAATTCTTACCGTGATCCGAATCTGGAGAATACCAATGCCATTTTTGAAGGTGTTCCAGAGTATTTGCGCCAGTTTAATCCGGATGAGCGCGATATGACCAAGTACATCATCGGAACCTTTGGAGCCCTTGATACTCCAATGAATCCAGAGGCAAAGGGCGACCGCTCTATGAGTCTCTTCCTTGCAGGTATTACCGCAGAAGATTTGCAAAAGGAAAGAAATGAAATCCTTTTTGCAACCGTAGAGGATATTCGTGCGCTTGCACCAATGATGGAAGCAGCTCTTAGTGACAATTTGCTTTGCGTCATTGGAAACGAGAATAACATTAAGGCAGCAGAGGATCTTTTTGATTCGGTAGAGAAGCTGTTGGGATAGTTGAGGGGCGCTACCCGCGCCAGACGCTACTCGCGCCAAAGTACACATGTGCGTGGCAAAGTACACATGTGCGTGGCAAAAGGACCGTCCCCGGAGGAGAGTATTATGACAGAAAATTTTAAGTCTGGTTTTGTTACGATTATTGGTAGACCAAATGTGGGCAAGTCCACACTGATGAATCGTTTGATCGGTCAGAAGATTGCCATTACTTCTAATAAGCCACAGACCACACGTAACCGCATTCAGACGGTATACACAGATATGGAAAAAGGTCAGATCGTTTTTCTTGACACACCAGGTATTCATAAGGCCAAGAATAAGCTTGGTGAGTTCATGGTGAATGTGGCAGAGAAGACCTTGAACGAAGTAGATGTGATTATGTGGCTGGTGGAGCCATCCAACTTCGTTGGTGCAGGCGAGCAGCACATTGTGGAGCAGCTTAAGAAGGTGCAGACACCTGTCATTCTTGTCATCAACAAGATGGATACCGTAGAAAAGGATAAGGTGCTTGAATTTATCGATACCTATCGTAAGCTCTATGATTTCGCCGAAATCGTTCCAACTTCAGCACTCCGTGGTCAGAATACGGACGAGCTCATTGACTGTATCTTTAAGTATCTTCCATACGGACCAATGTTCTACGATGAGGATACCATTACGGATCAGCCAGAGCGTGCTATTGTGGCAGAGATCATTCGTGAGAAAGCGCTTCACGCATTAAGCGATGAGATTCCACATGGCATCGCAGTTGGAATTGATCAGATGAAATATGATCGCAAGAAGAAAATCTATGACATTGATGCCACCATCGTATGTGAGCGTGATAGCCACAAGGGCATCATCATTGGTAAGCAGGGCGCCATGCTCAAAAAGATTGGCACCAATGCAAGATATGAGATTGAAAAGCTTTTAGAGCAGAAGGTCAACCTGAAGCTTTGGGTTAAGGTGAAGAAGGACTGGAGAGACAGTGACTTCCTCATCAAGAACTTTGGATACAGAGAAGAAGAGTAGGTAAGTAAGAGAAGCAATGGGACAGTCAGAAGTAGTGACCGGTATGGTACTCACCTCCATGCCTGTGGGGGATTACGACAAAAGAATCACCATATTGACCAGAGAGCGTGGGAAAATCACTGCTTTTGCAAGGGGTGCAAAAAGGCCAAACAGTACCCTGATGGCGGCGACCAATCCTTTTTGCTTCGGTGAGTTTGAGGTCTTTGAGGGGAAAAGTGCTTATACCTTATCAAAGGCTACCATCAGCAACTATTTCCGTGAACTCACCATGGATCCAGAGGCAGCCTATATGGGCATGTACTTTATGGAGTTTGCAGAGTACTATTGTCAGGAGAATGCAGACGAGAAGGAAATGCTAAAGCTCCTTTACCAATCCCTACGCGCTTTGTCGAATGCAAACTATGATAGGCGTCTGGTGCGAGCGGTGTTTGAACTTAAGGCCATGACCATCAACGGCGAGGGACCTACAGTATATCAGTGTATTCACTGCAGGACCAAGGAACAGCTATCGATTTTTAGTGTGCATCGTGGTGGAGTCTTCTGTAAGAAATGTGCTAAGGATATGGGAGGCATCGAAATCGGACCATCCCTTTTGTATACCTTACAGTACGTGGTGGCATCTCCCATTGGAAAAGTCTATTCCTTTGCACTCAAGGAAGAGGTGCTTGAAGAGTTTGTGAAACTCATGAAGCAATACATGGATCATTACGTGCATCACACCTTCAAATCCTTGCAGACTTTGGAGGAGATGTTCGGGTAGAAATATTATAAAATCAGCGAAAAGTCTGGTTGAAATGCCTGCGCTGAAAGTGTATAATATCTTGAAATTATTAATCTGTTACTCATTAAAAAAGATAGATTAGGAAAGAGGAAATTTTTATGGAAAAGACAATGGACAAAATTGTATCCGTAGCAAAAGCTAGAGGATTTGTTTATCCAGGTTCTGAAATCTACGGTGGTCTTGCAAATACTTGGGATTACGGTAATCTCGG
>JAZQQA010000072.1:0-2948 GCA_045628825.1 Agathobacter sp.
CCTAGGATTCGGCAACGTCATCGTCTTTGACAAGAAGGAGACAACAGAAATTGGACATACTCTTGTATGGTAGTTATTTCAGATATTCAGTAGGTGGAATACCAACCACCTTCGTGAATACCTTACTAAAATAAAAAGCACTTTCAAAACCAAGCATATCGGCGACTTCATACACCTTATATCCACCTTCGGATAACAGGCGTTTGGCTTCGTCGATTTTGCAATTTGTGATGTAATCGTTAAAGCCGCAGTCATTGTATTTCTTGAAAAGCTGGCTGAGATAGTTTGGGCTAATACCAAATACGGCGGCCACTTCATTAAGGGTCAGACGCTCTGAAATGTTGTCGCGAATGTAGCGCTTTACCTGCGCAACAATTGGCTTGCGGACTTCCTTGCGACGCTCTGTAAAGTAGTTGCAAAGACGCTCGCTGAAGTTGTTCACATAGGCGATGACCTGATCCATGGTGGTAAGGGCGTAGAGGCTTTGATAGCCCTTGCTGTTATCTTCAAAGATCTGGTTTACCGTCTCTTCCCCATTTGGAAGTAGAGAGATGGATAAGTACAGCAGATTGCTGGCAAAATCCATGGCCTGCAAATAATGTCCTGGATGCGCTTTGAACAGATCGATGATTTCTGAAAGAATGCTTTGCAAGCGTTCTCCATCATATTCTTCAAAGGCTTGTGCCAGGCTATCCTTAAATAGCGAGAAGTTGAAGGAAGATTTTGGAATCACAGCGTTTTCCTGGAAGACCACAATTGGGTGCTCTTCGTTTGCCGTGGTGAGCGCATCACGGGAATATTGGTACGACTCAGTAATAGCAAGGGGATCCGATACCTTGGTTCCGATGCCTGCGTGAAGCTTTACGTTGTAGTAATTGCTCAGTGTATTGCTAATATTCTGTAAGATCGAGGACACCTCATCCAATACAAAGCATTCTTCCTTGCAAAAAATGATAGCAAAGTGGTGCAAATCCAACATGGTGACATGGGACTTCATATACTTGTTGGTCAGATTCTGCGCCATCTGGAAGGCGCTGTGGTAGAGGTTAATTTGTGCCTCTGCTGGACCGATGACTTCGCAGTAGCAACACAAATAATACGGAAGGTCAAAAGAAAGTGATAACTCCTTGGCCTGTAGTTCAAATTGCTCGCGGTCTGCAAAAAGGTTGCAGAGTAAACTAATAAAGAACTTATCACGATAAGATGCGATTGGTGTGATTTCCTGTTCCTGCTTTGGCGCCTGCGCCTTTTCCTTGTCAAGAATACCAATCAGTTTTTCCACAGATGCACGTAGCTGCTCTGGAGTCAAATCAAGCTTCACCAGGTAGTCGCTGACTCTGGCAGTAAGGGCGCGTCTAGCGAGCTCAAAATCCTCATAGCTGGTAAGGACAATAAAATATGGCTTCCCGTCAAAGCGCTTCTGGCATTCTTCTGCAAGCTCCAGACCAGACATAATTGGCATCTTGATATCGGTAATTACAATATCCGGGTGGTCCTTTTCGATAATCTCAAGGGCAGCCTTGCCATTTGCGGCAATGCCTGCGATTTCAATTCCCATGGTGGACCATGGAAGCATAGATTTAATTCCTACTTGAACCAGTGGTTCATCGTCGACAATCAATAACTTATACATATTACGAATCCATTTCTAAAGTGTGTTTTGGAATGCGAATCGACATAGTCGTGTATTCGCCGAGCTTGCTTGTAATGGTGATACCATATTCCTCGCCAAACTCGTATTGTAAGCGCTTGTGTACATTGCTGATACCAAGCTCTTTAAAGAAGTCTGATTTGTTGAGACTGTTGTCTAGTAACACACGTGAGATGGTAGTCTCATCCATTCCAACCCCATCGTCTGTAATATCGATACGAAGACTATCCCCTTCTTCATAAAGGTGAATCGTGATGGTTCCTGCTTCGCCAGTTGGCTCGATTCCGTGGAAAATTGCATTTTCTACAAGTGGCTGCAGGGTGAATTTTAAAATGGAGCAATCATCAAAATTTCCATCCGAAACAATGTCCATGGTAATGGTTCCGCCATAGCGGTACTGCTGGATGGTGAAATAATCCTTTAACAGATTGATCTCTTCTGAGAGCGGAATCAAAAGGTTGGTTCCCTTGGAAACGCTCTTTAATAGTCTGGACAAAGCAGTGGTCATTTCTGTGATTCCCGTAGCACCCTGTACCTGCGCCATCCATTTGATGGAGTTAAGGGTGTTGTATAGGAAGTGCGGATTGATCTGTGTTTGCAATACCTTGTATTCCAAATCTCGTTTTTCACGCTCGTCCTTAATCTGGGTTTCAATCAGTTTTTCTATGTTCTCTGCCAGGTTGTTTACACCGGTTCCAATTTCTCCAAGCTCATGTGGCCACTCGATAGAGATGTCGCGGGAAAAGTCTCCGCCAGAAATCTCAGTGAGACGCTTTTGGATTTTGGACACAGGATCATTTATAACCCTTCCCAAGATGCCATAGAGCATAACACCAACCCATGCCAGTACAAAGAAGAGAAGTAAAATCAATCGGTAGAAGATACGCATGTTGGCATGCATATTTTGCTCTGCAATTAATTGGCTGACGCTTACATTCTTGCGGTTCAAATCCTGGGTCACGACGTGATAGTCGGTGCCATCTAAGGTCAGAGCTTCCAGTTCTGCAATTGGTGCATCAAGTGTCAGAGGAACGAGTTCTGCGTCTCGATAGACATAGGAATGCTCGCCTAAGGTAATAACAATTTTATCCCCTGGTGCGATGTCGATGTTATCCATGGCATCGGTAAAAAGGGATGGCGTAATCTCGAGGAACAAATAGCCGCCCATGTTGGAATTGAAGCGGTAAGTGATTGGCTTTAACAGAGGTACCACATTCACATTGCTTCGTCGCACAAAGTTGTCGGTTACAATTCCAACGCCATAATTCATGTAGCCATGGCTTGATAAATCCTCGTA
>JAZQQA010000073.1:0-5184 GCA_045628825.1 Agathobacter sp.
TATTTGGAGCGCATTCATTTTTACGAGATGCACATCTTTAAGTATTCGAAGCGCCAGGGTACCAGGGCAGCAGTCATGGATCATCAGATTAAGGAAGAGGAGAAGACGAGAAGAAGTGCCATCCTCTTAGAGCTTGAAGCGAAGATGTCAAAGGAATACCGTGACGCTTATCTTGGCACAAAGCAGGAGGTCCTTTTTGAGGAACTTGTGGATGTAGAAGGCAAACCAATGTACATTGGCTATACCAAAGAGTACTTACGTGTGGCTTGTGAAAGTGAGCAAAGCCTTGTAAATGAGCTTAGGTCTGGCACCATTGTAAGGGCCATAACAGACGACCTTTATCTCATGGAATAACTTGTACTTTCGGTACTTTTGGGTTACAATGAAATGTACGAATGAGAGGTAAGATATGCAGGATATTAACAACACCCAATTTTTTACAGTTCAAAAGGAGCAGGAACTTCAGGTAAGTGATGTCATTCAGATGGTTTACCAGGCCTTGACAGAAAAGGGCTACAATCCAGTAAATCAGATGGTTGGATATATTATGTCTGGAGACCCAACTTATATTACAAGCCATAAGAACGCAAGAAGCCTGATTATGAAGGTTGAGCGTGATGAGCTGGTGGAAGAGGTTCTTAAGTCTTACATCGCCAAGAGAGCTTGGGAGAAATAGAATGCGTATATTAGGTTTGGATTTTGGATCCAAGACATGTGGTGTCGCTATTAGCGATGAGCTCCTTATGACTGCACAGGGAGTGGAAATCGTTCGTAGACAGGCGCCTAATAAATTGCGCCAAACATTAGCAAGAATTGAGGCAATTATTGAAAGCTATGGCGGCGTAGACCGTATTGTTCTTGGTTTGCCGAAGAACATGAATGATACGGAGGGCGAGCGCTGTGAGAAGACCAGAGAGTTCGCTGCAATGCTGGAAAAGCGCACAGGTCTTCCAGTAATTCTGTGGGACGAGAGACTTACCACCGTTGCCGCAGATGATGCCATGATTGAGATGGGCATTCGTAGGGAAGACCGTAAGAAATATGTAGATGAAATTGCAGCCATGCTGATTCTACAGGAGTATTTGAACTATTTAGACAACCAGAAGAATAAAATGGAGTAACCATGGAAAAAATTATTTTTATTGATCCAGAGACAAGCGAAGAAGTAGAATTCGCAGTTGAGGAGGAGACACAATTAAACGGAACAAAATATCTTCTTGTATCTGAGGGAGCAGAGGAAGGAGATTGTGAGGCATATATTCTCAAAGAAATTCTCACGGAAGGTGAGGAAGTACTTTATGAAATGGTAGAGGATGATGTAGAATTTGCTGCCATTGCTAAAGTATTTTCTGAGCTTGCGGACGAGGATACCAAAATTCAGTTTTAGTGTTCGGAAATAAGATAGGAGGCAAATTTTGAAGAAAAAAGAACAAGTTAATACAGGCAAGCTCAAGATCATTCCACTTGGTGGCTTAGGCCAGATCGGAATGAATATCACTGCCTTTGAGTATGAGGACAGCATCATCGTTGTTGACTGTGGTCTTGCATTCCCAGAGGATGATATGCTTGGTATCGATCTTGTTATTCCAGATGTGACTTATCTGAAGGACAATATCGATAAAGTGAAGGGCTTTTTTATTACACACGGACATGAGGATCATATCGGTGCGATTCCTTATGTGCTTCGCGATATTAATGTGCCAATTTACGCAACAAAGCTTACGATTGGCATCATTGATCATAAATTGGAAGAGCATGATATGCTCGATAAGGTAAAGCGTAAGGTGGTAAAATACGGACAGCATATCAATCTTGGCTGTTTCCGTGTAGAGTTTATTAAAACCAATCACAGTATTCAGGATGCTGCGGCCCTTGCGATTTATTCACCTGCAGGAATTGTAGTTCACACAGGTGACTTTAAGATTGATTACACACCAGTATTTGGTGATGCCATTGATTTGGCACGTTTTGGTGAGATTGGAAAGAAGGGTGTACTTGCCTTGATGTGTGATTCCACCAACGCAGAAAGACCTGGTTCCACCATGTCAGAGAAGACCGTTGGTAAGACCTTGGAATCTATTTTCTCAGATCACACGGATTCTAGAATTATCATTGCAACCTTTGCATCCAATGTAGACCGTGTACAGCAGATTATTAACTGCGCAGATAAGTATGGACGTAAGGTAGCCATTGAAGGACGAAGCATGGTCAATATCATTAGCATTGCGTCAGAACTTGGCTATCTGTCTTTACCAGATAACATCCTGATTGAGACCGAGATGCTTCGCAATTATCCAGATGAGAAGACAGTTATTATTACAACTGGAAGCCAGGGAGAAACCATGGCAGCTCTTTCTCGTATGGCATCTGGCATGCACCGTAAGGTGAGCATTAAGCCAGGCGATACTATCGTTTTTTCAAGTAGCCCAATCCCAGGTAATGAGAAATCGGTTACAGGTATCATCAATGAGCTTATGGCAAGAGGTGCCAATGTTATCTCACAGGATGTGCATGTATCGGGACATGCTTGTGCTGAAGATATTAAGCTGATTTATTCTTTGGTGAATCCAAAGTATTCGATTCCAGTCCATGGAGAGTATAAGCACATGGTTGCCCAGGGCAACATTGCAAAGGAGCTTGGCTGGGATAGTGAGCATATTAAGATTCTTTCTGCAGGAGATGTGCTTGCAATCAATGAGGATGGAGCCGATGTAGTAGGTTCCGTTCCAACAGGCAACATCATGGTGGATGGACTTGGTGTCGGTGATGTCGGCAACATCGTCATCCGTGATCGCCAGAAGCTTGCAGAGGATGGTATTATTATCGTCGTTATGACCTTAGAGAGTGGCAGTGGTCAGGTACTTGCTGGTCCTGATATTGTGTCTCGAGGCTTCGTATACGTTAGAAATTCAGAAAGTCTGATGGATGAGGCGCAGGCAGTTCTTAATTCTACCATGGAGTACTGCATGGACCATAACATCACAGACTGGGGCAAAATCAAGAATGAAGTTAAGGATGCTCTTGGCGATTTCGTGTGGAAGGAGACCAAGCGTCGTCCAATGATTATGCCTATTATTATGGAGGTTTAAATGAGTAGTTCTAGCAAGAGCAGCAACAAAGCGCTGTTTGGTTTTATCCGTATCGCATTTTCTATCCTGGTGATTCTTGCTGTTGTTTATGCGACAGTACAGCTTGCTATGGTAGGTTACGATTTTGGATATCGTGTATTTACAGAGCCGGCCATGAGTGCAGCTCCAGGACGTGATGTTCCAGTTCTGATTAAAGATGATATGTCAGACCGTGAAATCGCATCCATGTTTGCGGATAAGGGATTGATTCGCGATAAGAATCTTGGATATATTCAGATCAAGCTGTCCGCATATTCAGGCAAGGCAATTCCTGGTGCGTATACCTTGAATACCTGTATGGGAATCAAGGAGATGATGGCGGTGATTAGTACGCGTGTGGCAGAGACTGTTGATGAAACTACGTCAGCCAGTGGACAGGACGAAGGAACCGCGACGGTAGAAGGGGACGGAGATGGACAGACACCTCCGACAACAGAAGCTACTCAAAACTAGTATAAGCATGATTGACATTGCCGGGTCTTACGTGTCCCGGCTTTTGTCTCGCATAGACGTATTTGATTTTAGGAGAAAAAATGATTGTTGACGAACGAATGGTGACCTTTATCAATTCTTTTGATACAGGCAATACCGAAATTCTGGATGTCATTGAAAAAGAGGCCTTAGAGACCTATGTCCCAATCATTCGTAAGGAGATGCAGACCTATCTTAAGACCTTACTTGCAATGACTCGTCCGAAAAAGATTTTGGAGGTGGGAGCCGCTATCGGTTTTTCCTCAATCCTTATGGCAACCTATTCGGATGCACAGATTATAACCATCGAAAATTATGATAAGCGTATTCCAATTGCAAAGGTGAACTTTGTCCGTGCAGGAATGGAAGAACGCATCACCTTACTAGAGGGAGATGCCCAGGAGATTCTGCCAACACTGACTGAGGAATATGACCTTATCTTTATGGATGCAGCCAAGGGACAGTACATTACCTGGATGCCAGAGATTCTTCGCTTGCTGAGAAGTGGTGGAACATTGGTTTCTGACAATGTATTGCAAGAGGGCGATATCATTGAATCACACTACATTGTAGAGCGTAGAAATCGTACGATTTATAAGCGTATGAGAGAATACATCTACGAGTTGACTCACAATGAAGCATTAACAACCGCTATTCTTCCTGTGGGGGATGGCATTACCGTTTCAGTGAAGAAATAATTGGCCAGTGGAGGAAGATACATGAGACCAATTGAATTGTTATGTCCAGCAAGCAGTCTGGAAGTATTAAAAATTGCAGTCATCTATGGAGCAGATGCTGTTTATATCGGTGGAGAAGCCTTTGGACTTCGTGCGAAGGCGAAGAATTTTACTCCAGAAGAGATGGCAGAGGGTATCAAATTTGCGCATGACCATGGGGTAAAGGTATATGTCACCGCCAATATCTTAGCCCATAATTATGACCTTGATGGTGTAAGAGAGTATTTTAGAGAGCTTGAGGCCATGAAGCCTGATCGACCAGATGCTCTTATTATTGCAGACCCAGCTATTTTCATGATTGCTGGAGAGGAGTGCCCTTCCATTGAGCGACATGTCAGCACCCAGGCTAACAATACCAACTATGGTACTTATCAGTTCTGGCACAAGCTTGGCGCGGCCCGTGTGGTATCCGCAAGAGAGTTATCCCTTCGCGAGATTAAAGAGATTCGTGCCAATATTCCAGATGAGCTGGAAATTGAGACCTTCATTCATGGTGCAATGTGTATCTCTTATTCGGGAAGATGTCTGCTTTCCAACTACTTCACAGGCAGAGATGCGAATAAGGGAGCTTGTACCCATCCTTGTCGTTGGAAGTATTCTGTTGTAGAGGAGAAGCGCCCTGGCGAATATTTGCCAGTCTATGAGAATGACCGTGGAACCTTCATCTTCAACTCAAAGGATTTGTGTATGATTGAACACATTCCAGACCTTGTAGATGCAGGAATCGATAGTTATAAGATCGAAGGTCGTATGAAGACAGTCCTTTATGTAGCGACGGTTGCAAGAACCTATCGTAAGGCCATTGACGATTACTTGGAGAGCCCAGAGAAGTATCAGGCAAACATGCA
>JAZQQA010000074.1:0-2410 GCA_045628825.1 Agathobacter sp.
AAGGTAGATGTGCATAACCCAGATGTGATGATTCATATCGAGGTACGTAACCAGATTAATATCTATTCGACCGAGCTTCCAGGACCTGGCGGTATGCCACTTGGAACTGCAGGAAAAGCGATGCTTCTTCTTTCTGGTGGAATTGATAGCCCAGTTGCAGGTTACATGGTATCAAAGCGTGGTGTTACCATTGAGGCAACCTACTTCCATGCGCCACCATATACCAGCGAGCGTGCAAAGCAAAAGGTTGTAGACCTTGCCAAGAAGGTAGCTCGTTATTCCGGAAGAATTAAGCTTAACGTCGTTAACTTTACCGATATTCAGCTCTATATCTATGAGCAGTGCCCACATGATGAGCTTACCATCATTATGCGTCGTTATATGATGATGATTGCTGAGCATTTTGCAAAGGAGTCAGATTGTCTTGCTCTTGTAACGGGTGAGAGTATTGGACAGGTAGCAAGCCAGACCATGCAGTCTCTTGCTGTTACCAACGAGGTATGTACCCTTCCTGTATACCGTCCATGTATTGCTATGGACAAGCAGGACATTGTGGCAATTTCAGAGAAAATTGATACCTATGAGACATCCATCCTTCCATTTGAGGATTGCTGTACGATCTTCGTAGCAAGGCATCCAGTTACTAAGCCAAAGCTTGAGTACATCAAGAAGTCAGAGACTCATTTGGCAGAGAAGATTGATGAATTGATGAAGACTGCCATTGAGACCACAGAAGTGATTATGGTAGACGCAGAATAAGCACTTTGCGCTTGCATGTGCGTACAAGCGAGCAAAACATTTTTGATTAAAAAAAGAAGACCGAGAATACTCGGTCTTCCTAAATCATTCTTCTTATTGGGAAAAATCGAAGAGATTACTCCTCGATTAAGTATGGCTTCAATACTTCCATGATTTCATCTAAGTTGTTCTCAGTATGGATTGCAAGCTCGATAGGCTTAGAAAGATCCAAACTGAAGATACCCATAATAGACTTAGCGTCGATTACGTATCTACCTGAGATTAAATCAAAATCGAAGTCAAACTGTGAAATTGCATTAACGAAAGATTTTACTTTGCCAATGGAATTTAATGAAATTTGAACTGTTTTCATAAGAAAACCTCCTTATTAATCTTTCTGACTAGATAGTAAATGTTTTCTTTCGAAAAGTCAATGAGGAATACATAGAATGAGAAAAGCAGCATTACACAATTTAGGGTGTAAAGTAAATGCATACGAGACGGAAGCCATGCAGCAGTTGCTTGAAAAAGCGGGATATGAAATCGTGCCATTTGAAGAAAAAGCCGATGTCTATGTCATCAATACCTGCTCGGTAACCAACATGGCAGACCGCAAATCAAGACAGATGCTTCATAAGGCCAAGAAGCAGAATCCAGATGCCATTGTGGTTGGTACTGGTTGTTATGTGCAGACCAAGGAGGAGGAAGCACTTCTTGATCCAGCCATTGATTTGATTCTTGGCAACAATATGAAGCATGAACTGGTGGAAAGACTCGAAGCTGTATTTGCAATGCGAGAAGGAAGAACCGGCGATGATGTGGCAGAAAGAAATGATGCAGTCATCGATATCAATGCGAAGGGACAGCCTTTTGAGGAATTGGAGCTGACAAAGACAGCGGAGCATACCAGAGCATTTATTAAGGTACAGGATGGATGCAATCAGTTTTGCAGCTATTGCATTATCCCTTATGCAAGAGGTCGCGTAAGAAGCCGTTCTTTGGATAGCGTGGTTAAGGAAGTGGTAGGACTTGCTTTCCAAGGCTATAAAGAGGTGGTACTTACTGGAATTCATCTTAGCTCCTATGGCGTGGACACAGGGGACAATCTGCTTCACCTTATCAAGGAAATTCATAAGATTCACGGTATCGAGCGTATTCGTCTTGGCTCACTGGAGCCTCGTGTTGTGACAGATGAATTTACAAAGGAACTGGCAGGACTCACCAAAATCTGCCCGCACTTCCATCTGTCACTGCAGAGTGGTTGTGATGCGACCCTAGAGCGCATGAACCGCAAATATAATACCGCAGAATACGAAGAGGGCTGCAACATTCTGCGCAAGTACTTTAAGAATCCAGCCATTACGACGGATGTGATTGTAGGCTTCCCTGGAGAAACAGAAGAAGAGTTTGTAGCCACGAAGGAATATTTGGAGCGCATTCATTTTTACGAGATGCACATCTTTAAGTATTCGAAGCGCCAGGGGACCAGGGCAGCAGTCATGGATCATCAGGTCAGGGAAGAGGAGAAGACGAGAAGAAGTGCCATCCTCTTAGAACTTGAAGCAAAGATGTCAAAGGAATACCGTGACTCCTATCTTGGCACAAAGCAGGAGGTCCTTTTTGAGGAACTTGTGGATGTAGAAGGCAAACCAATGTACATTGGCTATACCAA